>JAPSKD010000027.1 GCA_031177865.1 Bacillus sp. (in: firmicutes) | reverse complement strand
CCGGTATTAATGCCATTAATCTAGCAGCCCAAGCTATTTGGGCTGGCGATGGTGATATTTATATTGCCGGCGGTACCGAAAGTATGAGCCGCGCTCCTTATTTGATGGATCGCCCAGAAAAACCATATAGTGCTTTGCCCCCAAGCTTTAGGAAATCACAACTGTCACCAAAGGAAATCGGGGATCCTCCAATGGGGATAACAGCTGAAAATCTCGTTGAAAAATATAAGATCTCGAGAGAAGAACAGGATGAATTCGCCCAGATGAGCCAGCAGCGTATGAAGGCTGCTATGGAAGAAGGACGCTTTAGTGAACAAATCGTTCCCATCTCCATTCCGATAAAAAAGGGAGAGCCAGTCATTTTTAAAACAGATGAACATCCACGTCCGCAAACGACGATAGAGGCATTGTCAAAGCTGCAGCCAGCTTTTCTAAAAGACGGTACTGTAACCGCCGGCAATAGCTCCGGATTAAATGACGCAGCATCCGCTCTTGTGATTATGTCAAGAGAAAAAGCAGAGGAGTTAAATCTTACTCCGCTAGCCGTAATCCGTTCTTATGCGGTTGCGGGGGTTGATCCAAATATCATGGGAATTGGACCTGTTCCAGCCGTAAGAAAAGTAATGGAAAAGTCAGGACTGTCTATAGCGGATATGGATGTGATTGAAATCAATGAAGCCTTTGCAGCACAGGTACTTGCATGTAATCGAGAGCTTAATATGGATTTAAATAAAGTAAATGTGAATGGCGGTGCTATCGCACATGGTCATCCACTTGGAGCGACAGGTGCCATCTTGGCAACCAAAGCTATTTATGAACTAAAACGGTCAAATGGAAGATATGCGCTCATTACGGCTTGTATTGGCGGCGGTCAAGGAATCGCTACCATAATCGAAAAAGAGTAAAGAGTATGAAGCAGATAATAATGACGCTAGTTTCCATTTTTTGATGAGAATGGTTTTAAAAACACTCAATTGAGGGAATCGTTACTTATTTTGGCGTCACAAAGGGTACCTTTTAGTAATGTCACATGGGAGTAGCCAATCTCGGTTTGCTCCCTTGTAAAAACGTTGGATATTAAAAGGAGGGAACTATGGAGATACTTATTCAGCAATTATTTAATGGTTTGACAATTGGAAGCGTTTACAGTTTAGTAGCTTTAGGTTTAACGTTAGTTTATGGGATCTTGCACATTCCCAATTTCGCACATGGTGCACTTTATATGATGGGGGGATACATAACGTTAACGATGATGACCAAGTATGGATTACATTATTGGATTGCTATTTTTGTATCGATTTTGGTTGTTGGTGTTCTAGGTGTCTTAATGGAAAGATTTGTATTCCATCCTCTTAGAGAAGCACCTCCAATCCATGATAAAATTGCTGCCATTGGTATTCTCTTATTCTTAGAAGCGTTCGCCCAATTTGTCTGGGGTGCAGAATTCCAGAGTATGCCAACTCCATATGGTCAGGTAGTTGAAATTTTAGGATTGACCTTTACAATGCAGCGCTTGCTTATTGTCATATCAGCTATCGTGGTTATGATTCTATTAACCTTATTCTTGAAAAAAACCTTTACTGGTTCAACCATTATTGCAATGTCACAAAATCGTGAAGGTGCAAATCTTGTTGGGATTAACACCAATAAAGTCGCCATGCTTACTTTCATGATATCTGGGGGTTTAGCCGCTATAGCTGCGTCGTTAAGTGCACCTATTAATCTCGTTTTCCCTGCAATGGGGCATTTAGTCATTTTAAAAGCGTTTGTTATCATCATCCTTGGCGGTATGGGAAGTGTACCTGGAGCCATTTTAGGCGGCTATATTTTAGGATTTAGTGAAAGCTTAGGGGCGACCTATATTTCCAATGACTATAAGGACATTATTGCCTTTGTCCTCCTCGTTCTAATTTTATCTGTTAAACCTACAGGTCTTTTTTCAAAGGGGGGACATTAATGTCAAAAATTAAAAGATTTGTTATTCTACTTCTTATTTTACTAGCGATTGTCTTTCCATTAATCAGTCAAAATGATTATTTCATCCACGTGATGACTCTATCCTTTATTTGGATGATTGGTGTATACGGCCTTAATCTACTTGCGGGTTATACTGGTTATCTTTCCTTGGCACATGCCGGTTTTTTTGCAATAGGAGCCTATTCCCTAGGTTTATTAACCACCAAAGCAGAAATGAATTTCTGGCCTGCACTTCTTCTATCCCTGGTTATTACAGGTGTCATAGGATTCTTTGTTGGCCTCATCTCTCTTAGAACAAAAGAGCATTTTTTTGCGATTTATACGCTCTGTGTTGGCTATATTATCTATCTTGTCATTGATAAATGGGACAGCTTTACCGAAGGTGTTCGCGGGCTGATAGGTATTCCTGCACCAGCAAACATCGGACCACTATCTTTTGAAACCTTACAAAGCCACTACTACCTAGTTTTGTTCTTCCTACTCCTAGTCGTCCTCATCATGTATCGTATTGTTCACTCACTTTCAGGCAGAACCTATATCGCAATTCGAAATAGCGAAGATTTGGCGCAAACCATCGGGATCTCCACGATGAAAAACAAACTAACAGTATTTGTCATTTCAACGGTGATAGCGGGGCTATCTGGCGCACTGTATGCATCTTTTGTTCGTTTTATTGGACCAGATATCGGCTCAATTACGATTGTGTTTGATTTTCTAACCTATTTACTTGTAGGAGGGATTGGCACCTTAACTGGTCCCATTGTTGGTACGCTCTTAATTGTTGCCCTATCACAGCGGCTTCAGTTTTTACAGGATTATCGGATGCTCGTTTTCGGACCTGTGTTAACTCTGTTAATTATTTTCTATCCGCGCGGAATTGTCGGAGCCATCGTAATCTGGACTCAAAAACTTAAAGCACCTGTTCACCAAAAAATCATGAGTGCTAAGAAACTGCCTGAAGAACAAGTAAAGGAGGGGTAAAGATGATTTTTTTGGAAACAAGAAAGTTAACAAAAAAATTTGGTGGATTGGTGGCTGTAAACAGCGTTGATTGTACGATTGAACAAGGAAAAATTAACGCCATCATTGGTCCCAATGGTGCTGGTAAATCTACTTTTTTTAACTTAATCAGCGGCTTTCATCCTCCAAGTTCGGGACAGGTTATCTTTAAAGGGCTGGATGTTACTAAATTACCTTCTAATAAAATCGCACAGCTAGGGGTTGCGAGGACCTTCCAAACTACGAATCTATTTGAGCAATCCAGCGTGTTGGATAATATCATTGTCGGCCATAGGTTACGGACAAAGTCTAATTTGTTTGATGCGATTTTCCGGACAAAGCGGCTTAAATTAGAAGAAAATCTTTGCCGTGAAAAAGCTATGGGGGTAATTGAGTTTGTTGATCTACAAAAAGTAGCACATAAACCCGTTGCAGGTTTAACACAGGAGGAGAAAAAACGAACAGCGTTTGCATTGGCACTGGCCACTAACCCTGAAATCGTCTTTCTTGATGAACCTGCGGCAGGAGTCAATCCGGATGAGACCGAGGGTTTAGCGGTTTTAATAAAAAAAATGGCAGCTGAGGGAATTACCGTTTGTCTGATTGAACACAAAATGCAAATGATTATGAAGCTAGCTGACAAAATTATGGTATTGAATTATGGGGAAAAGATTGCCGAGGGGAAACCTGAAGAAATCCAGAATAATCAGGCTGTCATAAAGGCTTATTTGGGAGGTGGGGCAATTGCTTAGTTTGAACAACATCTCTGTCAAATATGGCAGTTTTGCCGCGGTTCATGACATAAACATCGAAGTGAATGAGGGAGAGATTGTCGTCCTATTAGGTTCAAATGGTGCCGGCAAAAGCACTACCTTTCGTACGATTAGCGGATTAAACAAGCCTGCAGAAGGTGAAATTCTTTTTGAAGGAAAATCTTTAAACAAGATGACTGCGGACAAAATTGTTCAATTAGGGATTGGTCAATGTCCAGAAGGAAGAAAGCTCTTCCCAGCGATGTCTGTCCAGGAAAACTTAAGAATGGGAGCATTTGTTCACAGAAGGAAGAAGGATGACATTAAAAAGTCTTTACAGCACGTCTACGAACTTTTTCCGATACTCCATGATAAAAAGGAAGATGCTGCTGGTTCATTGAGCGGTGGGCAGCAGCAAATGCTTGCCATCGGCAGGGCGTTAATGTCAAAACCAAAATTGATGCTCCTCGATGAACCATCGGTTGGTCTAGCGCCATTGATTGTCGAGCAGATGTTTGAGGTCATCCAGCAAATAAATCGTGAGGGGACGACGATCCTCTTGGCAGAGCAAAATGCCAACGCAGCATTAAAAATTGCAGATAAAGGCTATGTGTATGAAAATGGCTCCATTGTCCTTCAAGGTACATCACAAGAATTATTTGCTAATGATGAGGTTAGGAAGGCGTACATAGGAGCTTAATATGGTTTGCCTTCTAAGGGGGTGATGGTTCATATTCACCAAGTACCACCACTGAAAATTCTATGAAAATACAAGGGGGAAAACATGAAAAAAATGAAGTGGCTTTTTATGTACTGTATGGTATTCGTATTTATTTTCAGCCTAGCAGCCTGCAATAGTTCAACCAATACATCAGGAGATATTAATCAAAAGGAAGATGACAATAAATCAGAGGAAGTAGGAACCGTTAACATCGGCTATACAGGTCCGTTAAGCGGCCCAGCTGCCTTTTATGGAGAGCGAACATTAAATGGAGTGAAGATGGCAGCTGATGAAGTAAATGCAGCTGGCGGCTTTGAAGTGAATGGCAAGAAGTACAAATTAAATATCGTTTCCTTAGACGATAAATACCTGCCAAATGAAGCCGGAGCGAACGCCAAGAGATTAGTTCAAGAAAATAAACCGCCGATTATTTTTACACCGCACAGCGGCGGAATCTTCGCATTACAGGTATTTAATCAGTTGGATAAATTTATCATTGGTGCCTATTCAAGCGAACCACAAATTACTGAAGTCGGAAATAATTTAACGGTTCGAATCCCGCCGCGTTATGACGGATATATGCAACCATTTACCGAGTATGCAATGGAGAAATTTGGTAAAAATGCGGCATTCCTTCCAACTGCTTCTCAATATGGTAAGGACTGGGCAGCCAACTTAAAGACTTACTGGGAAAAAGAAGGCGGTAAAGTAGTTTATGACTCTGCGATTGATTTTACCAAAGAAACAGATTTCTTCACGATTTTAACGAATGCGCTAAAAGAGAAGCCAGATGTATTGTTCATTGGTGGTGCTTCTGAGCCGACTGCGAAAGTAGCAAAACAAGCTCGCGAGCTTGGCTTCAAAGGCGGCTTCATCGTTATGGACCAGGCGAAATTTGATGAAATGAAGGCAGTAACAGGATCTTATGACTTATTAAATGGTTCGATTGGTGTTATGCCGCTAGTAGATTCACAAGAAGCTGCGATTCCTGATTTTGTGAAACGATACAATGATCAGTATGGGGAAAATCCTGGTTCTGAAGCGGGTCTCAACTATATTGGTATGCATGTATTTGTTGAAGCCATGAAAGCTGCTGGTTCGGTGGATGATGTTGAAAAAATCCGCGCTAATATGCAGGCTGGATTAGACAATTTAGCAGACGATAAAAAAATCTATGCGGTTGACAAAATTGGTGAGGATGGCGGATTTGAATTTGATTTATCAGTGGCTGCAGTTGAAGATGGGAAAATTGTTCCAATCAAAGTAGATTAATAGCGATCGTTTAGTAGAGCAGGGCATATCTATATAAAGGTCCCTCTTGTGTTTACTAGAATACAAGGGGGATTCTTGTGTGGTTAGGATTCCATTTTTTTCTAAGTAGTACCTTAAAAAGGAGTTGGTGTTGTGAGGCTAAGTGATTTGCTTGAAACAAACATCAGTCAGTTTGGCGAGTATCCTTTTTTACATGTTAAAGAAAAGCAATATACCAACATGGAATGTAAGATGTTTGCCAACCAATTCGCTAGCGGACTCCGTAAGCATGGTATTGCTGCGGGTGATAGAGTCATCGTTTGTATGCCAAACTGTCCAGAAGTTATTTTTGCTTATCAGGGGATAACGAGAGCAGGTGCTATTATCGTACCAGTTATGTTCACCCTCCATCCAAAAGAACTGCATTATATTGCATTAAATTCTAGGGCAAAAGCAGTGATTACCTCCTCACTTATTCTAGGTAACGTAGAGAAAGCCCTTGAGGGGTTACCTTCTCAACCTTTAGTTGTCGTTGTGGATCAGCCCGCAAATGAAGGCAGGTTAAACTTTTATGATGTAAAAGGTGAGGATTCTTTTTTCCCTGGCAGTGAGGGGAAAGAGGATGATACCGCTATTATTCTTTACACCTCTGGTACTACTGGAAACCCAAAAGGTGTTCTGTTAACACATAAAAATTTAACGAGTAACGCTAAAAATTCACTTAAGCATAATGAACTTGAGCGTGGAACAACGATTGGCGTTCTGCCGCTTGCACATGTATATGGGCTGACCATTTCAAATATTTGCTTGTTAGTGGGCAGCTCGATTGTTATTTTTTCCACCTTTGACACAAGTGAAGTATTCAAAGCGATTGAAAAATATGCAGTAAAGACCTTTTCCGCGGTACCAGCAATGATCCATGCGTTAGTTTCCTATCCTTACGCTGACCAATATAACACCTCAAGCCTTGAATCGGTAAGTTCCGGTTCCGCACCATTACCTGTTGCTTTGCTACATGCTTTTGAAAAAAAATTTGGTGCTAAGGTGTATGAAGGCTACGGTTTATCGGAGGCTGCTCCTATTGTGACAGCCCATAAAGATGGAATTGAAATAAAACCTGGCTCTGTAGGAATCCCAATTCCAGGAGTAGAAGTGAAAATTGTTGATGACAATGGTGACGAGGTAGCATGTGGTGATGTTGGTGAGCTTTGTGTTCGCGGCGATAACGTGACACCAGGCTATTATCAAAATGTTGAAGAATCAAGACGGGTCCTGATCGATTCCTGGTTACATACTGGTGACATAGCACGAATGGATGATGAGGGATATGTCTATATTGTTGACCGCAAAAAGGACTTGATCATTCGTGGTGGATTTAATGTCTATCCGCGAGATGTTGAAGAAATTTTAAATGCTCATGAAGCAGTATCTGAAGTCGCAGTGGTAGGCGTTCCTGATGAAAAAATGGGTGAAGAAATGGTCGCCTGTGTTGTGGTAAAACCTGGAGCCGTTGTATTGGAAGAGGAATTAATTCGCTATTGTCAGGAGCATTTAGCAAAAAACAAAACACCACGAAGAATTGCTTTTCTTGAGGCTTTGCCAAGGAACGGTGTCGGAAAGATCTTAAAAACACATCTGCGTAAAAGTGTCGCAGAAATAGAGATGAAGTCATTAGGAGGTCTAAAATGACAGAGAGAAAAATGTTAACGACGAGTAAAAGAGGATTATTGGAGGATTCATTCCCGTTTCGTTTATATCAAAAGGCCAAAAGATTAGGAACCTGGAATCCAGCGGATATTGATTTTAGTCAGGATGCGAGAGACTGGAAAAATCTTAATCTTGATCAGCAGGAAGATATTCTCCGCTTGATTTCACAGTTTCAAGCAGGGGAGGAAGCCGTGACACTAGATCTGCTCCCACTGATCATGGCGATTGCAAAAGAAGGGCGTCTCGAGGAAGAGATGTTCTTAACAACATTTTTATATGAAGAAGCCAAGCATACCGAATTTTTCCGGTTAGTCTTGAATGCAATTGGTGAAAAAGGTGATTTATCGCATTACCATACAGATACGTATAAAAAAATCTTCTATGAACTTCTTCCCACTACAATGGAACGTCTTGTGACGGACCAATCTCCAGCAGCAATTGCAGAAGCCTCCGTTGTGTATAACATGTTTGTCGAAGGTGTCCTAGCCGAAACTGGCTATTATTCCTTTTATCAAGCGTTAGAAAGTGCCCGTATCATGCCAGGTCTCCTAGAGGGCATTGGGAATCTAAAAAAGGATGAGTCCCGGCATATAGGCTATGGCACTTTCCTGCTTCAGCGATTAATTTGTGAGCACCCACATCTCTTTGATTTTGTAGCGGCGAAAATGACAGAACTAACTCCATTAGCCTTAAGGTTAAATGAAGAAGGAATTGCAGGAAGGGAGGAAAGCGCTTTTGGTGGGGATCCAGCATTGGTGATGGATTTCACACTTAGACAGCTCTCAGTAAGGATGGAAATCCTAGCACGTGCAAAAGGAAAAAAAATCGAAGAGATTTATAGATTCTCAGAAAGCGAATTAGGCGTTTTATAAAGGCTCTTTTCTCAAATGTTGTTACTTTTTAAAGGTAAATACAATTGATTGAGCATTATTTTCGAGATAAGCCTAATTTAATGAGAAATGAGCCTGCAAACTTAGTTATAAAGCTCAAAATAGCTTATTCCACGTTAAAATCGGCTTTAGGATTTTAACAACAATCTTCACGAATACAGTCTTTATAAAAAGGAGGAACGAAAATGACAGTAAAAGTGGAGGTCCAAAGTTTCCCGCTTTTTATTAATGGAAAGTGGGAACCTGCTAGCAATCAAGAAACCTTTGATGTCTTTAACCCGGCTACAGGTGAGCTTGTGGCAAAGGTGGCAAAAGGTACTGCCGCAGATGTTGATCGGGCAGTGCAAGCTGCAAGAGACGCGTTTGACAACACTGACTGGAAAAATATGATCCCGAAAGACCGCGCCAAAGTACTCTATGCGATTTCCTATCAAATTGCTGCGCATGCGGAGGAATTAGCGTACTTAGAAGCAATTAGTTCTGGCGGTACAGTACGCCGGATTGGGAATAGTGATATTTTACAAATGGTGGATTTGTTCCAAACACTTGCAAACTTCACGTTAGAATACCCATTTTCCGAAACATTGCCAGTGCCGCCATTTCCAGGACCAGCACATAATTTTGTCTGGCGGGAACCGATTGGAGTGTGTGCTGCCATAACACCTTGGAATTTACCGATGGTTATTGCAACCTGGAAAATTGCTCCTGCGTTAGCTATGGGTAATACAGTGGTAATTAAGCCAGCAAGCTATACACCTTTATCCACACTTAAGCTGGCTGAATT
Organism: Bacillus sp. (in: firmicutes); assembly: GCA_031177865.1. Classification (GTDB taxonomy): domain Bacteria; phylum Bacillota; class Bacilli; order Bacillales; family Cytobacillaceae; genus Neobacillus. The sequence goes on along the minus strand of JAPSKD010000027.1, from coordinate 18,227 downwards.
AATTTCTAATGTTGTGCCGCCAGGAGTTATAAACGTAGTCACAGGTCCTGGGGCTGAAATTGGTGAAGTGCTAGTTCGTCATCCGAAGGTAGACAAGGTAGCCTTTACTGGCTCAACAGAAGTAGGCAGAAGGATTATGGGATTGGCATCCGAAACAATTAAAAATACAACATTAGAGTTAGGTGGGAAATCACCGAACATTCTTTTAGAGGATGCGGATCTTAGCATCGCCCTCCCAGGCAGTCTGTTTGGAGTATTCTTACATTCTGGTCAGCTATGTGAGAGTGGAACCCGCTTGTTTGTACCAGATTCCTTATATGATCAAGTCGTCGCCGGTCTGGTCTCTTTAACTAGTAAGTTGAAGCTTGGAAATCCGCTAGATCCGATGACAGATGTAGGACCCGTTATTTCTAAAAAACAAAAAGAAACGATTCTTTCATATATTGAAGCTGGGAAACAAGTGGGAGCCACCCTAATTTGCGGTGGAAAGGAAGTTAAGGTTCCAGGCTGTGAAGAAGGATATTTTGTAGAGCCAACCATTTTCACCAATGTGACCAACGATATGAAAATTGCACAGGAAGAAATTTTTGGCCCGGTATTATGTGTAATCCGTTATTCCGAATTAGACGAAGCAATCCGGATGGCCAATGATACGATTTATGGCTTGGCTGCAGGTGTTTGGACACGTGATGTCAATAAAGCGTATAAGGTGGCAAGAAAACTGCAGGCTGGTGTCGTTTGGATTAATGACTGGCATATGCTTAGAAGCGACGCACCATTTGGCGGGTATAAGCAAAGTGGAATTGGCAGAGAAATGGGGCAGCAGTCGCTTGATGCGTATATACAGGTAAAGCATGTCCATACTTCCATGTCTCCAGAACTTGAAAGACGTAACTGGTATGGTATTCTGTTTGGCCAAAACTAATAAAGAGGTGAAGAAGATAATGAAAACTTCCTTATCACAGTTTATGCTTCGCACTGGAATTTACAGCGGTTCGAATTCACGGGCTATGGTACCTAGCTTGTTTGCAGGCCTAGGTGCAAAAAGAGTGGTCCTTTTAAGTGACAGAGGACTAGAAAAAGCCGGTGTCGTCCAAAAGATTGCAGAAATATTTAATTTAACTGGTCATGGAAGCGGGCCGCAGTTGGTTGGACAATTTCTAGATATCTCCCAGGATGCGGAAAGCCGCTGTATCAATGACGCTGTCCGCTATGTAAAGGAAATAGGCGGAGATGCGTTATTAGCAGTGGGCGGAGGCAGTGTTCTTGATACCGTAAAAGGGGTAAAATATGCTCTTCATAAAGGATTATCAGATATTAAAGAAGCTATTCCAGGCGGTCTTTTATATGAACAATTCCCAAAGGCAAACTTTATTCCGATTCCGCATATAGCCATCCCGACAACTGCGGGTACAGGGTCAGAGGTTTCACCGATTGCGGTCATTTTTAATGAAGATATTCAGATGAAGACAAATATTATCAACCCATTCATTAATGCGGATATGGCTGTCCTTGATCCTGATTTAACGGTAGGACTTCCGCCAACCATCACGGCCTTTACTGGCTTTGACGCCCTCACACATGCCATTGAAGCACTTGCTTCGCCAACCGCAACAGCACTCACAGACGCTTATGCCCTGCATGCCATTCGGTTAATTGAAAAAAAACTTCCAGTCGCGGTGGAGGAAGGTACGAATTTAGCCGCTCGAATGGATTTATTGCAAGCAAGCTTAATGGGGATAACCGCCTTTAGCTTTGCCTTGAATGCGATTCCGGTACACAACATGGCACACGCCTACGGCGCATTGTTCCGCATTCCACATGGCTTAGCCAATGCAGTCTTCCTGCCGGTGGTTATGGAAATGGTTCCTGCTTTATATCTGCCAAAGATAAATGAGCTTGCCTCTGCATTAGACGTGGAGGTGAAAGGTGATACTGCAGAAGCCGCATTAGTAAAGGTTGTAGACAAGATACGTTTGCTGCAGCACAAGGTTGGTCTTCCTGCTGATTTCAAACAATACAATATTACCGAAGATAATCTCGCACAAACGGTAGCAGCCGTCATGAAAGATCCAGCCGCACTAAGTTTCCCAATGCCAAAGGAATTAATCGCAGCAATTGGACAAAGAGTTGTTCCGCTTGGGGTAAAATAAATTATATTAACCGGCCGGCAGAAGATGAACTGTCGGCTGGGATTGAAAAATATTTTTAGGGAGACGGTTAATGATGGATTTTTCTTTTACAGAAGAGCAGGAAATGCTTAGAAAGACGGTGAGGCATTTTGTTGACAAGGAAAGTATGCCTTTTATTAAGAGTGGCATGAACGACAACATTTTGAACCTAAGATTCTGAAGAGAAGAGCAGACCTTGGTTTAATGTGAGTTTGTATCCCTGAAGAATATGGCGGCAGCTGGATGGATTACAATTCTTTAGCCCTTGTCTGTGAAGAATTAGAACGCTGGATACTGCTTTTATGACAGCTGTATCACTACATACCGGATTAAATAGTATGTCCATCCTTCAGTGGAATAATGAGGAGCAAAAACAAAAGGATCTTATATCCATACGATTATGCAGGCAGAATATGTTCTAGGATACCGCGAGGATAAACCATTATCGAATATGCTTCCTGCGTGGCAATTTGAAGAATCAAAAAAAGTTGTAAAATGAGTTCTTTTTCAAACTCAGTCTTTTTGATATAGTTATAGATATTGAATCTTTTTGATTGAGGTAAAAGATGAAGAAGTTATTAGCAGGTATTGCGATTTTTTCGATTACGTTTTTAAATACTGGTCTATCGCTCCCAGACAAATTAGCTAGCTTGCATCCTGAAAAAAAAGAAGAGAGCACCTACTTAATGACTAGGGAAGTGGGGCTCGTTAAGAAAGGATCCTTTTTCCCAAAAAGTAAATTGCTAGATGTTCCTCTTATCAACCAGTTTGCAGAACCTCATTTATATAAAGGTTGTGAAGTGACAAGTTTAGCGATGATTTTAAACCACCATGGAGTAAAGGTAACTAAAAATGAGCTGGCTGCAAAAGTCAAAACGGTCCCCTTTGAATATCAAAACAAGAAAAAGGGAAATCCCCATGTAGGTTTTGTTGGAAATATGGAAGATGGACCTGGCTTAAGTGTATATAATGAACCGATTTTTGATTTAGCCAAAGAATATGTGGGGGAAAAAGTTGTTAATCTTACGAATAGACCTTTTGAGGAATTATTACGAAAAGTTGGCAGTGGGACTCCTGTTTGGGTCATCACGACAAGTAAATTTACCCCAGGTGCACAATTTGAAAAGTGGGATACCCTTCAAGGAACTATTTTTGTAACCTTTAAGGTTCATAGTGTGGTCATCACTGGCTACGATGAACAATCTATTTATGTTAATGATCCTTTTGGCGTTAAAAATAAAAAAGTAGACCGAAAGAATTTTATGCTTGCCTGGGAGGAAATGGGCAGTCAAGCAATTGCGATTGAAAAATAAACAAAATGGCCTAATCGAATGATTGGCCATTTTGTTATTTTTCCTCACGTAAAATTACTATATTAACACGGCGATTAGCTTGGCGATGGGCATCTGTATCATTCGGATAAAGTGGCTGAAATTCTCCATGCCCAGTAAATTGCAAGCGACTTTCTGAAATGCTTTTTGAAGCGAAATAATGAAGTACGCTTACGGCTCTGGCAGAGGAAAGCTCCCAGTTTGAAGTATATGCTGCATTTCCAATTGGAACATTATCAGTGTGACCTTCAATGCTAACGGGATTAGGAAGTGTGTTTATTAATTTTACAAATGCATCTAATGTTTTAAAAGAGCTCTCTTTCAATACTGCTCTTCCCGAATCAAAGAGGAGGATATCCTTTAAGGCAATTTCAACGCCCCGTCTTGTATCTTGAAGCGTTACAACAGCTTGAAGATTATTTGCAACAACATACTTCTCTAATTGTTCCTTTAAATTATCGAGTTCCTCATCCTCTTCTTCATTTTGAACCGGGGCTATACTTTCGGCAGGAGCAGGTTGTTCAGCCGGTTCCATTTCATCCCCTTTTGCTGAAATGGTTAGTCCAGCTTGTTCATTATCAATTTTCGTTCCAGTTAATTCTGATTTGAATGATTCCATGATCGTTTGAAACTTCGACTTATCTATTTCACTTGAAGCAAATAAAACAATAAATAACGCTAACAATAGGGTTAAAATGTCGGCATAAGGAATCAACCAAGATTCGTCAATATGTTCCTCATGTTCTTCATCGAATTTTCTACGCTGTTTTCTCATGAACATCGTCCTCAATTTTCTTTTCAAACTTCTGGGCTTCCTTAGGGTCAACATATACCACAAGTTTTTTTTCTAAGGCGCTTGGGGACACTCCTCGATAGATTGCCAGCAACCCTTCAATTGTCAAAAGCTTTAATTCTTGTTCCTTTTTTGAAAGTCTTTTAAGTTTATTTGCTAATGGGTGCCAAAGGACGTAACCTGAGAAAATTCCTAGTAAGGTAGCAATAAAAGCCGCAGAGATTGAGTGGCCAAGTTTTTCAACATCATTCAAGTTACCAAGTGATGCAACAAGTCCAATGACTGCTCCAAGTACACCTAACGTTGGGGCATAGGTTCCAGCTTGTGTAAAAATTAGTGCCCCCGTTTTATGCCGCTTATCGATTGCAGCTACCTCATCCAATAAAACCTCTTCTATAAATTCAAGGTCGTATCCATCAATAATCAATTCCAGTCCTTTTTTGAAGAAAGGATCGTTTGTGTTACCAGAAATTTCTTCAAGAGCAAGGAGACCCTCTTTTTTCGCAATTTCTGAGCACTCTACTAATCTGGAAATTTGGTCAGACTTTGAAGTTAATTTCGGTTCAATAAAGGCGATTTTTAATAACTTAGGGAATTTCTTAATTTCACTAAATGGGAAGGCAATAAGGACTGCTGCGGCGGTTCCACCAAATATAATTAGATAAGCTGCCGGATTGACTAATGCTGATAATGAAGCACCTTTTAAAACCATCCCAACACCTATAGCGATTAGTGCTATTAAAATACCAACAATACTAGACATTATTATCTCCTTTAATATGTTTAATAAAAATATGTATAAAGTAATTGTACGTTACTACGCAAAATCCTACAATATTGTTTTTTATTTTGTTTGAATAAATATCAAAATAAATCATCAAACAATAGAAAAAATTAAAAAACTTCTAATCAAATATCAAATAAAAAGTTATTTTCGTACTAACGAAATTCTCAAACTACTGTTAAAATAGCTGGTATGGAATATGATTGTGATGTTATTGTGATAAAATTACTAATTTAATATTTACTAATAGTGATAAAAACTTACAATAAAAGAAAAAGCAAACTCCTCTACTACTTAACTAAGTAAGGTGATAATAATGGAAGATATTGGACTGGAAAGATTAAGCCACATGATCAAAGATTATTGTGGACTGAGTTTCAATGAACGACTTTCTACATTAAAGAAAAAAGTATCCAATAGAGTTGAAGAACTTGGCGTTTCATTCTGTGAATATTGTGATTACTTAATTCGATACCCTTTAGAATGGGATATCATGATTGAATTAGTAACCATTAATGAAACGTATTTTTATCGAGAAGAAAATCAATTAATTGAATGTAGTGAAGTGGTTCTTCCTTTATTGAAAAAGAGAAGATTTGGTCGGCCTTTACGGATTTGGAGTGCAGCATGTTCTACCGGTGAGGAGCCTTATACACTTGCAATGCTTATTCAAGAAACTGGCCTTTTTCCTCCGGGAGCAGTCGAAATTATTGCAACGGATATTAATAAAAAAGTCCTTGATAAAGCAAATAAGGGATGGTATCACCAGGGATCATTTGCATTTCGTAGAATCCCTGAAAATTTACTTAGTAAATATTTCACACCAAAAGATTCGGGGTATCAAATTAGAGATTCCATCAAAAAAATGGTTAAATTTCAGTATTTGAACCTGCTTAATCAACAAAAAACAGCTCAAATTGGTGAAGTAGATGTAATCTTCTGCCGGAATGTATTAATCTATTTTGATCAAGAAACGACAAAACAGGTAATTGGGAGTTTACATAAAAATTTATCTCAAGACGGGTTTTTGTTTCTTGGACATGCAGAGTCAATAACAGATACAGATCTAGGTTTTCAAAAAGCTTGCTCTGATAAAACTTTTTATTATCGAAAGGAAACTGATCAAAATGAAAAAGTACCAAGTATTAGTAGTAGATGATTCTGCATTTATGAGAAGGGCTATTAGTCTAATACTGGAGAATGATTCCCAATTTTCTGTGGTTGGAATTGCTAGGAACGGTGAAGAAGCAGTTGAAAAAGTAAAATTACTTCAACCGGATCTCGTTACGATGGATGTAGAAATGCCTAAAATGAACGGACTTAGAGCTTTAGCGGAAATTATGAATAACACCCCGGTACCAGTTGTGATGCTAAGTTCCCGCACGGGGGAAGGTGCAAAGGAAACTTTAGAGGCGCTAGACCTAGGGGCCGTTGATTTTTTCCTCAAAGATTGCTTAATAAAAGATCAAGTAAAAGGAAATCAAACACAGGAATTTTTATTAAGGTTAAAAGGGATCTTGGAAGTAAATGCTACCACCTCCGCTCCTATTAAAGCTCGACAAGAAAAAGGAGTAAAACGGAAAAAGCAGCGCAAAACGGACTTAATTTTTATAGGCTGTTCAACTGGTGGTCCTTCTGCTTTACAAAAGATATTACCGTATTTTCCGAAGGAATTTCCAGTTCCGATTGTTGTGGCGCAGCATATGCCGCCTGGTTTTACTCAACCCCTTGCTGAACGGTTTGATACTCTATGTCAACTTAATGTGAGAGAAGTAGAAAACGGTCAGGTCTTGAAGCCTGGAACTATTTATATTGCACCTTCTGGTTATCAAACAAGGTTTGAAAAAAAGTTAGATGAATCAATTGTTTTTAAGGTGGATAATCAGGAGTGTGAAAAGGCACTTTATAAACCATCTGTTGATATATCGTTAGAATCAGCAGCTCCCATTTTCACCGACAGGCTTTTATCTATCATTTTAACTGGTATGGGTGTAGATGGTATGATTGGTTGTGGTTTGGTGAAGAAACATAATGGGAATGTGTTTGTTGAAGCCGAGGAATCGTGTATTGTCTATGGAATGCCCAAAGCAGTACTAGAGGCAGGCTACGCAGACGGCCAATTTGAACTAACCAGAATGTACCAAGAAATTATATCTTTTATCTAAAAAAATAGGTAAGGGGATGGCTGGTAAATCCGGTCATCCTTTCATTTGTTTTTACTAAATCGAAAAATAACACAAATTCCATCAAAAACTTAAAAGAGATTACCAGAAATAATCGAAAAATCTCATGACGAAAAGTAGGCTATGAGTTATAATGTAGTTTATTAGAATGAGTGATAGTAGCAGGAGGGGGGAAATAGTTGGATATTACACAAAATTTAATCAAAATAAATCAAACTCCAGTTCCTGGTACTGAGAATCAAAAGTTATCCAAACAACTCGATGCCCCAGGAAAATCCTTTAATCAAATATTAGCTATGTTTAACTTTATTGGTCAAACGCCTCAAATAGAAGGATCTACTCCTTCTGTCAATCAAAATCAAATTGACCAAATCAATTCTAGTGATGGGATGAACTTAAAAGATGAAGATTTAGAGGAATTGGAATCTATATTGGCCCAGTTTCTTGGTGAAATCAAAATGTTCCAATTTATAACAGACCCAGAGGAATCTAGTAATCTTCTTACAAGTAATAAAACGCAAATTTCACCATTGTTATCTGGTGAACATTCCATTGATCAGATAACCTCAGAATTAACTGAGCAATTAGGTCAATGGTTTCAAAAGGCAGAGGGAACGAATGAATTTGTTTCCTTTGATATGGAGAAGGTATTGCAGAAGCTTGAAAGATTAGTTGCAGAATTACAGTTTAAAGATGATCAAAATCTATTTGATATAGAAAATGATGTTGTCCAAAAAATTCAAATGATGTTAGAAGAAATAAAATTGGAAAGACAGTATGTTGAAAAAGTGACGGATCAGAATACTCCTGACATAAATATCAGCATGAATGATGAAGAAAACCAATATGTTTCGTCAAATCCCATTCAGTCAGATTTGAAATCTTTTATTCAAGAAGAATCTTTTTCATTTTCGGAAAATTTGGATGAATTAACGAATTCCAAGCTTCAAAGCGTGATTGTTACTAATTCTCAGTCTAGTTTGGATAATGGTGTTGAGTCGAAAACCACACAGAGTACGCCTCAACTAACAATAGCAACTTTTGTTCCAGAGGTTAGTGAGTTTGCAGGACGTTACTTGAGAATCATTAACGGTCAATCAGGCAGTACTGTGGCTAAATTCAATTTATTTCCTGAACATTTAGGTCATCTTGAAGTCCAAATTGTCTCTCAAGAAGGACAAGTTTCAGTCCAAATTGTCACTGACTCTTCTTTAGCTAAGGAATCTTTAGAAAGTCAGCTTCAACAGTTACGGCAGTCATTACTATCACAAGGTCTACAAGTGCAAAAGCTGGAAATTATCCAGCAGCCACCCACTACCTTAGATTCTAGTCAAGCTGGATTATCCTTTTCGCATGGCGAATCAAGTTCATCACATGAACAACCATTCTATTATTTAGAACGTGATGACTCCAAAAAGCAACAAATAGATGTTGAAGAAATAGATAGAGAGAGAGAGTTGGTCTCTACAACATACGGACGATCTGCACCGACAGCAGCTTCGAGAATAGATTTCACCGCATAGAAGGGAGACAGGATTAATGAGCAATTGGGTGGATATCACCAATGTTTCAAAAAATACTTCGATCTTTAGTAATAAGTCATTTGAAGAAAAAAGTTCACTTGGTAAGGATGATTTTCTTCGGATTCTAACGACTCAATTATCACACCAAGATCCGTCTAGTCCGCTTCAGGATAAAGATTTTATTGCGCAAATGGCTACATTTAGTTCATTAGAACAAATGACCAATTTAAACAAAGCATTTGAGAAGTTTGCTAACCAGCAAATGAGTCAATTTTCAGGTTCAATCGGCAAAGAAATTTCCTGGACATTGGAAGGTGTTTCTTCGACTGGTGTAGTCGATGGTGTATCTGTCCAAAATGGCAATTATTTTTATATGGTAGGAAATGAAAAAGTGCCGGTTGATTCGGTTATTGAGATTAAGAGAATAAGTTCTGAAGATAAATAACCGAATGGCTATCTAATAGGAGGATGAAGACTATATGTTAAAATCACTTTACTCAGGTATTTCCGGTATGAAAGGGTTTCAAACGAAACTCGATGTTATTGGGAATAACGTTGCAAATGTCAATACTGTTGGTTTCAAGAAGAGCCGGGTAATGTTTCAAGATATTATCAATCAAAATATTGCCGGTGCTACAGCACCAACTGGTCAGCAAGGCGGGGTAAACCCTAAACAAATCGGTCTAGGAACAAGGATATCATCTATTGATACAATACATACTCCAGGAAGCCCGATGACAACAGGTGTTGGAACAGATTTAGCAATTGATGGAGAAGCGTTTTTTGTCATATCTGCCGAAAATCCAGAAGGTAGAGATGTTCCTACTTATTTAACGAAAGCAGGTAATTTTACCCGTGATGCAAATGGAGACCTTGTTAATTCAAATGGTTACTTTGTCACAGGAGTTGTGACGGATGCTATTACTGGGGAACCAAAGAATGTTCGGATCAATATTAAAGAGGATCAAGTAAATCTTGATAATGATGGTAATCCACAAGCCTTTACCTCTTATTCTATCGACTCAAATGGTTATATCAACGTTGTTAGAGATGGAGTGAGCGGTAATCTTGCTGTAAATGACGCTGGCGAGTATTACCTTAGTACCGATGTGAATTCAAATGAAAATATTTCATTAGCTACAGCGGTTGTCTCAAATCCTGGTGGTCTGAAAAAGATTGGGAATACATTGTTTGAAGGCACCTTAAATGCTCAAGAAGGGGAATTAATTCCTGACCGTATTGAAAACAATAGTGGAGGTGAAATGATCTCCGGTGTTCTTGAAATGTCTAACGTTGATTTAACTGAAGAGTTTACCGAAATGATTGTAGCCCAGCGTGGTTTCCAAGCAAATGCTAGAACGATAACGACTTCAGATTCACTTTTAGAAGAAGTTGTCAATTTGAAACGATAGGAAGCGTTAATCATTCTTAAGATTTTTATGATTTAACAACTCATGGAAGAGTTAGGGGGTTTGCCCTATGGCAGAGATATTATCGCAACAAGAAATCGATGCCCTTTTATCAGCCATAAATAATGGCGAGCTGCAAGCATCAGATGTAAATATAAAAGAAGAAAAAGTAAAAGTTTATGATTTCAAACGTGCGATGCGATATTCCAAAGAACAATTAAGGAGTATTACAAGAATTCATGAGAATTTTATCCGGATGCTAACCTCCTTTCTTTCTGCACAACTAAGGACATACGTTCACATTGAAATTGATTTAGTAGAACAGGTGACTTATCATGAATTTATTGCATCCCTTCCTTCAAAAACAATCTTGAATCTATTTGAAGTAAAACCGATGGATGGAAAGATGGTCTTGGAAATTAATCCGATTGTCGCTTATGCTATGCTGGAAAGATTACTTGGTGGACAAGGGGACCCGTCTGCCCGTGATGGTTCATTAACCGAAATTGAAACGGTTCTTTTGCAAAAGGTTCTTCGCAGATCCTTTGATTTGTATCAAAATGCTTGGAAAAATATTGAGAACTTAAATGTAAAGTGGGAAGCAATGGAATCGAATCCGCAATTCATCCAAATTGCTTCTTCTAATGATACCGTGATTGTTATAGCACTTCGGGTTACGATTGGGGAAACGACAGACCGGATGACGATTTGTCTTCCACACCAAATCGTCGAACCAGTGCTGCCAAAATTATCGAGTCAACAATGGTTTTCTTACACAATGAAAACAAATGTCCCACAACAGGATAAATTACAGCAAAATCTGGATAATGTGCGTGTACCCGTGATAGCTGAACTAGGAAGGGCAACCTTACCAGTTTACGATTTGGTGAACCTGCAAATTGGTGATGTGATTGGAATAGAAACGGATAAACTTCAAGTCAAAGTTGGTCAGTTTACTAGATTTATAGGGAACCCAGGTGTTCAAAAAGGGCATTACGCAGTCCAGGTTGATCATGTAATCAACACGGAAGGAGAAGATCTATAAGATGAGTGGCGCATCATTATCACAGGAAGAAATCAATGCACTTTTTAACCAAATGGATAGTAATAACAATTTCTCATTATCAATCGACGATTTTTTGAGTTCGATGGAGAAAGATGCGTTGGGGGAAATTGGCAATATATCATTAGGAAGCTCTACTACTGCTCTTTCCGCTTTGCTGAATCAACGAGTAGAAATCACCACACCTACACTCTCTGTTATAGAGCAGGCTTATATGGAGGAAATGATTCAGGATAAACATGTAGCCGTGCATGTAGACTATACTGAAGGAATTCGTGGTAAAAATTTGTTATTGATTAAAGAAAATGACGCAAAAATTATTGCCAATTTGATGATGGGCGGAGATGGAACGGATCTCGAACCAGAGATTACAGAAATGAGTCTTAGTGCAGTCCAAGAAGCTATGAATCAGATGATGGGGTCTGCGGCTACTTCAATGTCAATGTTATTTAGTCAAAAAGTAGATATTTCCCCGCCAGCCATTGATGTCCTTGGCTTTCCACCTAAAAAATTGGAAATTCTTCAAGACGATATCATTATTAAAGTATTATTCCGTTTAACAGTTGGAAATTTAATTGATTCAAATATGGTTCAATTCATTCCGCTTTCTTTTGGGAAGGAAATGATTAGGAAAATTCTCCAATATGAAAGTCCAGCTGCTAATCCAGTTGTGGAGGAAGTAAAAGCTCCTGCACCTTCAGCACCTGCAGCGCCTAATTATGCAGCTACTGTTCCACAAATGGAAAAGGCTGTCGTTCCACCAAGCCAGCCAAAAGTACAGGCAAATGCAAATGTTCAAAAGGTCGAATATTCTACCTTCACTGAGATACCAGCCAAGCCTCAAGGGGGACCAAGTAATATCGACTTATTATATGATATTCCTTTAGAAATTACTGTAGAGTTAGGCCGTACCAATTTGCAAATCCGCAAAATCCTTGAATTGGGACCTGGTGCGGTTATCCAACTTGATAAATTAGCTGGTGAACCTGTTGATATTTTAGCCAACCACAAGCTGATAGCAAAAGGGGAAGTGGTTGTGATTGAGGAAAACTTTGGTGTACGGATTACGGATATCATTAGCCCTATAGATCGACTAACAAAAATGACTAACTAAATAACACCTATTAGAAGGAGGAATATCTATGTCAAGGGTATTAATTGTTGATGATGCAGCATTTATGCGAATGATGTTAAAGGATATATTAACGAAGAATGGACTACAGGTTGTCGGAGAAGCTGTAAATGGTTCCGAAGCAGTAGATAAATATAAAGAACTGCAGCCTGATGTTGTGACGATGGATATAACGATGCCAGAGAAGGATGGAATTACAGCTGTTAAGGAAATTAGAGCGATGTATCCACAAGCGAGAATCATCATGTGTTCTGCAATGGGACAGCAGCCGATGGTATTAGAGGCAATCCAGGCGGGAGCTAAGGATTTTGTAGTGAAACCTTTCCAGCCAGATCGGGTAATGGAATCGATTAAGAAAGTATTGGGTATATAGTTGTACCTGCGGGGAGTGAACTCTTTTTGGCTGCACCGAAATTAGGAAATTGTCCTAAATGCAGGAAGCTTTACCTGCGAGTTAGAGAAATTTGTGAGGAATGCTATCAAAAACAAGAAGAAGAGTACCATAAGGTAGCCTCTTACCTCCGTGAGTATCCAGGGACTACGATACAAGTGTTGAGTGACGAAACAGGAGTATCCATTGCTCTAATACGTCAGTTTATTTTGCAGGGAAGAATAATCATGAGTCATTTCCCTAACCTATCATATCCCTGTGAAACATGTGGAAATTTGATTAAAACAGGGAAAGCTTGTTCAAAATGCAAGAAAACTATTAACCAGCTGTCTGCTCAGATTGAAAATGAGGACAACAGCCAGGAGGGAGATAGTACCGGAGGCTATATAACTAAATATTTAAAATAGAAAAGTGAGATACACGAGGACAAAGATGTTCTCGTGTGTTTCACTATTTTTGAATGGAGAGATATAATGTTTAAAAAAATGTCCATGAATGTGAAACAAGCTGGCAGTTATATAATCATCGTTATTTTTTTATAGTAATAACGAATACTTCCTACTACTACATTTAAGAGATCAAACTCTTCATATTGGTCAAACCAATTTACCGATGGTTGTAGCTACAGGCAATTTAAGAGAAGAATTTACCAGTCTCAATTCATTTACAATAAAGCATGCTTTTGAACAAAGCGAAGCTGCTAAAGTGAAAATGGAAAATAATATAAAGGAAAGTTCCAATGAAATTAAGACTCTTGTAGATGAATTTAAAGATCCTAATCTATCAACTAATGACAAAAATTAGTAGAAGATTTTAACAAAGACTTTACTGAATACATAAATATCTTACCGAACTTCTTAGAGGAATCAAGGCATAATGATTATTCAACTCTACATAGCGAGATGGAAAAACTAGAACAGCTTAGTAATAGCGCAATTAAAACATAAACCGTTAGTAGTCCAATACTAACAAGTACAATCTTCAAATCTTACTAAACTATATGATAATGCCCAAAAAGATGCAGATGTTACGATTCAAAATTCATTGAAAGATTCAAATAAATTCAATTATGAAATATTATTCCTGTCTGTTGCCGCCTCAATATTTAGCGTTTTGATAGCATTTTTCATGACTAGACTTATTAATCGATTGGTAATACGTGTCGTGAATAATGTAGATATTACCAATAAATCTGCCGATGAAATAAAAAAGTCGATAGATTTATCATCGGCTAGTGCGCAAGAGTTAGGTACCTCGATGAATAAAGCAAACGAGTCAGTAAGAGAGCTGGCTGCCTCCATTCAGCAGGTTGCAGGAAACACAGAGATAACTGCTTCCGGGGTAGACGAAGTTTCAGCAGCAGTGGAGCAAATGAGTGCTACGATTAATATGGTTGCTGGAAGTACAGTTGGATTAAACACTTCCGTCGAAGAAACGTCTTCTGCTATACAAGAAATGGTGGTATCCATTGAACAAGTCGCTGGAAATGTATTTAATGCAGGCACCAATGTGGAACAAATCTCTGTAGCTATAGAAGAGATGAGTAAATCGATTAAAGGTGTAAGTGAAAATGCAGTCAATTTGACAAATACTGCTGAACTAACATCTGAAACAATCAGGGTAATGGTAGCTTCAATAAAACAGGTTGCAGAAAGCACGCAATCAGTAAAAAGACTGACTGACACTGTAGAAAATGCCGCCAATGAAGGGACGATTTCATTAAATGAGACGTTGGATGGATTGAAAGAGATTTCTCGTGTTATTAACCAAGCATATGAAGTGATGGAAAACCTAGGCAAAAGTTCTGAAGAAATTGGCAGTATTATAGAAGCAATTGATGCGATTGCAGAACAAACCAATTTACTAGCACTTAATGCTGCTATAGAAGCTGCACGTGCGGGAGAACATGGTAAGGGATTTGCAGTAGTAGCTGATGAAGTACGTAAACTGGCAGAACGTTCAGCAATAGCCACAAAAGAAATAGCTATCCTCATTAAAGGTATTCAGAATGAAACCGGTGTTGCCTTAACATCAATCAAAGAAGGTACTGAAAAGGTAATGATCGGTAATCAATTGGCAGAAAAAACGAATGAAGCATTTAAGAAAATTACTGAAGGTATTGGACAAGTTACAGAAGAAATGAACATAGCTTCAAAAGCAACGGAAGAACAAACGAAGAAGAATGAATTAATAATGAAAGCCATTGAGAATGTTACAAAGCAAGCAACTGAAATGCTTTATTCTACAAGAGAACAGGCCATCACTGCTGAGGAAATTGTTAAAGGTATTATTGACGCAAAAAAACAAGTAGATCAAATTTCAATAGCTACTGCTGAACAGGCAATAGGCAGCAGTACCATTGTATCAGCCGTTGAAAAAGTCACTATACAATCAGAATCTGTAACGAATGCAACTAAAGAACAGTCACTTACTGCCGAAGAAATCGTTAGGAACATTATCCGTATGAAAGAAATGGTTCAACAAATAACAGTTGCAACGAATGAACAGGCGAAATACGGACAAGAAATTAGTTTAGAGGTTGGCAACGTTTTTCAACAAACTTCAGCTCTAAATGTTATTATTGAAACCCAAACTAATGAAATAGAAGAAGTAATACATGTGATTGATGAGGTAAAAGTACAGATTAAAAATCTAAAATAATAAGAATGACCTTGTGTTTAGTTAGTTTGAGAGAATTCGATTGCTGCTAATCAGAAGGTTTTTTTATTCAATAATACCAGATATCAAGAGGTAAAAATGTTATTCATACAAAAAAACTAAAAAACTATCAAAAAGATCCGGTTGAAAAGTCAAAAAATATGCTAATATGAGAATATTATATATTTAACTTAGTTTTTAAATTTGCAAAGGAGAGGGATCCATGGTTAAGGGATTTTTTAATATCGGAACAAAAATAGCATCTAATGAAAAGTTAAGTAAGTTCAGGGGGAAGAACTCCGGTTCAGGAAAAAAACCATCCAGTCACAAATACCTAAATGTGATTAACTCTGTTCCAATGAAGGTAAAGTTATGGGGAAGTTTTGTTATTGTTCTATTGTTCCTTGCTTCAATTTCTCTTGTGTCTTTCAAGAATATAAATCAATTAAATGATCAATTGATTTATATAGGAAATACTCAGGTACAAAAAACTCAACTAACTGGTGACTTAAAGGAAAGAGTAAATAATATCCGTCAAAATGCTGTCAAGCATGCCTATGTACGGAATTCCGGCAGCAAGGTCATAGTAGAAAATAATATTAAAAGTGATATAGAGCAAATTAGAGT
Organism: Bacillus sp. (in: firmicutes); assembly: GCA_031177865.1. Lineage (GTDB taxonomy): Bacteria > Bacillota > Bacilli > Bacillales > Cytobacillaceae > Neobacillus. Next base: position 2,162 of record JAPSKD010000027.1, on the reverse strand, counting down.
AAATATAAAAGAAATAAAGAAGCTAAGTAAGTCAGATGTTGAAAAAAAGTCGCTCGAGGATTTTGATGAAAGCTTTGAAAGATTGGTTAATTTTCTACCATCCTTCTATGAAGCATCTCGAACGAATGAGTATAGAGCAACTGAAATACAAATGGAGTTATTGGCTCAAAACGGCGGGGGTACGATTGTAGCTCTTAATCGATTTGATAATAAGGTAAACGAAAACACGAGTGTTATTGTCAAAGATTCAGAACAAGATTCCACTAACTCTATAAATGAAATTATTGTCGTATCACTTGTTGGTGTTCTTTTAAGTATTATCATTTTGTTTTTCTTAACAAGATTAATTGCCCGTTCAGTACATAGAGTTGCAAACAATGTAGATAAATCAACAATGTCTGTTGCTGAAATAAAGAATTCTATTGATAGAACAGCTATCAGTGCCCAAGAATTAGATGCTTCTATGAATGTTGCGAATGAATCCGTTAGTTCACTTGTTGCTTCTATCCAGCAAGTTGCGGCTAGCACCGATGTTACCACTGCTAGTGTCGATGAAATTTCTGCTGCTGTGGAGCAAATGAGTGCATCGATTAATTTGGTTGCAGGAAGCGCGAACTATTTGAATACTTCTGCAGAGGAGACATCTGCAGCAATTCAGGAAATGATGGCTTCTATTGAACAAGTGGCAGGGAACGCAGGAAATGTAAGCGAAAGTGTTGAAGTATTTGCGACCAGGATTGATGAAATGAGCAGGTCCATTAAAGGTGTAAGTGAAAGTGCGGTAAGTTTAACGGATACTGCTGAACAAACGGCAGAAACGATTGAAGAAATGGTTGTTTCTATTAAACAGGTTGCTGGCAGTGCACATACAGTTAACGAATTGGCTAACACTGTTAAACAAGACGCTCTTGAAGGCACATTATCCCTAAAGGAAACTTTGAACGGTATGAAAGAAATATCGCAGGTTATTCATCAGGCAAGCGGGATGATGGAAAACCTAGGAAAAAGCTCTGAAGAAATTGGAAGCATCATTAAAGTTATTGACGATATTGCGGATCAAACCAATCTATTAGCACTCAATGCTGCGATTGAAGCTGCCCGTGCTGGGGAACATGGAAAAGGATTCGCGGTTGTTGCAGAAGAAGTACGTAAATTAGCAGAGAGTTCTGCAAGTGCAACGAAAGAAATTGCAAACCTGATAAAAGGTATTCAAAAAGAAACATCTACTGCTATCACTTCAATTAAAGAAGGGGCCAAAAAGGTAGAAGTTGGGAATCAATTGGCTGATAAAACAAACCAAGCCATTCAGAAAATTTCTGAAGGGATAGCTCAAGTAACAGAAGAAATGAATCAAATCGCAAAAGCAACGGAAGAACAAACAAAGAATAGTGAATTTATTACCAAAGCAGTCAACAATGTAACCCAGCAGACGACCGAAATGACGTCTTTTACAAAAGAACAATCAATCGCTGCTGAAACGATTGCAAAAGGTATATTACAAGCTAAAGACCTAGTTAACCAAATTACTATCGCTACTGCAGAGCAAGCCAAAGGAAGCAGTGCTATTGTATCTGCTGTTGAAAGTGTTACAACCCAATCGAGTTCTGTAACAAACGCAACGAAAGAACAAGCGCTGACGGCTGAAGAAATTGTTCGTAACATCTCCAATATGAAGGAAATGGTTATGCAAATGACAGTTGCTACCAATCAGCAGGCAAAATATGGACAAGAAATCGCGATTGAGGTTGAAAATGTCCGTAAACAAACAGAGGAGTTAAATGACAGTATTGAAACTCAATCTAAAGAAGTAAATGGAGTAGCTGACTCTATAAATGATGTAAAAACACAAATTGAAAAACTAAAATAAATATGCTAATAAAAAACGTACTCATTTTTTGCGAATACGTTTTTTATTTTTGATACATTTTGAAAAAGTATTCAATCTATTGTTAAGATTTTGTAAATGAAAACGCATTCTAAAAAAAGTAATCAAATATTATGATAATATCAACGGTAGAAACGGTTTTTTTTGATATGAATTTGAAAGGTGAGTGAAGTGGTTATTATCAAATTTTGATAACGAAAAACAATAATAATGAGGATATGTTTATTTTAACGGTATTGGAGAATGATTAGCATGCTGAAGAATCAAAAATACAAAC
>JAPSKD010000307.1 GCA_031177865.1 Bacillus sp. (in: firmicutes) | reverse complement strand
TCTAGCTCCAAAAGAGTAAGCTTCGGAAGCGCTACATCGCACGAAAGAAAAGCGTTAGCTTTTCTGAGGAGCGCCTAGGGGCTCGGGGTCATAAGCTTGTCTAGCGGCTCCTTGGGACTCGAGGCATCAGCCACCCCCTAGGAAAAATTGAACTGCATTTTTCCCTGATGAAGGCAAAAAGCGCCTTCTTACAGGGTTCGTCTTATGCCTTCGTCCCAGGACAGTCGCCTCTACATTTCAGACAATCCGTCAAGAAGGTTAAAGAGCAACCTTCATGCCGGCTCGTCTTATGCCTTTCACCCCTGGGAAAAAAATGAACTGCTTTTTTCCTTGGACAAGGCGCTTATCGCTTTAAGTTCTAACTTGTCCCCCGGATTCATATACTCTGTATGAAGGGGGAAGGTAAATGAAGAAGTTAAGTTTGATCGCTTGCTTATTACTCGTAGCGTGGTTTTCTGTTAACAATCCGCTTGTAGATACATATGTAACATCACTTAAAGGCAACGTCGTAACCGTTGGAAAGCAAGAAAATCCGTTATATCAAAGTATTATAAAAAATGCTTCTACATATGAAATACCGCCTTCTAATGCTAAAATTGATGAAGTGTGGAAAGCAATCCCAGGCTATAATGGGTTAACTGTCGATATTGAAGCTTCGTTTAAGAATATGAAGAAAAGCGGCACTTTTGATGAAAAAAAATTAGTATATAAACAAACCAAACCATCGGTTCATCTTGAGGATTTATCCCCATCTCCCATTTATCGCGGGCATCCTGACAAACCAATGGTCAGCTTTATAATAAATGTAGCTTGGGGAAATGAATACTTACCTGAAATGCTTGCGGCACTTAAGAAACACCAAGTCAAAGCAAGCTTTTTCCTCGAGGGAAGATGGGTAAAAAATAATCCTGACTTGGCAAAAATGATTGTGAGTGCAGGTCACGAAGTTGGGAACCATTCCTATACGCATCCTGACATGAAAAGAATTACTGCTGCCGAGACGAGGGAGCAATTGGTGAAAACAAATGAAGTAATTGAAGCTGCTACAGGTAATAAAAGTATTTGGTTTGCGCCTCCTAGCGGCAGTTACAGGGACGAAACCGTTAAAATAGCTGCCGAATTTAAAATGAAGACCGTTATGTGGACGGTGGATACTATAGATTGGCAAAAGCCTACACCTGACCAACTAATCGATCGTGTTATTTCTAAAATTGATAATGGTTTTATGGTGCTCATGCACCCAACAGCATCTACTGCCAAATCATTAGATCGTTTGATTACACTTATCGAGGATAAGGGATTAAAAATAGGTACTGTAAGCGATTTAATGAATGAAGAAAGAATTATGAAATAAATTAACCAATAATCCAGATAATAAAGGAAAATAGCATATTTCCGCTTTTCTATCGATAGGAGGATTTTGATGATTAACAAATATTCTTGCAAAAATGGAGTAAGAATTGTATTAGAAAATATTCCAACAGTGAGATCTGTAGCAATTGGAGTATGGATTGGCACTGGTTCAAGAAATGAAAATCCCCAAACAAATGGAATCTCGCACTTTTTAGAGCATATGTTTTTTAAAGGAACCGCAACAAGATCTGCGAAAGAAATTGCTGAATCCTTTGATAGCATTGGGGGGCAAGTAAATGCCTTCACCTCAAAGGAGTACACTTGTTACTATGCAAAAGTTCTAGATACACATGCCCAATTCGCTTTAGATGTTTTGGCTGATATGTTCTTCAATTCAACCTTTGTTGAAGAAGAATTAAATAAAGAAAGAAATGTTGTTTTAGAAGAAATTAAAATGTATGATGATACTCCTGATGACATTGTCCATGATTTACTCAGCAGGGCTATTTATGGCGACCATCCTCTAGGGTACCCAATCTTAGGTACTGAGGAAACGCTAAATACGTTCACTAGTGATACTCTCAAAGAATATATTCACAATCATTACACACCAGAAAATGTTGTAATTTCAATCGCTGGAAATGTTTCAGAGAGTTTTATTAAGGAAGTTGAAAAGTATTTTGGATCGTATGAAGGCGGGAAAAGTGCCATCACTGAAAATATTCCTACGTTCCATTCCAATCAATTAACGCGCAAGAAAGAAACCGAGCAAGCACACTTATGTATTGGTTTCGAAGGTTTAAAGATAGGTCATGAAGATGTCTACAGCTTAATTATTTTAAATAACATTCTAGGCGGCAGCATGAGCAGCAGATTATTCCAAGAAGTTCGTGAACAACGAGGATTAGCGTATTCTGTATTCTCTTACCATTCGGCTTACCAGGATAACGGAGTTGTAACCGTTTATGGAGGAACTGGTGCAAAGCAGCTTGATGTGTTATTTGAAACAATTCAAGAAACGCTGGATAAATTAAAACAAGATGGAATTACTGAAAAAGAATTAATTAATAGTAAAGAGCAATTAAAAGGAAGTTTAATGTTAAGTTTAGAAAGTACAAATAGCAGAATGAGCAGAAACGGGAAAAATGAGCTATTATTGAAGCGCCATCGTTCACTTGATGAAATTATTGAGCAAATTGATCAAGTAACAAAGCAAAGCGTAGATGGAATGTCTTCATCTGTTTTTACAAACAACTACTCAGTTTCCTTAATCAGTCCAGACGGAGTATTACCGAAAAGTTTAAGATAAAAGAAAAAACAGTTCGTACCAGAACTGTTTTTTCTTTTATTTTCTAGCTCCAGCACCTAGGGGCTTCCACTTTTCTTAGTCTAAATTTGGACTTCCATCGATAAACATATAGTAAAGAGTGTTTAGAGAGGAGTTCATTCACATGAGGTTAAGTGAATTAAGCGGAAAAGAAATTGTGGATGTCAAAAAGGCAGAGCGTTTGGGAGTGCTTGGTCAAACAGATCTTGAAATCAATGAAAATACGGGACAAATTCAAGCATTGCTGATTCCGTCCTCATTAAAATGGTTTGGATTTAGAAAACAAGGCGGAGAAATTAGAGTTCCATGGCAGCATATAAAAAAGATAGGCTCCGATATGATCATTATTGATGTACAGGAAGAATAGCAGAAAATATGAAAACGGCCTAAAAGCCCAAGCAAAGTAAATTTTGCTTGGGCTTTTTTATTTATCTGTAAATGGAAAACTCACAGATTTATTCTTTCTTACATAAGATGTTGAAGTGATAAGAGTAAAAAGACTTCCTGCTTGGATTTTTTTGAAAAGAAGGTGAATGATTTCATGCTGACAGGGATGCAGATAGCAGTGATCGGTGGAGATGCAAGACAGCTGGAAATTATCCGGAAGTTAACCGAGTTAGATGCCAGATTATCATTAATTGGTTTCGAGCAGCTTGACCATGCGTTCACAGGCGCTGTTAAGGAAAAGTTGGATGAAGTCGATTTTTCAAATATGGATGCCTTAATCTTACCGGTTCCCGGTACAAATTTAGAAGGGCAAGTTGAAACAATCTTTTCGAATGAAAAGGTCATTTTGACTGCCGAAATGCTTATGAAAACACCTGATTATTGTACCATTTACTCCGGAATTAGTAATGCTTATTTAAACGAGATTACAAAAGAAGCAAAGCGTCAGCTTGTGCAGCTTTTTGAGAGAGATGACGTAGCTATCTACAATTCTATTCCGACAGTAGAAGGAACGATCATGATGGCAATCCAGCATACTGATTTCACGATTCATGGCTCAAATATTACAGTATTAGGGCTAGGAAGATGTGGGATGAGTGTGGCAAGAACCTTCCATGCACTAGGAGCAAAAGTAAAAGTTGGTGCAAGGAAGAGTGAACATCTTGCTAGGATTACAGAAATGGGTTTAACTCCTTTTCATCTAAATGACTTAGGAAAGGAAGTTAAAGATACCGATATCTTAATCAATACAGTACCGTTATTAATTGTAAGTGCTTCGGTTATTTCCAAAATGCCTGCTCATACTCTGATTATTGATCTAGCCTCAAAGCCCGGTGGAACTGATTTTAGATATGCAGAAAAGAGAGGTATAAAAGCACTGCTTGCACCAGGATTGCCTGGTATTGTCGCGCCAAAAACAGCTGGTCAAATACTAGCGAATGTTCTGGCCCAATTGCTTCAAGATGATTTAAGCAAGCGAAAGGGGATAATAAAATGAGTTTAAAAGGGAAAAAAATAGGCTTTGGCTTAACGGGATCTCACTGTACGTATGACGCAGTATTTCCTGAAATAGAGAAATTAGTTCAAGCTGGTGCGGAGGTTTTGCCAATCGTCTCCTTTACAGTTAAAAATACAGAAACCCGTTTTGGAAAAGGGGAAGACTGGATTCAGAGGATTGAGGATTTAACAGGAAACAGAGCAATAGATTCAATTGTTAAAGCAGAGCCATTAGGTCCAAAAATCCCCTTAGATTGTATGGTTATTGCACCTCTGACAGGTGTATCAATGAGTAAATTTGCAAATGCAATGAATGATAGCCCAGTTTTAATGGCTGCAAAAGCGACATTGAGAAATTTAAAACCAGTGGTCCTTGGGATTTCAACTAATGACGCTCTCGGTTTAAATGGAGTTAACCTAATGAGATTGATGGCAACAAAAAATATATATTTTATCCCATATGGGCAAGACGATCCAATCAAGAAGCCAAACTCTATGGTTGCAAGGATGCCTATGTTGATGCAAACAGTTGAAGCAGCCATTGAAGGTCGGCAAATTCAACCGGTGTTGGTGGAAAGATATAAGGATACAGACTAATTCATACTCCTTTCATCAAAATTGGTTATTTCTTTCGAGGAATATGGTAATATATTTATAATTCAATCATCAGTGGGACCAAACATCTCACTGATGAGAATTTATATTAATCTTTTCTGATTCTTTTCCATGAACAGAAATGACCAATAAATAATAGATGAAAGATTGAAAGGGGTACTAGAAAATGAATCAAAGTAATGGTTATCATGTTGCCGTAGTAGGGGCAACTGGAGCAGTGGGTCAACAAATGATCCAAACGTTAGTGAAAGAAAAATTCCCAATTAGACAACTAACTCTACTATCTTCCGCACGTTCAGCTGGTAAGAAAGTGACGGTTGATGGTGTTGAGCATACGGTTCAGGAAGCTAACCCGGAAAGCTTTGCAGGTGTGGATATTGCTTTATTCTCAGCTGGAGGTAATATATCAAAAGAGCTTGCTCCAGAAGCAGTAAAACACGGAGCTATTGTAGTGGATAACACAAGTGCTTTTAGAATGGAACAAGATATTCCGTTAGTTGTACCTGAGGTAAACGAACATGATTTGCACCAGCATAATGGTATAATTGCTAACCCAAATTGTTCTACTATCCAAATGGTAGTAGCGTTAGAACCAATTAGACAAAAATTCGGACTTAAGAAAGTAATTGTTTCAACTTATCAGGCAGTTTCTGGTGCAGGAGCTGTTGCAATTGAAGAATTAGAGAATCAGACAAAAGCTATTATTAATGGTGAAAGAGTAGAACCAAAGATTTTACCGGTAAAAGGTGACAAGAACCACTATCAAATCGCCTTTAATGCTATACCACAAATCGATAAGTTCCAAGATAACGGTTATACATTTGAAGAAATGAAAATGATAAACGAAACAAAGAAAATTATGCATTTACCAGAGCTGCATGTTGCTGCGACTTGCGTACGTTTACCTGTAGCAGTAGGACACTCGGAATCTGTTTATTTTGAAATAGAGGCAGATGGTGTAAGTGCAAATGAAATAAAAGAGTTATTAAAGACAGCTCCAGGCGTGGTGTTACAAGATGACCCAGAGAATCAATTATATCCAATGCCTGCGAATTGTGTAGGAAGTAATGATGTGTTTGTAGGTCGAATTCGTAATGACCTTAACGAAGGTCGTGGTTTCCATATGTGGGTTGTTTCTGACAATTTACTCAAAGGTGCTGCCTGGAATTCCGTTCAAATTGCTGAGAGCTTAATAAAGCTGGGTTTAATCAAAGAAAAA
>JAPSKD010000306.1 GCA_031177865.1 Bacillus sp. (in: firmicutes) | reverse complement strand
CTGTTTGCTAAGAAAAATATCGTAAAAAAGCGTCTAAGCCAAAAGGGCTAGACGCTTTTTTGTTATCGGAGTATTAACCTCCACTTGGGCTGACGGTTCCATTGCTATTTCCATTTCCATTTCCATTGCCATTCCCGTTTCCGGTACCAGGTTCCGTGGTTCCGGGTTCATTACCGTCACCGCCACCGTCTCCATTACCATCGCCATTTCCACTTCCATTACCGTTGTTGCCATTACCTTCATCTTCTTCATTCTGTTGAGGCAGTGGTATTTCAACTGAGGTTGCAGCAGGGTCACTTCTTTTGCTGTCTATAATGGCTGTGATTGTAATGCTATACGTTGTACCTGGTGTTGGGTTCTGGAGTGTAACAACTCTTTCAGAAATAGTCGATGTTTTTGGTGCAACACCGTCAGTAACTGTAATTTCAAATTGAACATTAGCATTTTCTCGATTGTTGTAATCCCATGTTAGGGTCACAACATTTTTTTCTGCATCGTAGATTGCTTTTGGATTGCTAGGAGCGGCAATCTTATTGTATTTCTCTGAGACCGTTTTTGGTGAATGACCTTTCACGGCGTACTCTATAATAACCTCACTATCCGGAGTAAATTCACTTGCTAATGCAGGAGGTTTAGACCCTTTTTCAATTCTAACCTTTTGGACGCTGTCTGGAACAGGGAAGTCAGGTGTCTTGATATCTTTTGATACATATTCCATGAGATTTTTAAAGATTAATTGGGCGATTTTTTGATCTGCACCTGGTTGAATAGGCGTTTTAATACTAGAATAACCCGTCCAAACAGCTGCAGTGTAGTTCGTTGTGTACCCTGCAAACCATGCGTCAGGAACAACCTTGCTGCTCGTTATATTCCACTTTTTCATATCAGCTTCTGTATAGTTAGTGGTACCTGTTTTCCCTGCTATTGGAAGCCCTGGAACTCTTGCTGTCGTACCAGTACCTGGAGAAACAAGAACACTCTTTAACATATCTGTAATCATGAAAGCAGTAGAATCCTTCATGACAAGTTTTGATTCTGGTGCAGTGTCAAGGACTGTACCATCTCGAAGTTCGATTTTTTTGACGGCATAAGGTTTCGTATACATTCCATTATTGCCAAAAGCACTATAGGCTCCAGCCATTTGGAGAGGGGAAACTCCTACGGTTTTTCCGCCAAACCCGCCAATCGCATAGGACTCAAAAATTTCCTTTAACGGTATTCCTAAGTTGATAGCAAATTCTTTAGCCTTTTCTAAACCAACCTGCTGAAGCGCTTGAACCGCAGGTGTATTTCTAGAATATTGTAAGGCAGTCCGCATAGAAATTGGTCCCATATATTTGTCATCCCAGTTGCCAAACTCTTGACCAGTGGAATACTTTATCGGTTTATCATCAATTGTTTGATAAGTACCCCAATTGAGGTATTCAATTGCTGGAGCATAATCAAGTACTGGTTTTATGGTTGAACCAGGCTGTCGCTGTGTATCAATTGCATAGTTAAAGCCGCGGCTCACCTCTTGGTTTCGCCCGCCGCCAATCGCACGGATTTCACCTGTTTTTGTATCTATGAGAGCGATCCCTGCTTGAAACTCTGCATCCGGATAGTTAATTACTTCATCTGTATTAAGAATGGTATTCACATGCCGTTGTGCACTTTGATCAAGGGTAGTATGAATAGTTAGCCCATCAGAGAAGATATCAAAGTCACCTTGCTCCTCCACTTCATCTATAACCGCATCAACAAACGAGTCAAACGGCTTCTCATCTCTAACCCTTTCCTCTTCTTTTACTAATGTAGCTGTCACAGGCACACTTTTTGCTTCTTCCATTTGCTCTTTTGTGATATATCCATGTTGTTCCATTAACATTAAAACAATATTACGTCTTTTTTCTGCTAAATCAGGATGGTCAAATGGATTGTAATTATTTGGACTTTGCGGCATTCCAGCAAGCTGTGCAGCTTCTGGAAGGGTAAGTTCCTTTAACTCCTTGTCATAATAAATTTTTGCAGCCGTTGCGAGTCCATGACTGTTTTCGGATACAAAGACTTTGTTCACATACATTTCAAAGATTTGGTGCTTTGTATATTTTTGTTCAAGCTGATAGGCCATCCATGCTTCCTGTACCTTACGCTTCAAGGTTTTTTCTGGTGTTAAAAATGAATTCTTGATGACCTGCTGTGTAATCGTACTTGCCCCTTCAGAACCAAATCCTTCTCGGAAATTGGCGACAACGGCTCCAGCCAGACGGATTGGGTCCAAACCATGGTGCTTATAGAAACGAACATCCTCCACCGCTAATACAGCATCTTCAACAAGTTTTGGTATATCCTTATAGTTTACATATTCACGGTTTACCGAACCAACTTCTGCGATCAGCTCGCCATCTTTATCTAAAACTTTAGAGGAGATGGGGTCTTTTAATAATTTCGGATCAAGTTTAGGAGTATCCTTTACTAAATAAGCAAAAGTTCCAACGCCAGCCAAAATACCAATAATTCCAAGGGCAACAAGGATTAGAAAAATCTTTTTAACGATCCCGCTAGGTTTTTTCTTCGCTTTTTGTTTACCTTTGGACTGTTGTAGTTTTTTACGGCGCTCCTCTCTCGATTCTGCCATGATAAATTTCCTTCCTTTCATACTTCAACCATTTTCAATAAATCTAAAAATGAAAAAGTGTATCTATTATTTTAATATAGTCAATTCTGGGTTGAAATCCAAGTGGAATTAATATTCCTATTTGTTCGATTTCTTCCTTTGTAATGGATTTTCTGCCCCCATTTTTCATTCTATCCCAAAAAAATAACAAGTGTTTTGCCTCTAGTAAGTAAACTTGTTCAACCTTTGAAAACCGAAGTATGACAAAACAAATACCACCTTGTGAAACCACTTCCTGCATATGATCGATCTGGTGCTGATGAAAGTTTTTTAAAGGAAACGAGGTTGTATTTGCCGTTTCCTTCGCTTCAAAATCGATGTATTTACCTTTGTATATCCCATTATAGTCTGTGGTCGAAGCTTGTTTAAAGTATGCTTCTTTAATAACAGCAGCACTTCTTTTAGGATAATCCACTTGCACAATTTGAACAGGTGTAGGTTTTTTATGAATGACAGCAATTTTTCTCTCTCGGTAATATTCATTCGTTTCGTTCAAATCATCTTCAAGGGTCATTCCTCTGTTACTATAGGAGTGATTACTTCGTTTCTTTACTGTGGTTTCTGTTTCGGTCAATTTTGGAATGTACCTTTTTCCGTTTGGATAATTAAAATTCATGATAAGCACCTCTCAAGCTATTACTTATCATATCAAATCTCCGTTGTTATGGGGTGTATAAAAATATCTGGTAAACACACGCTAATAAAAATAATGTACCTTGACTCTCGAGAAAAAGCATGATTCTTTTTTCATAAAAGGCTCTTTGAGCCAGCAAACAAAATTCAAAAGCTCAAAATAATTATTTCCACGTTTAAATCGGCTTTAAAATTTTAACAACAATCTTTACGAATACAGCCTCATAAATCATCCATTCTCTAAAACTACCTATTTGAAAGTAGAAGGTGAATATGAATCATCTTACAATACATGAGATTGAGACCATCAGTCAAATTAAAGCTGAAACGGATAAAAAGAATCTTGATAATATATCAAGGACGGATGCCTATTTTGCTTATTTCAAAAAAAATTCAGATATTGTATGGTCATTCCTTGCCAGCATGGTATCAAGGAATGGCGGATGGAATATGTGTGATTTGGAGGGATATGTCTTTCGAGAAATTTTAGAGCCAAAAACCAGAAAAGAATTATTTCTTACTTTTGAGCGAGCCAATTGGTTGATTTTCCATGATGTCTACCCCCAATTACTGGTCTATCAATATTCGACGAAACTAAAGCGTCCCATGTTTCATCTACTTCCATATTTCAAATGTTCTGAATTTATCCAAAAAGAGTGGGAGAAGTACTGGAGAGAAGGAGATCGGGAACGGCTTACCACCGCATTGATAATCAATGAGCAAAATGTTATTCATACACCTGTCATTCAGCATCCAGTATATAAAGAGAGGGTTTTCCAAACTTTGATCTTTAATATTCAGGATTGGCTTCATTTCAGCTGCGTCCTATTTCCGACATGTGGGGGAGAATTATATGGTGCAAGTGTAAATGGCTTTAAGTCACTTTCAAAACGAATAAATCTTGGAAAGAGGCTGGCAAGAATTTTGACCCACCCGCGTCTATTTCCGTTTTTTTTCGAGTTTGCCGATAAAACGCCGCATACTGGGTCGCGTTATGATTACGAGCAATATTTTAAGACAAAAACCAATCGTAAAACACCGATATTACGAGCAACCTTTCCAATCATTGAGCACAATCATTATGACTATGAGGATTGGAGCAAGAAAAAGGTAATTTCCCCTGCATGGCTGCATTTTCCAGCAAGACATCGCCATCCTATTCACTTAACAGACTGGTACTTTGAGAAATCAAATCAGCTGGAATTAATGCTAGCGTTACATAAGGCTTCATATCTAAAGAAAATATAAAAAAAGCAAGGCGAGAGCCTTGCTTTTTATGCTAAGTATACGATTTTCGACTTTGAGAATTGTCCAGCTTCAGCGCCTAGGGGCCCGGGGTCATAAGCTGTCTAGTTTCGGCTCCATGGGACTCGAGGCATAAGCCGCCCCTTAGGAAATATTGAACTGCATTTTTCCCTGAAGAAGGCAAAGAGCGCCTTCTTGCAGTGTTCGTCTTATGCCTTCGTCCCAGGGCAGTCGCCCCTGTGCACTAAGGAAAGCTTCTGGTGAATATTCCTCGCAGGAACAAGCTGCGATTGTTCCGAAGGCGCATACGCTTTTCTATTCCGCCGGACGATTTGGTCCTTCGAGCTTTTTATCACCATAGCCAACTTTATTTTCTACTTGCTCTGCACCAGATTTTTTGTTTTGTTTCTTTTTGGACATTATCAACACCTCCAATTTTAGCTTGTTCGATTTTCCGTTTTTTCATGCGAAATTGAGGTAGTGTCGAATAGGAAGGTAATAAATGCCAAATTGGCACTTTCTTTGCCGAATCTCTTCTAGTTTTGTCAGAGGGGGAGGAAGCCTAAAAAAGAAAGCGAATAGTACCTAATATATAATCGCGAGGAGGTTCTTAATTTGATGAATTCGTCATTGCCGGAAAAGGAAAAATTGCTTTCTATGCTGACAGAGATACATGATCAATTAGAAGAATTGGAGATTGTGCTGGAAGCATCTTTCTCAGACCTTCGCATTCAAATGAATAATGAGGAGCTAAATAAATTAACGGCACCTGTACAGAGACTCTCTAAGATTGAAGAAGAACTAGATAGAATAAATCCAACATCAAATGAAACAAATGCAGAACAAAACAATTCAGTTACAAAAGCACTAAAACTTGAAATGGGCTTTTGGTTACCGATAGAATATGAATAAGATGAAATTGAGTAGCTTTCACAAAAGCTGCTTTTTATTTTTGTAATCGAAAGGAATAATGGTCGATGTCAGAAGAAATACTGGATTTAACCAAAAAGCTGCTAAACTATAACCATTTATTTATTAAATATTACGAAGAAGCTCGGGAGAAAGGGACTAGCCATGATTTTCACGAAGTAATTAAGCCATTTGCCAACGAAGTTAAAAAAGTTGCCCTTGAATGGGGAACATTGATGAAAAGCTGGTTAATAAATACTCCGCAAAAGCATCTCCATCTTAAACAAATAGATACGACTTTAGATCATATCGATCAATTATCAATACAGGCATTTTTCCCGAAAACAAGCCGTTCAAGATTTTTAAACGCAAATCGGACGGTTGAATTTTTCCTGTTAGAGATTGTGAAAGAATTAGAAAAATAAAAAGAGATGCACAGATTGCATCTCTAATAGGGCTTGTCTAGCTGTATTTTTCTTTTTTATGAATTTTCGATGAGGGAGTCTTCCTTATAATCGTCAGGAAACACAGCGCCCTGAG
>JAPSKD010000026.1 GCA_031177865.1 Bacillus sp. (in: firmicutes) | reverse complement strand
AGTGTTTCTTCAAGATTGTCCAGTTTATCCTCACAATCTACTTTTTTTCTGGCAACTTCCGCAAAATCATCTTTCTTAGGAATATCAAATACAGTTAACCAGTTGTTAATTATCTTTTGTTGAACCACTACTTTGTCTAGATGATTTTCAATTGCTTTTCCAAAAGCATGTATAAAGGTTAGGCAATTAGTGGATGAATGGATCATTTTGTTCCACTCTTTTTCCAAGCTTTTGTAAAAATTCACAGGGTCTTGTTGTTTTGATTCCATAAACGCCCTCTTTGTCTAACCGGTTGGTATGTTTTTCGAAGATAAAGAAATGATTATTTTAGTCAGTCTACCAAGAATATTACTATAATTCAAATTATTAAGATAAATGATTCATTTGTAAACCTTCGTTGTTCGACAAATTTCATCATTCTGTTATAGAAGCGCTCTACATTAAAGCTTTTTCTGTATTCATTTGTTCTTTAGTAATATGAGGTTTCATATAAATGACAATATCTAGTAAAAAAAGGAGTTGTTAAGCATGCCTATAACAAAGGCTAATGGAATTGATTTATATTATGAAGTTCATGGTGAGGGCGAACCCCTGCTATTAATCATGGGATTATCACTAACTTCTAAATCTTGGTTTCGGACAATCCCGGCTCTAAGTAAACAATATAAAGTCATAGTTTTTGATAATCGTGGTGTTGGTCTAAGTGGGAAACCAAATTCCCCCTATTCAATCGAACAAATGGCCGAAGATGCGAAAGCGGTCTTAGATGTAGCCGGAGTAGAAACGGCACATGTTTATGGCATTTCTATGGGGGGAATGATTGCCCAAAGACTTGCATTAAAATATCCGGAACGGATAAAGTCTCTCATCCTTGGCTGTACAACATCAGGAGGGGAAAAACATGTTCAACCTAGTACTGAGGTATCGATGCTAATGCTGTCTAGAGCATCTTCTACTGCGACACCAGAGGAAATGGCCTGGGCAACTGCTCCAATCCTTTATAGTCAATCTTTCATCGAAAATCGTAGGGACCTGATTGCAGAGGATGTTCAAAGACGCATTGAAATCCCAGTCCTTCCATATGCCTACATGCTGCAGCTTCAAGCTTGTTTAGCCCATGACACGTATAATGAAATTGATCAAATAAAAGCACCTGTGTTAGTAATACATGGTGATGAAGATAAACTAGTACCCTATGAAAACGGTGTAACTCTCGCAGAAAGAATCCCGAATGCAGAATTCTTAACGATAAACGGTGCAGGTCATATTTATGTAACGGAAGCAAATGATTTAGTTAATAAAAGAGTTCTTGAGTTCCTAAATAACCAATAATTACAAAGGTGCCCAATTTTCATTTGATTGGGCATTTTTTATTATTGAAATTTATACCCTATTAAAATCTTAATACATTTCATTTTGTTAAAATATGGATATTTATCAACATTCACAAAAATGTTAAGAATCAAATTCATCTTATCAAAAAGAACCCTCTCTAATATGGGTTCTTGGGTATATCTGTTTTATTGTTTTAGTGAAAAATCAATTGTTTTATATGCTACGAAGAACGTTGCTAACGAAAACACTGCCTCCTTCAAGCCAAATATCAAAATGGAGCTCCCAAATATAAAGAAATTCAAGAACATTACAATTTGACCTATTGAAAAAGATGTCCGTTGGCTAAACAAAATGGCCAAGACTTCTGTACCATCTAAAGATCCTCCAAAGCGAATAACCATCCCTACACCTAAGCCTAATAATCCTCCTCCCAAAAAAATTACTATCAACGGATTTTGTGTTAGAGAAGGATATGGTTCAAGAAGATGGGTACAAAATGATAGAATCAATATCGCAAATAGACTTAATAAAATAAATCTTTTACCAAGGTAAGAATAGCCTAAAAGGAAAAAAGGAGTATTTAATAGTAAGAGAAAGAAACCAAATTCAATGCTCGTCATATGGGAGAGAATAATGCTGACTCCAACGATTCCACCGTCAATTACATTATTCTTCATCAGTAATAGCTGTAGCGCTATAGCTACCAGCAATGCACCACAGAATATGAATAGTAGTCTTTTTGGTATAGATATAAAGTTTGTTCGTTTGTTTATTACATAATATTTAACTCTCTCCTTATACATGTATAGCCCCTTTTGTTTAATTATTAGGATGGTATAGCTCATTATATTCCCCATAACATGAAACATGCTCGACCATTCGGTCAGGCAGAGGAAACTTTTCAATATGGTTATTTTGTCTATCTTATGATCTATTTCAAAATCTTCCTGATTTAAAAATAGAATATAAAAGTAAGAGGAACATAGCCGTGGCAATACCAAAGCCGATTTCTATGACTGGCAGTCTTTCTAACAAGAAGGATGTTTGTCCCGATAACGAAGCACCGATAATGATTCCTACCAATATAATACTAAAGGAAAGTAATACTATGCTAAAGGAGAGCCTATTGCTAATCTTATTAAGTTTTTTAAGGAATGGTTCTATTTCCGGTGTTGATATTTCAATCTGCATTTTGCCTTTTTTCATCACTGATGTAAAATCTTTAATCGTCTTTGGGAATTCTTGGAGGATATCTCCATATTCGGTAAAGTTTGACCAAGCAAACTCAGCCACATTTTTCGGCTTAAAGCGATCCAGGAGCAGCTGTTTTCCAAATGGTTCTGCCACTGCTAAAATACTAATTTCATGGTTTAGCTTTTCGACTGTCCCCTCCAATGTCAACAGCGTTTTTCCTAATATCGTTAAATCAGTAGGAATCAAAATCTTATGGCGATAGGCCACAGAAAAAAGTTCATTCACTGCAGTTCCAACACTCATCTGACTAAAAGGTACATCCAGATACTTTTCCCGAAGCTTATCAACATCTGCATGTAATTGTTTTACATTTACATCATCTGGTACAAGTCCCATACTTGTTATCGCCTTTACTACTTCTGTTGTGTTTTTTCGCATTAATGCAATGACAAAGGAGGCAATATGAGCCCTCATTTCAGGAGTAATCCGTCCCACCATACCAAAATCCATAAAGGCAATTACCTGATTGGGCAGTGCAACGATATTGCCTGGATGAGGATCTCCGTGAAAAAAACCATCGATAAGAATTTGATGAAAAATGGCATTGACAACCTTTTCACCTAAAACCTTAGTATCATATCCTTCTAAATGCAGCTTTTCAAGTTCATTTAATTTAATTCCATCGATAAATTCCATCGTCAATATCTTTTTGGTTGTATATTCCCAATATACCTCTGGTATGTGAACTGTTGGATCATTATGGAATTGCTTAGCAATCTTTTCGGCGTTTCTGCCTTCATTTTCATAATCTAATTCTTCACGAAGCGATCTTGATAATTCTTCTACAATCGTACGAATTTGGTATCTTTCAACCCAATCAATTCTGCTTTCTGCTAATCTTACGAGGTCCTGCAAAATTTCCAAATCCGTTTCAATTACACTCATAATATTCGGCCGCTGAATCTTCACGGCTACACGTTCTCCAGTAAGCAAAACAGCAGAATGAACTTGTCCAATAGACGCCGCAGCTAACGGGGTTTCACTAAATTCTGCAAATGAATTTTCGAGAGAATCAGCCAATTCTTGTTCCAATATTCTTTTTACTTCATCAAAAGAAAAAAGAGAAACACGATCTTGAAGCTTGACCAACTCGTGAAGGATTTCAGCCGGAATGATATCCGGTCTCGTGCTGGCAATTTGACCGATTTTTACGAAAGTTGGACCCAGTTCCTCAAGAAACATTCTGATTCTTTCACCTGTTGTTCTGGTATCCAATGTTTTATTTCCTTCGACAAATACTCTCTTCGGTACCGCTAACAGATCTAGGAGTCCTAACTCCTTCATAACAAAACCAAATCCATACTTGGTAAAAGCATATACAATGTCACGATAGCGTTGAATATGGCGAATTTTTTTCTTAATCATCTGCTCCACTCCTGTTGGGAGTATTTTAATAAAATTTATCCTCGAATCAAGATTCTCATTTTTTTCTTCGATATACAACGTCATTCTAACAATGTTCGCTTAAATAACAAAAAGACGCATCGTTATCCGACACGTCTAGTCCCCAACTATTCCTTTTTTAACATATTAAATACTTGCTCTACATCTTTGTCACCACGACCTGATAGATTTACGACCAGGACATCTTTTTTCGGTAAATCTTTTGCTAGTTTTATAGCATAGGCAACGGCGTGGGAGCTCTCTAATGCGGGAATAATCCCCTCCGTTTTACTTAACACAAGAAATGCTTCTAATGCTTCTTGCCCAGTTACCGTAACATATTCCGCTCTTCCACTTGTTTTCAAATGGCTATGCTCCGGTCCAACTCCCGGATAATCCAAACCGGCAGCAATCGAATAGGTAGGCTGAGGATTGCCATTTTCATCTAAAAGTGTCAAACATTTAAAGCCGTGGATGATGGCTGGAGTACCTTTTGTTAAGGTCGGCGCTTCTTGTGGCTCCACGCCAATTAAACGTACATATTTCTCATCGATATAGTGTGCAAACGCACCAATTGCATTACTGCCGCCGCCAGCACAGGCAATAACTGCGGTTGGCAGCTTACCTTCTTTTTCTATAATTTGGCGCTTTGATTCTTCACTGATAATAGCCTGGAAGTATTTAACCATGGACGGGTATGGATGAGGACCTACTGCTGATCCTAATAAATAAAAGGTATTTTGATAGTTTTGAACTAGGTCTGCTAAGGCTTCATCCACCGCATCCTTTAATCGGCCCTGCCCTTTCTCAATCGGTATCACCTTTGCCCCTAATAATTCCATTCTAAAAACGTTTAACGCCTGACGCTCGGTATCGAGCTTTCCCATGTAAATAATACATTCCATACCAAACATTGCACATGCAGTTGCTGTTGCTACGCCATGTTGACCTGCACCCGTTTCAGCAATAATTCTTTTCGCACCCATACGTTTCGCTAATAATATTTGGCCGATTGCATTATTTATTTTGTGAGCACCGGTATGGTTTAAATCTTCCCGTTTTAAATAGATTTTTGCTCCGCCGATTTGTTTTGTTAAATTTTCCGCATAAGTCAGCGGGTTTTCACGTCCGACATATTCCTTGAGGTAATAGTTTAACTCCTCAATAAACTCTGGGTCATCTTTATACTTTAAGAACTGTGCTTCCATCTCATTAAGTACTAATTGAAGCTCTTCAGGGACAAAGCTTCCTCCAAACTCACCAAAATAACCCTTAGTTTCTACGCTTACCCTTTCCATACTCGGCTCGTCTCCTTTTAAACTATTATTTGCTCAAGAATATGAGTTTTAACCCATTATAAATTAATATAATTGAATATTCAAACATTAATCAAACGAACTAAACGATAGAAGACCTGTCGAATCCAGCGCTCCAGTAGGTTCATCGGCAAGAATAATCTTTGGTTTATTAACAATCGCTCGAGCGATGGCGACACCCTGTTTTTGTCACCCAGATAAGGCATTCGGCAGACAAATAGTAAGAAGGTTTCATTTTTTTCTAATGCGTTGGTACTAATTCATTTCCCCCGAGTCCCTTAATATGAATTACTATCATTTTAGTGATAATATAAATAATGACATGAAAGGAGAGATATACTTGAAAATCGTTGCACTTGTGGGTAGTAATCGGAAGGAATCATTTAACAAAAAATTAGCCTTATTTATGCAAAATCGATATCAAACGATCGTAGAGATTGAGATTTTGCCGATTGAAAAACTTCCAATGTATAATCAAGATGATGAGCTAACACCGCCGGAAATCGTAACGGAAATTAAGAAAAAGGTCGCTGAAAGTGACGGTGTTCTTTTTGTCACACCTGAGTACAACCACTCTATTCCTGCCTTTTTAAAAAATGCAATTGATTGGTTTTCTCGTGTCGATAAAGTCATGGTGAACAAACCTGTGATGATTGTCGGCAGTTCTCCTGGGGTATTAGGGACAGCTCGTGCACAAATGCACTTACGACAGATATTAAATTCTCCTGGCATATCTGCACTAACACTACCGGGAAATGAAGTATTTATCGGGGCAATCAATGAAAAGCTAGATGAATCAGGAAATCTCGTTCATGGGCCAACTGTTCAATTCATCGATACGGTGATGGATAACTACATAAATTGGGTAAAAAAACAAAGTCTATAAATAAAAATACGCATGGATACCTTACATCCATGCGTTTTGCTTTGAACTTTTTCTAATTAGAATGGTTCATTTCTTTTTCCAATTGTTCAATACGTGCGTCAATCGTTGTTTGATTATATGAACGATTTACTTGATTCTCGAGACGGTCGATATAATTTTCAATCTCTTCGAATCGTGAGACCGATTTATCGGAGTAAGTGTTCGATTCTAATACTCGATCGATTCGATGGTTCGCTCTTGTTACGTTTTCACGTCCCATCAGCTCCATCCGACGAAGCTGCATATCCTTTAGTTTGTTCTTCATATCTCCGTGCTTTCTTTCTAATTCAGCAAGCTGACCTTTTACTTGCTCGAGCGATGCCCTTAATCTATCTGCACGATTAGAATATAGTTTGTGCTCCTCAGAGGCAAATTGATAAAGCTCATTTTCACCAGCTTTGGAAGCAATTTCAGCTTGATATTTCCTTTTTTCAGCTAACTGCTCTGCATGGTACAGCTCTTTTGTAAACTCATCCTTTAGTGCGATTTGACGCTCTAAGAACTTTGCAACTTTTTCGGTTTCCTGTTCGCATTGGCGAAGGTATTGATTTAGTAAGAAAATAGGATTTTGTTTTTCTTTTTGATCAAGCGCCTCATTTAAGTCTGCAGTTATCGTATTTTTAATTCTTGTGAAAAGGTTTGTCATTTTATTTTCGCTCCTTTGATTAATAGTTTTTTATTTCATTCCACTGCTTTTCAAAGTTTACAAATGGATCAGCTTCTTCCTTGATTATCGTGTGTTTGCTGGAATTCCAGTTTTTATAAACAAGGTAAAGAATGTAGGCAGACACAAGACCGATAATGGCAGGTGCGTTAGAGATAGAAGCCATTAGAAAAATAACCCCGATAATCCCAAGTGCAATTTTTCCTCCGGTTGATTCTGCTTTTAAAAACTGTCTATAGATGAAATATAAAATCGCCAAACTTATTACTAACCCCACCATCGGACCAAGTGTAGAAAGTAAGATGATGGCCGCAATACCACCTGCTAAAACTAAACCAAATTTTTTCATTTTGTTTTCCTCCTTTGTTTTCTTGATATCATCTTACCTTTTTTCTTTATTTCATATAATTGAGCTTGAGCTTGATTTTCAAATAGGGCTAGAGACGTAGAAAGGGTCAGTCGCTGTAGAAGACTGACCCTAAAAACAAAAAAATCCTAACATCTACATGATGTTAGGATTAGTGATGACCTGTGATGGGTTCGAACACCCGACCTCAACCCTGTCAATGTTGAAAAGCGAATCAGATTATAACTGCTTAAGTTTGAAAACATTGATATAATAAGCTTTTATTTTTCCTTATTATGATTGATTTATACAGATGGAATTGGTGGCAGTATGTTTCGTTTTGACACCAGTCTGCCACCAACTTCCATTAGGTGTTTCCACAGGCCATTAAGACACTTTTCTATTTAAAAAAACAAAAAAACCTAGCATAGATATGCAAGATCTTTTTGTTTCTAGGGAAATCTGGCTATCAGCTTATAGAATTTATATCCATCCTCTAAACCTTGATGCTTCAGACATTTTTCGAACACCTACCATATATGCGGCTAAACGCATATTAATATTCCGTCGTTCGGATGTTTCATAAACATTATTAAACGATTGGACGAGCACCTTACGAAGCTTTTCATTAACTTCTTCTTCACTCCAATAGTAGCCTTGGTTGTTTTGAACCCATTCAAAATAGGAAACAGTTACTCCTCCTGAACTCGCTAAAACATCCGGTACTAACAGAATTCCTCTATCAGAAAGTATTTTAGTCCCTTCTAGGGTTGTTGGGCCGTTAGCTGCCTCGACAACAATCGAAGCTTTGATATTATGTGCATTAGCTGTGGTAATCTGGTTGGAAATTGCAGCTGGAACTAGAATATCACAGTCAAGCTCGAGTAACTCTTCATTTGTAATCGTGTTATCAAACAATGTTGTTACGGTTCCAAAGCTATCTCTACGATCTAATAAGTAATCAATATCCAAACCATCTGGATCATAAAGCGCACAATAAGCATCAGATATCCCAATGACCTTTGCACCTGCATCATGCATAAATTTTGCTAAAAAGCTTCCTGCATTACCAAACCCTTGAACGACCACCCGAGCTCCTTTGATCGTAATTCCACGTTTTTTTGCAGCTTCCTCAATACATATGACAACACCTTGTGCGGTAGCCTTTTCACGTCCATGTGAGCCGCCAAGTACAAGTGGTTTCCCTGTTATGAATCCAGGCGAATCATATTCACGAAGCCTGCTGTATTCATCCATCATCCACGCCATAATTTGTGAGTTTGTATAAACATCTGGAGCAGGTATGTCCTTTGTAGGTCCTACAATTTGGCTGATTACCCGAACATAAGCCCTGCTAAGCCGCTCTAGTTCTCCCATTGACATCCTTCTTGGGTCGCAAATAATACCGCCTTTTCCGCCTCCATATGGCAGGTCGACGATGCCGCATTTTAAACTCATCCACATCGACAATGCCTTAACTTCGTCCTCGTCCACTTCTGGATGAAAACGAACTCCGCCTTTTGTCGGTCCAACAGCATCATTATGCTGCGCGCGATATCCAGTGAATATCTTAGTCGAACCGTCATCCATTCTAACAGGCATACGAACAGTGAGCATTCTCAATGGTTCTTTTAATAGTTGGTACATTTCATCTGTATAACCTAATTTATCTAAGGCTTCTTTTATCACAATCTGTGTTGATTTTAAAAGGTTCATAGACTCATCTGACTTTTGTTCTATATTGCGCTCTGTTACTCCTACTTCTCCCATATGGCACCCCTACTGTGTTAATTGGAAATCTAAAACAACACTTTTTGAATTCGTTCAATCGGCCAAATTAATTCCACTTGGCTAATCATGAGTGGCGGATCAAAACGAATCACGGTACCTCTACTTAGATGAAATCTCATCAAAACAACATTCCTTTAGTGGAACGACCTTCGTTTTATGAACAAGTTTATACCCAAGCCATAATGCCAAAAAGATTGGTAAACCAATATAGGACACGGCTACTCCATACCAATCAATCTCACTAGTTAAAAAAGCTTGATAATTTTGACCAAAAATGACAATGACACACATAACAAAAGCGAGAATAGGACCAAGCGGGAACCATTTTGCTTTAAATTTCAAATCATTTATGTCCCTGCCCTGGGCCAAATATGCTTTTCTAAAACGATAGTGGCTGACTGCAATTCCAAGCCATGCAATAAATCCAGTTAAGCCTGACGCATTTAATAACCATGTATACACTTGATCTCCAAAAATGGACGTTAAAAAGGCCAAGCCTCCGATAATCGTCGTTATGACAAGGGCATTCATCGGAATCCCTCGATCATTTACATTTTGTAAAAATTTAGGTGCCTGACCGTCCTTTGCCATGGACCAAAGCATGCGTGTCGATGCATATAAACCAGAAGTACCTGCCGATAAGACCGATGTCAAAATGACAGCATTCATCACAGATGCCGCAAATGCAATGCCCACTTTCTCAAATACAAGGGTAAAAGGGCTGACAGCAATGTTGTCAACATCCCTACCCAACAGGTCAGGACTTGTATAAGGAATAATTAGACCAATGACAGCAATGGCAACGATATAAAATAGTAGAATCCGCCAAAATACTTGTCGAATCGCCTTTGGTACGTTTTTCTCTGGCGCTTCACTTTCTCCTGCAGCAATCCCCACGAGCTCCGTTCCTTGAAATGAAAAACCTGCGATTAAAAAAATACTTAAAACAGACAAAAGGCCGCCATTAACAGGAGCATGTCCTACTGTAAAGTTTTTAAACCCGATAAACTGTCCGCCCAGAATGCCGAAAATGGTGAGCAAACCCACTCCAATGAAAACGATGATTGTCACTACTTTTATTAAGGAAAACCAATACTCGGATTCTCCGTAACTTTTAACCGACAGTGCATTCAATAAAAAGATTAGACCTAAAAACAGTGTACTCCACACGATGCTTGGTACATCCGGAAACCAGAACTTCATAATAATAGCTGATGCAACTATTTCAACCGCAAGTGTAACAGCCCAGTTGAACCAATAGTTCCAACCGAGCGCAAAACCAAATGCCGGATCGACAAAACGGCTGCCATATGTTGAAAAGGATCCCGAAACCGGCATTAAGGTAGCCATTTCTCCGAGACTTGTCATCAAAAAGTAGACCATGATGCCGATAACTCCATAAGCTATTAGCGCTCCACCAGGTCCAGCTGTTTGAATGGATGACCCTGTCGATAAAAATAACCCTGTCCCGATTGACCCTCCAATAGCAATCATCGTCATGTGACGTGCCTTTAGATTGCGTTTAATATGCCCTTTACTTCCTTCGCTATTCTGAACCTTCTGATTATTTTGGTCATTTTTATAGCTTTTGAGTGCTTCCATTCTTGTCCTCCTTCATTTTTGTACGATAAGCATCTATCTAACTTTTTAGAAAGCATTATCCATCTGCTTTTTCGATGTAGGTACTTAGCTGACAAGAAAACGTATGCAAATATTCATAATAAATAAACCTCAATCAGTTGAATTATGTTATCCCTACTGATTAGTTGCTAAACTTTCTATTTCTTATGGGCAATTTATCCCTTTATGAGGATGATCGGGATAAATTATCCATAAGAATAAAATTCATCTCTCGCTTACTATCGAAAAACGAGAGACGGCTTGCTAATTATTTCGAAAAATCAAAGTAGTTTCGCTTCAATAAGCGTGGAGCGGCCATAAGTGTATCATACTTCATACTTTTTTCGAGCTTTGAGCAATCGATTAAAAATAGATGATCCTCAATTTCTTTCACCGTATTATCTGTTTGATAGGTCATACCGCATTCCAAGCAATGAATGGATGGTGTGTCTTGAATTTCGATCGCATTTGTTCCATCTGGAAGTTCCCAATACACTGTGTTGCTCGTTTCACGTGCTGTGTCAGATTCGCACCATTGACAAATCAAAATTATTCCTCCTTTGCTCCCACTGTTTCATATTTCTTCATTTGCGATTGGAACTTTTTCTCTTTTAACTCGTCACGTTTGTCACGTTTATCTTTTAATGAACTATGCTCAGTATTTTCCTTATACGTTTTGCGGCGATCTAACCGTTTTAATCCTTCAGGTGTAAGGTTAAATTTCGTATCATCAATAATGGATAGAACACCATTACTTTCAAACTTTTCAAACACTTCAGGATATACCTTTTTGTAGTAATCCTCTGCACTGCCTGACTGATAATTTGTTGGTTCTGGATAAGATGTAATAACACCTTCAAAGTTACGTAATACGACTTTATTAGAACTTTGAGAAATGATATAGTTCGGCTGCAATGGAATTTTGCCTCCTCCACCCGGGGCATCAACAATAAATGTGGGAACGGCATAGCCCGATGTATGACCACGAAGTCCTTCCATAATTTCCAATCCTTTGCTAATTGGTGCACGAAAATGGCCAATCCCTTCAGATAAATCACATTGGTAAATATAATATGGACGAACGCGGATTTTAACAAGGTCATGCATAAGCTGTTTCATGATCGGTACGCTGTCGTTAATACCTGCCAAAATAACAGACTGATTACCAACAGGTACACCAACATTTGAAAGCATTTCACATGCGCGCTTCGATTCTTCCGTAATTTCAATAGATGTATTGAAATGTGTATTCAACCAAACTGGATGATACTTTTTCAAGATATTACAAAGATTTTCGGTAATACGCTGTGGGAATACGACAGGTGCTCTTGTACCGATACGAATAATTTCTACATGCGGAATCTCACGTAAATTCTTTAAAATATATTCTAAAATATTGTCATTAATAAGGAGCCCGTCTCCTCCGGAAATTAACACATCTCGAATCTGTGAGTTAGATGCGATATAATTAATGGCTGTGTCTAACTGTTTCTTTGGTACACCCATTCCGATTTGTCCGGAGAAGCGTCTTCTTGTGCAGTAACGGCAGTACATGGAGCATTGGTTTGTTACTAGGAACAACACGCGATCCGGATAACGATGTGTTAACCCAGGTACTGGTGAATCTTCATCTTCGTGAAGGGGATCTTCTAAATCATATCTTGTTTTATGCAATTCCGCAGAAATTGGAACAGACTGCATTCGTACCGGACATCTTGAATCATCTGGGTCCATAAGCGATGCATAATATGGCGTGATGTTTAATGGGATTGTTTTTGTTGAGATTAAAACCCCTTCCTCTTCTTCTGGTGTTAAGTTAACTACTTTCTTTAAGTCTTCTAAATTTTTGATAGTATTCGTTAATTGCCAAACCCAATCGTTCCATTGCTCCTCTGTAACATCCTTCCAAAGCTCGATTTCTTTCCAATGTCTTTTTGGTTTGAATAAAGTATTTCTCATCATAAACTCCTCCTAAAATTAGCCTATTTTTTATCGACCATTTTTAATGATTTCTCCTTCGATCATTACGATATTAAGAAATGAGGTATTCCATATAATAGCGATTTTCCCCTTCGCCAAATTCATCTAATCTTGTCTCTTTTATGACAAACCCTAATTTTTCATATAACTTGACGGCTGCCTTGTTTTTAGTACTGACCGTTAAGCAAACCTTACGAAAACCATCTTGCTTTAGAATCGGATAAATTTCCTGTAAAAATAATTTCCCGATTCCTTTCCCTTGCTGGTCGGAGCGGACATAAAACCCAAAAATGTAGGCTTTCTGAATATCATTGTAAGCTCTCATTACTTCGCAAATTGCAATCGGCCTTGGATCATTTTGCTGCCGGTATTGAATGAGTTTCCCGTAGCGTGTAAGTGGGACAAGGGTTTGTTCATCTACTGCTCCTAATCCCGGAAACGCATCTTGCTCAAGCTCCATCATCATTTTTTGCTGTTCTGGATTCAATGAAGCTGGTACTTCGACATAATAGGTTTTGTTCAATGTTTCCATTTTTCTGTCCCCCTTTGTTCTACTTCATATTCGATATCATCCAGCGGCCA
Source organism: Bacillus sp. (in: firmicutes) (assembly GCA_031177865.1). Classification (GTDB taxonomy): domain Bacteria; phylum Bacillota; class Bacilli; order Bacillales; family Cytobacillaceae; genus Neobacillus. Next base: position 14,300 of record JAPSKD010000026.1, on the reverse strand, counting down.
TATTGGCTTAGGGATGTAACGATACGTAAAAGTTGTTAAACGATTGGATGCAACACCAGGTGCATCCACATAAATGATACGGACCACAATCGGCTCAAACGCTGCCCGAAAATGATTTTTTGCCTTTAACCCAAGAATTCTCTTTGCCTGTGGCTCAAGACCAATATGACGAAACATTTCCGGGTCATTTGCTGACATCGGCCTTCCAATGAGGAGGATATCCATATTGCCAACACGTATGTGGACCGCACCCTTTAAATCGACTTTTAAATGCTGATTGAACGGTCCAGAATTGTGAAATACACCGTCTGATATGGCCACTACCGTTGCTTCGACCTGTACCGACTCCCCAAATTCAGGCGATACTTTCCCTCCAAGGGACAACAATACCTTATTACCGGTTCCCTTCTTGCGGCAGGCCTCAATGGATTCTGGATCGTAGAGTCCTCCAAACAGCGTGTCAGGAATGTTCATCTTCACCATCTCCCGAAGCAGCTCTGTTGTATCCCCGCTCCCGCAGCTTAGAGGATTATCCGAGATGTCCGCCAGCACGACCGGTTTGTCATCTTCAATCGACATCGCCAAATCGAGTCCTTCTTTTACACCGGGCAAATCCATGATAAATTCTTCTCTTACACTCCAGAACAAGGAGGCCATCTTTTGGGCAGTCTCTTTTCCTTTTTGCGGATCGAACGAAACAACAAGTATACTTGCACCGACCATCGGAATATCCGAGTAAGGAAAGCCACCAAATACGGACACATTATAAATTCCTTCTTCCTCTTCGGCTTGTTTTGCCCACTCTATCATTTTGTACATTGGTCCTTCTGCAGTTCTCATATTGATAGAGGGAGGCATCATCGGCAATTTTTCAAAAGAAGCATAATAATGCACCCCTTCCTTTAATTGCTTCAATAAAGCCATTGAAGCATGAACGCCTTGTTCATACATATCAACATGTGGATATGTTTTAAATCCAAAATGAAGCGGTGTGTAATCAATCATTTTTTCACTTAAATTGGCGTGCATATCCAGTGTTGTCGCAATCGGGACAATCGGCCCGATCAGCTCACGAATTTTTCCCAGTAAATGCTCTTCCGGATCGAAGAGGTCCTCCACGACCATTGCTCCATGCAGTGCCAGCAATAAACCATCGAGCCTTCCAGCCTCCCGGATTGACTGGAGCATTTGCTCTTCGATGATAGAGTACGCTTCTGCTGATACTACGCCCGATGGGACCGCTGCCGCACAAAGCAGCGGCACGATTTCTACATCCTCCTGTTTCAATACATCCAGAAAACCGCCCACTTCTGTTTTCGTTCCTGTATAGACATCATAAATTTCATTACCGATAAAATAGCCTTCATTTCGAAACTGTTCGATTTCGGTTTTCATCGGGCTGAAACTGTGGGATTCATGGTAAAAGAATGCAATTCCAATACGGTGTTTTCTCATATTCTCCCACCTTTTAATAGATATGGCCCCTTTTATTAATAGTTCGTATAAATCGACTTCCACTCTGTCATGACATCGAATGCATGATGGGAAACTTCACGGTGTCCATTTCCGGACATTTTCATGCCTCCAAATGCTACACCCATTTCCGCATTGGACGTTCCGTTATTAATATAGACAAGTCCGCTTACCGCTTCCTTTGCAGCTCGGTTCGCATAGTGGAGGCTATCAGTATAAATGGAAGTCGATAGCCCATAAATCGTCCCGTTATTTACCTCCATAGCTTCCTCATATGAATCTACTTCAATGATGGCAAGAACAGGACCAAATATTTCTTCCTGTGCAATGGTATCATTCGGTTTCACATTCTCAATGATTGTCGGCTCATAATAATAGCCGCCCAATTCTTTGACACGCTGGCCACCTGACACAATTTTTCCACCTTCTTCAATCGCTTTTTTTACATATTTTTCGACTGTATGAAGCTGGTCTTCATTTACCAGAGGGCCCACTTGTTTCCCTTCTTCAAGTCCATTTCCTACTTTCATAGACTTTGTTAAGTCAACTACTTTTTGGACAAGCAAATCCTTTACTGGTCGCTCGACGATTACTCGACTTGCCGCTGTACAGCGTTGACCAGTTGTCGTAAACGCTGATTTTACGATTCCGTCTGCCGCCTTGTCTAAGTCCGCATCCTTCAAGACGATCACTGCATTTTTTCCACCCAGTTCCAATGAAATACGTTTTAACGTTTTACTGCTCATTTCCGCCAGCTTTTGTCCGACTTCAGTTGAGCCCGTAAACGAAATGACTTTCACATCTAAATGCTCTGTGAGTGTTTGCCCGACTGTTCTACCTGAACCTGTAATTAAGTTGACAACCCCTGCTGGGAATCCGGCTTCATCTAACACTTCTACAAAAATCTTTGCCGATAGCGCTACCTCTGAAGCCGGTTTCCATACGACGGTATTACCAGCAATCAGAGCTGAAAAGATTTTGTAGGAAGCAAGTGCAACAGGGAAGTTCCAGGGGGTAATGCACGCCACAACTCCAAGAGGTTCACGAACCATTCTTACGTTCCGGTCTGGGAACCCTGCAGGGACCGTTTCTCCAAAGAGGCGTCGTCCCTCGCCTGCCATATATTGAGCAGTCGCGATGACCACTCCAACTTCGCCTAAAGACTCAGGCAGCACTTTGCCCATCTCCATTGTCATGAAACGAGCAAGTTCCTCTTTTCGTATTTCAAACAATTGGGCTGCTTTCGTTAAATAAGCCGCTCGTTCTGGAATAGGGATGTTCTTCCATTGTGAATACGCTTCATTCGCATTTGCGACAGCCTCATTCACTTGCTCCGTTGTGGCGGCTGCACATATGCCGACAAGTTCCCCCGTTGCCGGATTTAAGCTTTCAAAGTAGGATTGATCGGGGGCACTTACCCATTTTCCATTTATATAAAGATCTCCCTGAAGAATATCAATTTTGATTTGACTAGACATAAACTAGACCTCCTATATCGTGGTATACCGAGGAATCGAAAATTAGTTTCCTGAAATTGTTTCTGTTATCACATCTTCTAAAATGGTTAATCCCTTATCAAGCACATCTTCTTGAATATTAAGAGGCAGCATTAATCGGATCGTTTGCCCGCTTACACCGCAGTTCATAATGAGCAATCCATTTTCCAGTGCTTTCGATTTAATTTTCGGTACAAAGACAGCAGCAGATTGCGAATCGAATTCGATACCGATCATCATGCCGACTCCTCGGACTTCAACAATGCCCGGTAAATGTCCTACCGAGTTATGAAGTCGGCCGACAATCTTGGCACCGAGTTTAGCACTGCGTTCTACTAACTTCTCTTCCTCAATGACCTCAATGTTTGCCAATGCCGCAGCACAAGAAACTGGATTTCCTCCAAATGTCGAACCATGACCAGCCGTCGGCCATTTTTCATGAAGCTCACGACTTGCTACAATGGCACCAAGAGGCATGCCGCCGGAAAGGGCTTTTGCCAGTACTAAAATATCAGGAGTCACATTCGCATGCTCTGAGGCAAACATTTTACCTGTACGGCCAAATCCTGTTTGTACTTCGTCAAAAATAAGCAAAATGCCGTGTTCCTCTGAAATCTTTCTTAACTCCTGCAAAAAGCTTGGCGGTGCCGGATAATAGCCGCCTTCACCCATTACCGGTTCAATGATGATGGCCGCTACACGTGAAGGATCGACGCGTAAATCAAACAATTTCTGAAGCTGATTCAAGCAGTACTCTTCTGCGTCTTCTTCTTTAATGTTTTTCAGCTGGGTTGGGTACGGATATGGAACGTGGTACACCTCACCTAAAATTGGTTCATAATAACGACGGTATTTAGAGCTTGATGCCGTAATGGCTGTTGCTCCTAATGTACGGCCGTGAAACGATCCTTCAAAAGCAATAATGGCTGGTCTGCCTGTAGCGGCCTTTGCCAATTTAAGTGCCCCGTCTATTGCCTCGGCACCGGAATTGGAGAAAAAGACAGTGTCTAGATTTCCGGGTGTGATATGAGCAAGCTTTTCCGCCAGATTCGCAGCCGTTTCATAATAACCGTAGTTCAATCCAAGATGAATTAAGGCCTCTGCTTGCTTCTTAATGGCTTCCACCATTTTTTCGTTCGTATGCCCGACTGCATTGACAGCAACACCAGAAACGAAATCAATGTATTCTATACCATCTGTTGTCCAAAATTTGGCGCCATGCGCTTTATCGATGACGAGTTCAGTCACTCTTGTCATGACAGGAGATAGATGCTTTCGTGCTTTTTCTTGAATTTCGTTTGTTTTACTTTGCAATTTCATATGCCTCATCCTTTCTTAATTGACCCTCAAATATCGATAATGATTTATCTAATATTCTCACAATCTCATCAATCTCTTTTTTCGACACATTTAAAGGGGGGCTGATGATTAGATGTTCCCCATTTGTGCCGTCAATTGAACCGGCGCCAGGATAAAAAACCGCACCAAGTTCCATCGCAATACCATTCAATGTTTCAGCTGCCTTTTCAGATGGATTGAACAGTAGATCATGCTCACAATCCTTGATAAGCTCCATTCCAATTAAAAGCCCCCTGCCCCGGACATCGGATATACAGGTATGTTTTTGCTTAAGTTTCAAAAGCCTATCGAAAAGGTAAGAACTCTGCTCTTTCACATTTTCCAACACCCTGTCACGCTCATATACATCCAAGGCAGCAAGGCCGGCTGCCACTGCCACAGGATGCCCGCTATAGGTATAGCCGTGAATAAATTTTCCGTCGCTGTTTTGAATAAGCCCATCTATCAACCGTTCATGAACAATCATGCCGGCCAGCGGAGCATATCCTGCTGAAACCCCTTTTCCAAACGTGATGATATCAGGTTCGATTCCAATCTGTTCTGTCGCGAAGTTGGTACCAGTACGGCCGAATCCGGTCATCACTTCATCGATAATTAAGACGATTTCGTAACGGTCACACAACTCTCGAACTTTCTCAAAATACCCCGGCGGCGGTGGAACTGCACCTTGCTGGCTTCCGACAATCGGTTCGGCGATAAATGCCGACACGTTCTCAGGACCAAGCTCTAAAATGGTTCTTTCAATATCCGTTACACACGTCCAGTTTTGTTTGGAGAGACAATCATCTTTTTGACGATCGTATGGACATCGGTGACAGTACGGAGAATAGACATGGGCATAGTTTAAAAGATTAGGAGTGTATGCATGTCTTCTTTTAACGTCTCCTCCTGCTGATAAAGAACCGATGGTGTTACCGTGATACGATTGCCATCGCCCGATCACAATGTGTTTTTGGGGTCTGCCGGCATCCCTATGAAATTGCCTCGCCAACTTCAAAGCGCTTTCATTTGCTTCTGAACCTCCGGTTGTAAAATACACTTTATTTAATTGGTCTGGTGCCATTTTTCCGATTGTTTCAGCCAGTGCATGCAACGCTTTCGTCTCGAAGCGCATTGTATGGACAAAAGCTGCTTTTTTTGCTTGTTCTGCCATGGCCTCTCCTATAGAAGTAATCCCATGGCCCAAGTTGGCTGCAACCGCCCCAGAGCAAGCATCCAAATATTTTTTCCCATTCTCATCTATGAGATAGACCCCTACACCGTGGGTAATAATCGGGTACTCCTTTTTTAAATCTCGATGAAACACATAGTCTTTTTTTATTCCATCCATCTTTCCACCACCATTGCCATTCCTAATCCCCCTGCCACACAAATCGTCGCGAGGCCATATTGCCGTTTTTGTTTTTCAAGCTCATGACATAATGTAGTGACGATTCTTGCACCGGAGCACCCAAGGGGATGGCCTAAGGCAATCGCCCCTCCGTTAACATTCACGTTATCCCCTTTCAAGCCCCATTCTTTTAAACAAGCAAGACTTTGAGCAGCGAATGCTTCATTTAATTCAATTAAATCGATATCTTCTAAGCGAAGACCTGCCTTTTTCAACGCGATTTGGGATGCAGGAACCGGACCAATTCCCATTTCTTTTGGTGATACACCCGTTGCAGCAAAGGAACGAATCCTTGCCATAGGAACTACTCCAAGCTGTTCCGCTTTTTCTTCCGACATTAACAGCAGCATTGAGGCTCCATCATTTCTGCCGGACGAGTTTCCGGCTGTTACCGTCCCATCCTTTTGAAACACAGGACATAGTGTTCCTAACTTTTCAATGTCCGTCAATCTTGGGTACTCGTCTATCGCAAAGTGTCTGATCCCCTTTTTTCCTTCCTTTACCGGAACTGGAATGATTTCTTCCTCAAAATATCCCATTTCAATTGCACGTTTCGTTTTCTGCTGACTCGTGAAGGCAAATTCGTCTTGTTCACGGCGGCTTATGTTATATTTTTCAGCAAGCCATTCGGCTGTTTTCCCCATCGTAAATCGACCGTATATCTCTTCAGGCTGGGATCTTGGCTGACTTTCCGTATTTGAATCAAACAGTGTCAAATCTCCCATCTTAATACCGAATCGCGAACCGACCGTATAATGGGGGGCTTGAGACATACTTTCTACCCCTCCTGCTAAAACAACCTCTGCCTGACCAGTCAAAATGGACATCGCTCCGTTAATGACGGCCTGCAGCCCCGAACCACACTGACGATGAACAGTATAAGAAGGAATCGATTCAGGAAATTGGGCATACAAGGCAGCGACCCTAGCAATATTTGGAGCATGCGCACTCTGCTTTGTTTGGCCGACGATGACTTCATCGACAATATTGGCACTGTATCCGGAAGCCGAAAGATTATTTTTCATGATGAGGGATACGAGCTCTTCCGGGCGCGTATCCGCCAGTGATCCGCCGAGGTTTCCGATTGGAGTCCGAAATGCATTTACGATTACAACCACTACGAAGTCACCTCTTTGCCTTTATTGAAAGATTCAGCAATAAGGAAGGGTGCGTCTGTTTTCAGTTGAACTTCCTCAAGGGAAACTCCAGGGGACAGTTCAATAAGATGAAGTCCATCTTCCTTTACAGCGAACACCGCCAAATCGGTAATAATTAAATCCACTATTCGTTCCGATGTGATCGGATAGGTTAATTCCTTGACGATTTTTGACTCTCCCTGGTTAGACGTATGCATCGTAGTTACGATTACCTTTTTGGAGCCTTCCAATAAATCCATCGCCCCGCCTACACCAAGAACACTTTTTCCTGGTACGGCCCAGTTGGCAATCCGCCCAATTGAATCGATTTGCAGCACACCAAGAATTGAAACGCTTACATGTCCTCCGCGAATCATCGCAAAAGAGGATGCACTATCAAAAAAGGATGACCCTTCCAATACTGTGACAGGCAGTTTCCCTGCATTGACAAGATTTAGGTCAATATGCTCTGACTCAGGGGTAGGACCTACACCAAGGATCCCGTTTTCCGAGTGTAAAAAAACTTTAACATCTGATGGAATGTAATCAGCCACCAGCGTTGGAATCCCTATGCCCAAATTGACGATATCGCCATTCTTTAATTCCTTCGCCGCTCTTGCAGCAATGTATTGTTTCACGTTCAAGCTAGTTCCCGCCCTTCACAACGATAAAATCAACGTATAAATGAGGGGTCACAATTTCTTCAGGAGAAATTTGGCCAACCTCCACAATTTCGTCCACCTCTGCAATAACCAAATCCGCAGCTGTTGCCATCATCGGATTGAAGTTTCTTGCCGATTTGTTGTATATGAGATTTCCTAATTGATCCGCTTTTTTCGCTTTAATGAAAGCAAGATTGGCTTTAAGCGGCTCTTGGAAAACATATTTTTTACCGTTAAAGGTACGCTCTTCTTTGTTTTCGGCAATTTTTGTTCCTACGCTGACCGGTGTATAAAACCCTCCTAGTCCTGCACCACCCGCTCGAATGGCTTCAGACATCGTTCCTTGTGGGAGAAGCTCCACTTCTAATTCTTTATCCTGATAAGCTTTAACCACTTCTGGATTGGATGTAAAATACGAACCAATTGCTTTTTTTACTTGCTTTTGCCGTACTAAAACCCCAAGACCTCTGCCCGGTTCACCAAGGTTATTACTAATAATCTCTAAGTCTTTCACTTCCGACTGAGCCAAAGCGGCTATTAAACTAAGCGGACTTCCTACAAGTCCAAATCCACCTACCATAATTCGAGAGCCGCTTTTAACCTTTTTTACAGCTTCTTCGCATGTAATCAGCTTCCTCATGTTTTTTATCCCTGCCTTTCCATCGACTTTTGCGGGTGTTAACCGTTCGGTAAAATAAAAAAACCGAGCAAAACATAAATCTCTATAAAGAATGTCGTTTCAACGAACATTCCTTACACAGAGTTCATGTTTGCCCGGTTTTAATAAGACCATGGGAAGAGGTCATCTTCCCACTTTATTATAACCAAACGTTATGTATTCATTTGCTTCACATTATCCCAGTAACGTTGAACTGCAGCTTGAAGAGCCACAATGATCGCTTGCTGGGATGGAGCAAAATAAAAACTTTGAATTCGTTTAATCAACTGCTCAACACCGTCTTGAAGACAGTAGCCTATCAACAGTTTTTGAAAATAGTTTTTTGTTAGTTCAGTTACGAATGTGAATTCAGCTCCGATAATCTTATGATCTCTCAGATCCACTTCGAGGACAATTCCCGCATGCTTATACATTTCATACATGGAAGTTCCCTGTGGAGCTTTTGCATATCCTGTAACAATCACCGTTTCCAGTGTTTGCATGCCCTAATCCACCCTTCAAAACCCACTGCAACACCTTTCTAACACGAGTATACGGGTTAGAATAAACAATGTCAATGTGAATATTTTAAATTTTTAAAAAAGTTAAAGCGTTTTCACTACCAATAAAGAGCTTACAACTATTTTTTAGACCTCTTCACAATAAATAATTTATTCTCCCTTGTATGTTAAAATCCTTTTAACATTTTTACCAACCACGTTCCTGCATACGCGCTTCAGGAGACAGAGTTGAAATCTCAATACCTTTCATTGCAATTCCAAGATTTTTTGAAATCTCTGCTATTAGTTGATAGTCCTGGTAGTGGGTTGTTGCTTCCACGATAGCTCTAGCGAATTTTGCTGGGTTATCAGATTTGAAGATTCCGGAACCAACAAATACTCCATCAGCACCTAACTGCATCATCAGTGCAGCATCAGCAGGCGTTGCTACTCCACCAGCTGCAAAGTTCACTACAGGCAGGCGTCCATTACGCTTAATCTCAAGGAGAAGTTCATAAGGAGCTCCTAGTAGCTTAGCCTCTGTCATCAATTCATCTTCACTCATTGAAACGACTTTACTTACCTGAGCATTTACCCTGCGGATATGACGAACTGCTTCTACGATATTACCAGTTCCCGGCTCTCCTTTTGTACGAAGCATGGATGCACCTTCACCAATACGTCGAGCTGCTTCGCCAAGATCACGGCAACCACAAACAAATGGAACAGTGTAAACTTTTTTATTTAGATGGTACTCTTCATCAGCCGGTGTTAAAACTTCGCTCTCATCAATATAATCAACGCCCATAGCTTCAAGAACCCTGGCTTCAACAATGTGTCCGATACGTGCTTTTGCCATAACCGGAATGGAAACGGCCTTCATCACTTCTTCTGTAATTCGTGGATCTGCCATTCTTGCTACTCCGCCAGCTGCACGGATATCCGAAGGAACGCGTTCCAAAGCCATTACAGCTACCGCTCCTGCATCCTCAGCTATTTTTGCTTGCTCAGCATTCACAACATCCATTATGACGCCGCCCTTTTGCATTTCAGCCATGCCTCTTTTTACACGATCCGTACCTGTTTTCATTGGTAATCCCCCTTTGTTGATTATGAATGTATTTATTTCTTTTAAAAGGATAATCTCATTTAGTCATTTGTTATGTTCTTTTATACATTTCTAGAATTTTCCCTTTCACCCCCATCAAAAAATGGATATAATACATATTTGTCCAAATTTAATTTTTACTTATAAACTTGCAATTACTGTGCCAATAATAAAAACGCCTATTTGTGAACTATTTGTGAAAACAATATGCAAAATTTCTTGGCACTATCATTATTTTTTTTGCACTTAAACCGCAAAAATTATATTCCGAATAGAATAGAAAGGGCTTTTTAATTTTATGAAAGATCCTTTATTACAACTGGCCACTTAGAAGGAATTTTTTTAAAAATACTAATTAGGTTAGAAAAAAGTGTTGAGATGAAGCAGTCATTAGGGAGTTGAAGAAGGGGTCATGTGATTATGTTGAATTCAGAGGTAATATATTTTTCCAATAAATCAGCTGTGTTACTAAACTAAATTTCCTGTTTTATAAGAAAAACCTTGATATCACAATGGTTACCAAGGTGCTGTATGAATGACCTGTGAGAGGTTCGAACCCCCGACCTCAACCCTGTCAATGATGGATATACTTTATGGTTATAACAGTTTAAATATGAAAGTATTGATATAACAGTGATTTCGTTAAACCTTTTTATGACTGAGTTTTTGTTATTGGGAACAGTTTGCACTAATTTGTCCCCAAATTGTACCCAATTGTCCCCCGATAAACAAAAGAAAAAAGCTCTTAAAACCCTATAACAACCGTACTAGCAACTGTCTATTATTTTGGGTTTATTAGTAGCCCGAATAAGTGGAATCGAATAAAATAGGACCTACACAAGCTCAATCAGTTTTGAAGTTTGCTGGCACCTGTTTTTCTAGTATCTTTTTGTACCCTCAAGTCTCGATAAATCAAGCTTTCTTGCTTTCTTGTGTTTTATTTAAAAATTTGGGCACCAAGCATGGCACCTATAACCTCTAAAAAAATTACGCAGATTAGAAACATTTATTTCTTTTGATATTGAATGCGATTGGTGATTTAAAAAGAAGAAAAGCATAGAGGTAGGTGACAAAAAAAACAGGATAGCGGTAAAACTGAATATTCTGTATTTTTAAAATTGTATCACGAAAGAATTCCTAAAATTAACCTTCTATGTTTATTTTAATATTATGTTTAAAAATAAAAGGCAGATCTTCATGTTAATCCGCCTTTATTGGTCCATATTATTAAAATGATTGAGCTAATTCGATTGCACGTGTGATTGCATTTTCTTTGATTTCCTGTGCTTTATCAGGCATTGCAGCGTGACCTTCAACAAACAAGCCTTCAAATGCAGGAATACCAAAGAAATTCATCATAATAGTTAAATACCGGTGACCCATTTCGATACCAGCTGCAGGTCCCTCTGAGTAAAAACCACCTCGGGCTTGGATGTGCAGGGCTTTTTTATCAGTTAACAGACCAATCGGTCCTTTTTCAGTATATTTAAATGTTTTTCCTGCAACTGCTACAGAATCAAGATAGGCTTTCATTACTGGAGGGAAGGAAAAATTCCATAAAGGTGTTACAAAAACATATTTGTCGGCAGCAACGAATTGTTCACTCAATTCAGCAAGACGACCAACTTTCGCTTTCTCTCCTGTTGTAAGCTCCTCGAATCCTTTTCCTGTTCGGAGCTTCCCCCAACCGCTCAAAACCTCTTCATCAATTTGTGGAATATGTTCATTAAAAAGATCAATATGCACAATCTCATCATTTTTATTTTTTTCTCTGTAGGTATCAATAAACGCTTTTCCGACAGCCATGCTGTACGACTGAATTTCATTGAGCGGGTTTGCCGTGATATATAATACTTTTGCCATTTTGTTTTCCCCTTTTCATGTGAAGTTTTATCATCATCTAAAAATATCTAAACTAGTTTTCGAATCAGTTACCACTCTGTTTATGATCGGCTATTTCATGAATCCCTTCATTAAAACAACTTAGGTTAGGCTAATTTTAAGGTCAATTGATTTAATTTACGTTGATTTCCCCTCCTTCTGTATTTTTCAATATCCTTTTAAGGTACAATGGTACTATAGAAACAGGCATAAATTTTAGTGAGGTTACTCAATATCTGTTTCCTCAATATGAGTTTACTCAATATCTGTTTCCTCAATATGAGTTTACTCAATATCTTTCAACGTGTCAAGGAGGTTATCTTATGACAAACCCAATTTCTTCTAAAGCATCTGCTGTAGAGGTTATCCATGCATTAATAAAAACTTCTCATAAAATTCAGAGAGAATATGAAGCCCATATTTGCAATCTCGATATGCCCTTTCAACTATCAGGACCACGCCTTCGAGTTCTTCTGGCTGTTTCCGAAGTAGGGAAAATTCGAATGAGCGAATTAGCTGTCAAATTAGGCGTTAAGGCCCGTACGGTTACTGATTTTGTGGACGCACTGGAAAAGGATCAGCTGTTGCTCCGACTTCCAGACCCGCAAGACCGACGTGCAACTTTGTTGCAGTTGACAGATTTGGCCCAAATGCAAATAAAAAAAGCCCAATTGCTTGAAGAAGAAGCAGCAGAAATTTTATTACAGAATCTCACAAAAGAGCAGCGAACCCAGCTTATCGACCTTCTTTCCACCCTTACAAATTATAGTGATGTTCCATGCCAATTAAATGAATGAAATGCAAAAAAGGATTTTCCTTGCTTTAAGGAAAATCCTAAATTCATCTTGCCATTGATCCAGATACAACGGTAGGTCCTGCTGAATGGTTTGAACCAGTAACAGATGAAGAATATCACAAGATAAAATTATATGAATTTTATCTTGTGATGTCACTAAAAGTCTTTATTCTTATTAACAGATAGGATTCCAAAAAACGTTTTTTAGTGATACCCATAGGTTGAGGTTTAGAGTGCTGCCCCAGTTGAACGTTCCACCGCATCCAATGTACCTGTAATCAATCCATTTAACACAATCCTTTTGTCGCTTTTGAGTAAAAAGGTGACAAAACTTATGAAGGATCAGCAGATCTAGTGATGTAAAAAAATAAGACTATGTTTTTGAACTAGTCTTACAAAGTAATGAAATAATGCCTCTCTCTATTATTTCAGACAACAACAATTTTAAAAAGGAATAATCCAATTTTTGTCTTTGGGCAGTTAAATATATATCTATTAACTCTTCATCAGATAATACTTTGAATCGCACAATTATCTCCTAAACAATAAGTTAGTAACATTTTTGAAATTTGGCAGATTTTATGACTTGTTTCATTATTTATTTCAAATATTTGAAATAAATAATGAAACAAAATTTTCAGCAGTTATTTAATATGTTGCTTATTAATTAAAGTAAATGTGTCGCATTTCTGAGTCTTAATAAGATTTCATTGCCATTTTTATTGAACATTTACATCATCGTGATCTGTACCCGTAATCACGTCATACCAAGCTTCAATATCCTTTTCAAAATTAGCCGTCTTTTCCCGGTATCTTTGCAGCGAATCCTTGCCAAGCGGCAAGTGTACCGGCGGCTTCTCCGCGTTGGCAACCTTCACGATTGCCTTGGCCAACTTGACAGGATCGCCCGGTTGTTTCTTATTTGCCTGGGTAGCGAATTTTCTCATCTCTCCTACCGTTTGGTCATAATCTGGAATGATGTGACCTGAGCGTGTTAGTGACGCCGCATCCAGAAATTCCGTACGGAAGAAGCCCGGGGCTACTACGGTCGCATGAATTCCAAGCGGAGCCAATTCCAATGCAAGTGACTCCGTTAATCCTTCAACAGCGAACTTGGTTGAACCGTATACGCCCCAGCCGATATAACCGCTCAATCCTCCAACGGACGAGAAATTGATGATATGTCCGGAACGTTTTTTACGCATATGAGGCAGGACTGCCCGGGTCACATTCAACAAGCCAAAGACGTTGGTTTCGAAATTTTTCCTAACCTCATCAGCAGTAGCTTCTTCAACGGCACTCAGCAGCCCGTATCCTGCATTATTGACAAGAATATCAATTTGGCCGAATTTCTGTACGGCTTGATTCGCAGCTGCAATTGCCTGTTGTTCATCGGTGATATCCAGAAGAACAACTTGAAGATTCTCCGGATTTCCTACTTTATCAGCTAAAGACTCCGCCGAGCTACGGACTGTCGCAACAACGTTATCTCCGGTTTCCAACACAGCCTTCAGTATTTCCAAACCAATGCCCCTTGCTGCACCAGTAATAAACCAAACTTTTTGCTTTGGCATCTAGAAACCCATCCTTTTTGTTATTTTTGTTGTATTTATCTACTTGGAAACCTAGGAATCTTATCAGCAAGCAGATATTCTGCATATTTCCGAGAGCTCTCAACTAATTCTCCCTCGCTTTTATCATCCGTATCAAAGATGGTAAAAGGTATCAACAAATCGGTTTCGATTAAATTGCTCGTAGCATGGAAAGGGCTAAGGAGTTCATGAATCGTATAGAGATCGCCTCCCCCAGGCTGATAATCCATTTCTGAACCACCGATAGAA
>JAPSKD010000025.1 GCA_031177865.1 Bacillus sp. (in: firmicutes) | reverse complement strand
CCTCTCTCATTAACCCATGAACCTGTACATGAACTTCCTTTGCGGCCTCATTAATGGCCATTTTGTATTTTTTCTTATCTACAACTATCATCGCTGATCTCCTTTGCCTGTATTCTCCATCATTTTTTTGCCGCTATTTAAAGGGTGTCCCCCAAAAAAGACTACCCCCAAATAGATAGGGATAGCCAAATAAACGTTCGTTATTATCCTTGGCAACCCGACTGTCATTACCCTGGAGGATTTTAGACTCGTAGCTTTGCGTCCTTACCTTTCGATAAGTTTGCCTTTTTCAATTTTATTATGTAGGACTAATTTCACGATTACATTTTACTATACCATTATAAAGAACTTGCCATTTTTTGTCGATACTTGTATTTTTTATCCGCACAACCAATTTCATCCGAAAGAGTATGTTCCCAATGTTAAAGAAATTAAAAAGGCTTCCCATAAATTTAGTTAACTTATGAGAAGCCTCAATTAAAAACCTTTATGCCAACAAAATATCAGTATCCCTCATTCACCCCGCCAGCGCAAACTTCGGCCAGTAAAAATCAACTTCATGCTCTAATTCACAAATCCCTTTTCAAAAAAGCGAAAATAAAAGGGATTAATAATTTATAGAGCTGATGTATTTTGTTATTCTAGTAAATATGCATATTGGGCAGCTTAGGAGTGGATTTTAACCGTGAACAAAAAAGACATCGCACAGATTCGGAAACAATTTAAGTTAAATAATGACTTACTAAAGATCTCAGATATTTTTAATGTCTATATTATGAAGGAATCAAGCGAGATTTATCATTATGAGAGCCAGCCTTTTGAAATGCTGGACCAGGATCAGCAGGAGCTATTTATGGATAACTTCAAAAAGCTGCTTGGCGGCCAATTGGATGAAAAGCTCTTTGAATTAAAGTTTCAGAGGGATGCCGAAAACAGCAGCCAGCTCATCCTGCATCAAGGATTGCTTAGCAGTGATGCTGAAAGCTGGACAGAACTAATGCTTCAGATTGTCGGCAAAATGCTGGGAATCCGGCAATATGAAAAGGATATTGTCGTTACGTTCATTCGCGGGGAGTATCTTAAGCCAATGAAACGCCGCAATGCAGAAGCCGAGGAAAGTGAACGGGATACCGTTTATTCTCATCCCTTTATTCTCTGCAGCATAAATAACACGCAAGAACCGAAGAAAGAACTGCTTTTTGACTATGTCGAAAAGGAATTTAAATATCATTTTACCGTTGATCCGATTATCAACCTCAAGGCTCCCATTTCAGGGTTCCTATTTCCATGCTTCACCGATCATGCTGCTGATGTCAATCACGTCTTGTATTCAGCAGGCAAGGTTCATGAGCCCGACCACCAGTTCATAGAGGACGTTTTAAACGGGGAAGAAACGATGACGGCGCAGGATGATAAAATCGTGTTTGAGGAAATTATTAAAGACGTAACAGGAGATCAGCTAAGCACATCAACACTTTCCAGCGTATATGAAGAGATTAACCGGATGATCGTGGAAAACGAAGAGGATGAGCCGCCTAAGCTGGATTCCAAAGACGTAGAACGTGTTTTAAAGGTGAGCGGTCTCGAAGATATTGATTCAGAAAGGATCCAATCCGCTTATCAAAAAATCATCGACGATGACAAATATGAAATAAAGGCAAGCAGCGTCCTGCCCAAATTTAATTCAAAATCAATAAAAATCAGCACGAAGGCAGCCAACATATCCATCTGCCCGCAAGATCTTCGATATGTCAAACAAGTCCATTTTGACGGCAAGCGCTACCTGATGATCGAAGTGGAAGAAGATACTGTGATTGAAGGCTTCACGATGATTCCCGAAACTTTTGGCGGGGGTCAGGACAAAGAATAATAAAAAAGGAATTCCCGAATAGGAATTCCTTTTTGTTTGTTATAAGCAGTTTGGGGATCAGCGGGGCAGAAAACCTGTACCTATGTCCTGGTGGATGATGCTTTAAAACGTTGGGTTCAACGATTAAAATTACACACCATACCACCCTAAGGTGAGAGTGTGAATATCTTAAACATGGTGTGTGGCAGGGGTGCGGCAGCTCAAGGTTTTTCCATATTTTATCTGTAACATCTATAACATATTACTACTTTTTCACTGGATTGCGTTAGTAAAATGTTAGTATTTTATAAGCGTTATACTAAGGTAGTCGAATTCTAGAGTTTAGTTTTTGTTAGTAAATTTTTTACGAGTTAATTTGGGAATAAATAACGATAAAAAGAAAGACCGAAATAAACTAAATACGACAAACGCGATCCATAATCCGTGGTTTTTATAATGCGGTACAAGCACCCAAAGTGCAATTAAAAAAATAATCAATGCTAAACCAATGGAATCCCGGATAGACTTTGCTTCAGTAGCACCAGAAAAAATCCCTTCTAGCTGCAAACCCCAGAAACCAAAGATAGGAAACACAAGCATCCATACCAGAAAGTCTTCTGACATAGCTTTTACTTCTGTAATTGTCGTAAATGAGGCGATTATACTTTCTCCGAAAATAAGTACGCTTAAACTCAAAAGAATGGCCGAGCCTAAACCCCATTGAGCGGAAAGAGTATACGCACGCTTATAAAGAAAAAAATTAACCCCACCTATAGCTCTGCCGACCAATATACTAGAAGCATTCGCGAAACCGCCAAATAAATAAGCTATTATATAGTGAATTTGTAGTAAGATGGCATTGGCTGCTAACGTAACTTCGCCCATACTTGCACCTATAGAAGTAAAAATTATGGTCATCGTGAGCAAACATACAGTCCTTAGGAATAAATCTCGGTTCACTTTCATCATTTTTAGAATTGGTTCAGTTTCTAGCAGCATTGATAACTTTATATTGGCTAGTTTCTCTCTATTGGTCAAGTAAAGAAGCCATGCTCCTAACACAACAGCACTAATCTCAGCTATAAGAGTAGCATAAGCAACGCCCTTAACTCCCATTCCTAACTCTAAAACAAAAACAAGGTCTAATATAATGTTTAAGGTATTCATCCATATTTGAGTAGCCAAAGCTAAGCGCACCTTTCCCATTCCAATAAGCCAACCAATAATCACGTAGCTAAGCAGAATAAACGGTGCTCCCCAGATTCGAACCGAAAAATAGGAGGATGCAAAGAATGATACCGCTTCACTTCCTCCAATTAATGATAAGGCAATGGCCAAAATAGGACCCTGTAAAATGATAAAAAACAAGCCAAACAAAATAGCTAAAATCATTGGTCTAAGTAAGGATAATACCATTTCATTTTGATTATTTGCTCCTTCTGCTTGAGCAGTAAATCCACTTGTACTCACTCGCAGGAATCCAAGCAGCCAATACATTGTATTAAAGATAACGGCCCCAATGGCAACTCCACCTATTGAAGCCGGGTCGGGAATCCTTCCAACAACTGCAGTATCAACAGCCCCTAAAATAGGTGTTGAAATGCCTGATATAATGAGTGGAATGGCCAACACTAAATATTCTCTGTGGCTACAGGATGATGTAGTGTTATTTAAGACCATTGAATCTGTTGCCAATTTCATAAATTCCTCCTGCTTTATCCATAACTTAATCAATTGAAGGTGCTTAAATTTGAAATTTCTAAGACCTACAACCTGAGCAAATTTTAATCAATTCTAAACGTAAACAATTTTTATATCTCGATTTTTTGGATTGCATCCATAAGATCCGAAGATTTTCTATCCCATCATAAAATATTCCTGCTTAAAAGAACTCCTATACATCCTAACCAAACAAGTAGTGAGATAATTAGTAACCTATTAGCTTAAGTATAATTTCTTTAAAAATGCAGAAAAAGACAGGTTTCCCTGTCCTTAGCCATAAATTTTACCCATCCTCTTTCATCTAAAGATAGATCTTCATCTCGTGGAATACATCTGCTTATTGCTTCGAGGATATACTGACGGAATTTTTCGTTTTAAATATTTTGGAGCAGTCTTTGGCATCAAACTTTATGTTTTATTTACTGACTTCACGAAGCTTATATTCTGTTTATGTTAACCCAGTTTACCCGTTGTAAGTGTACGAAAGCGTGGATGTTCTGCAAGGATGGAGTCTCTTAATCGTTTAACTATAGGGTGTTTTGATGAAAAAAATTGGTCTTTGGAATCGTAAAGCTCAATCAATTCCCCTTTTTCAAGTACACCAATTTTATCAGAAATCGAAAAGGCTGCTTTAATATCATGTGTAATAAAAAGATAAGATAAGCCGAAGTCATCTTTTAACTCGCTTAATAGTTCTAAAATTAAGCTTTGTGTAACCATATCTAAACTATTAACTGATTCGTCTAGAACGACTAACTTCGGTTTAAGAGCGATTGCTCTAGCAATATTTATCCTTTGCAATTGTCCTCCGCTAAATTGGTGCGGGTATTTTTTTAAATCCTTTTCGCTTAATCCTACTCTTTCTAATAGCTCACAAACTATTCTTCTTAATTCTCCTTTGGTTAGTTTTCCATAATTTTCCAACGGCTCGCTGATAATACGTTCAGCAGTCATTCGGGGATTAACAGCTGAGTATGAGTCCTGAAATACAACTTGGAGGTCGCGGCGTATATTATGTTGGGTAGCTTTATCCGAATTATATATGTCATACCCCTGAAACAAAACCTGGCCTTGCTGTGGACGCTGAATCCCAAGAATTACTCTTCCTAAGGTACTTTTACCGGCTCCACTGGTTCCAATTAAACCTAAACATGTTCCTTCTTCAATAGTAAAGGAAATATCATTAAGACCTTTTTTTGATAGATCTTTTCCTATAAAAAACTTCTTAGAATTAAAGCTAAGACTAACTTGTTTTACCTGTAGCAAGCTCAATGGTTTCACCCCTTGGAAGATTCAATGGGCCTATCATAACATATAGGTATAGGACTGTTTCTGGGAATATAAGGTCGGTCTTGTCCTCAGCAACTTCTTGGTGTACTCATGTTGTGGATTATCAAACAATTCTAACACATTTGCTGCTTCCACTATTCTCCCGTGTTGCATAACGATTACATCATCCGCCATTTCCGAAATAACGCCAAGATCATGGGAAATGAGCAGAATAGATGTACCATATTCAGAACGAACTTTATCTAATAGACGGATTACTAATGATTGGCTATGAAGATCTAATGCAGTAGTTGGCTCATCCGCGATTATAACGGAAGGGTTTAAGCATGCAGCCATTGCAATCATCACACGTTGAAGCATACCTCCACTTAATTCAAAAGGATAGTTTTTTAATATTTTATCAGAATCTGGTAAATTTATACTTTGCATTACATCAATCGCAAGCTCTTTTGCTTGCTTTTTCTTTAGTGTGGTATGAGATCTGATGGTTTCAACAAATTGATGACCAATCGTAAAAACTGGTGTAAAAGCATTCATTGGATTTTGCATAATAAAAGCAATATCCTTCCCTCTAATTTTCCGCATTTCTTTGTTTTCGAGACCATTCAACTCCTTGCCTTGTAATGTAATACTCCCTCTAATATCCATTTTTTTCTTGTCAAGCAGCTGCAGAATGGACATACTTGTAACCGTTTTACCACTGCCACTTTCCCCAACAAGCCCAAGAATCCTTCCTTTTTTAATTCCAAAATTTATATCCTGAACAAGTGTGGAAAAACCTACTTCGGTTGTTACTTGTACATGTAAGTCTTTAACATTTAAAATGTCTCGCTCATTTACATCCATTATTCAACAGTCCTTTTTCATTAGCGGCGTTTAACCCCAAAACGTTCTGATAGTGATTCACCTAATATATTAAACGTCACAACGACTAGCATAATCATTAAACCCGGATAAATCATTAATGTTGGATTCGTTCTGATATATGATTTCCCTTCATGAATCATCGCCCCCCACTCCGGTGTAGGGGGTTGCACACCTAAGCCTAAGAAGGACATGGATGATAAATTCATAATCGCCCAACCCATTTCTAATGTTCCCATTACCGCTAGTGATGGGAGAACATTAGGAATAATATGTTTCTTCATGATAATCCATGTAGAAGAACCACTGATTTTAGCTGCAGTAATATAGTTCTGTTCCTTCAGGCTTAGAACCATTCCCCGGATTACCCTTGCATAATAAACCCATTGTACGAGGATTAATCCTAAAATAACTTGTTTAAGACCCGCTCCCCAAATTCCAACAAATCCAAGAACAAACAAAAGGCTTGGAATCGCCATCAGGCCATCACCGATTCGCATTAACAATTGATCAACCCAACCACCTATATACCCAGATATGATACCAATTAATAAACCCATACTTAAAGCTGAAATAAAAATTAGGAAAGCAAATCCCAGCGAAATTCTTGCCCCAAATAGGATACGTGAAAACATACATCGACCTAAATGGTCTGTTCCTAATGGGTAATCCAAAGAAGGTGGCTGTAGTTTATGAGTTAAATTGATAGCGATAGGGTCGTTAGGTGCCAGCCACGGAGCGAATATTGAGATCAAAAGTAATATGCACAGTATTAGGAAACATGTGACAATCATTTTTTGATTTTTTAATATACCACGAAACATTGCTATCATTGATACTGCCTTCCTTTTCTGGAAATACGAGGGTCTAAATACATTTGGATAAGGTCAACAATTAAGTTGCTTATAAGGAATATTCCCGCTGCTAATACCACATAGCCTTGGATAACAGGAACATCACGGTTAAAAATAGCCTCAATAAAATACCGTCCAAACCCTGGCCACGAAAAGACAGCCTCTACAATAATAGCTCCAGTCATTAAGTTTCCTAAATTCATTCCAAGACCAGTAATCATAGGAGAAATGGCAATTCTTAATACATGCTTTCCCATTATGATTTTTTCATGAATACCTCTCGTCCGCGCAAAAAGTACATAAGACTCTTGTGAATTTTCCAAAACACTTGTACGTAACAGGCGAGTATATAAAGCTATTAAAGGGAAAGCCAATGTGACTGAAGGTAAAATTAAATGTCTCCAGGTTCCCGTACCCTCTACTGGGAACAGGTCTAGTTTTACAGAAAAGAAAAAAATGAATAAATATCCAAGCCAAAATGATGGTATCGATGCCCCTACAAAAGAGAGGAATCGACTAAAATGATCTATGCCACTATTCTTCTTTATACCTGCTAAAAATCCCAAAGGGACACTCACTAAAATTGCAATCAATAGACTGCCTAATGTTAACTGAATAGTTGCAGGTATTCGCGAAGAAATCTCTTCCCATACAGGTTGATTCGTAATATAAGATATACCAAAATCAAGTTGGCATATCTTAATAAGGGCGTTCACATACTGGATTAGAAGAGGTTGATCTAAGCCGAACTCATGTCTTTTTTGGTCCAGCATCTCATCTGTCGCTTGGATATGTGCTGCAGAGAAGTATGCCTCAGCTGGATCCACTGGTGATAGGTTAATCATTCCAAATGTTAGCAGAGTAGCAATAAGAAAGATTGGAACGATTGTCATTATTCGTTTCAAGACATAAGAACCCATGAAAACATCTCCTGTCGCTTACTCGTTTACGCTAATCCCTGTAAATGGATGTTCATCTCGGTTACCAGGGAATGCAAAATCAGCAACATCCTTTTGATAAATTGCTATTTTCTTAATATACGAAATAGGTACAATGGCACTTTGCTCTTGTAATGAGCCTAAAATTGCCGTGTAAAGTTGCTGACGCTCGTTTTCATCCGTTGTTTGTTGAACTTCAGCTATTTGATTCATTAATTCTTCTTTGTTAGGATAAGATGAAATCGCTTCTCTAAATCCAAATCCATCTGTGGCCATCATGTTTACGAAAGTATGCGGATCATATGGAGCACCAAAGTTACTATAGAAATTCATATCGAACTCATTAGCTTTGAATCTTTCCACTTGAGTGGTAAGCTCAACTCCGGCAATATTTAGTTTTACACCTAAACCCGCCCACTCAGACTGTAAAGTTTCAGCCATTGTTTTTTGGATTACTTCAGCTGAGTTATACATTAACTCAATTTCAAGTGGTTTCCCATCTTTTTCACGTACACTTTTACCCTCTGGCAATATCCAGCCCGCTTCATCTAATAAATGCTTCGCTTTTTCAACATTGTATTCAACCGTGGTCGTATCAACATGTGAAGTATAAGGTAAGTTTGTTGGTAAGATATAGTCAGCCTTCTCTTCCAAGCCAGATGTCACACCTTCAACCATTGCTTGTTTGTTAAATCCATAATGTAATGCTTGACGAACTCGTACATCTGAAAGCTGTTCTTTATTCGTATTCATAACCAGCTGTCTAGTAGCAACTGGCTCAGAAATGCTAGTTCCATAGGAACCTGTAGACTCTAATTGCTTAAAAGAATCTATGCTAATAACACCCTCACCATATACAAGGTCTAAATCACCTTTTTCAAAAGCAAGTACGCGTGTTTCAGCATCAGGAATGACTTTGACTTTAATTTTCTCTACACTTGGAAGTTCTCCCCAATAATTTTCGTTACGTTTAAAAATAGCAAACTCATCTACTTTATATTCATCTAACACCCATGGACCCGTACCAACAGGTTGGTCTACACCCTTTGAAGTGTCACCATCTCCAGGAAAACCAGCGTCTCCTAAAAAACGAACTGGACGTACAACTGCTAATTCCTGAATAGTAGGATAATATGGCTCTTTTAATGTTAATTTGAATGTATATTCATCTATGACATCTGTTTGATCAATCTTTGGAATAAATCCTAACCAACCATGCATATCTGCATTCTTTAGTATTGCATCAAAGTTCTTTTTCACAATATCAGCATTAAAATTTGTGCCATCAGAAAAATTAACATCCTTGCGTAGGTTAAATACATATTCTTTCCCATCTTCAGAAATCTTCCAAGACTCTGCTAAATGTGGCTTTAACTCTCCTCCATCCTGGTAGCTAACTAAAGGTTCATATACCATGGATTGAGCGAATAATTGAGATGGATTGTAAACATGAGGATTTATTTCGCCTATATCTCTAGGCCAAGCAAAAGTAATCATATTATTATCTTTTTCTGAGGAATCTGGATTCTTAACCGATTCGCTTGAACATCCGAGTAAAGCCATTGATAAAATAAGAATAATTACAGATATAACTAAATACCGTTTTTTATTTATTCGGTTTGACATAAGTTTTGCACCTCTCGCGTTGATAATGATAACTATTATCAATATTAGAGTTGAATCATCTTAATGTCAATCTATTTTCAAGTTATCATAAAGTATCTAATAGGGGACATGCAGGTTCATTGTCCCAAAATTTTTTAATTTTATGTTGGTTGGTGTCTAGGTAAATATAAAAAACTTCCCAGTAATTCGAGAATTACTGGGAAGCCACCATTTTGTTAGCAAATGTTATAATTTTAATCTCACCTTACCAACAAATCCTCAAGGGTTTGAGGGGCAGATTACATCATGCCGCCCATTCATTTGGACATATAATATGAAGAAATGCGGTAAAATACACCCTGAAAAATCAAGGTTTCATCTGTCCACCCTAAAATAAATTAAAACTATATCGAAATAACACGAGGACAAAAAGGAGGACAAAAATTAGACATTATTATTCTTTATCAACCATTATTACTCTTCGTTATAAATTTACCACCTAAATATTTCAGAATCACTTGCTCCTGTACTATTTGCATGAAAAGCAAAACCATCTAGATCAGGAAATAGAGTTTCAGTACGGATGTCAAAGTGATTAATTAATATTTTACGACATTCTTTTTTTAATTGTGGAGAGATGGCAATAAAAAGAGTGCCTCCCTTTTCTTTAGGTAGCATTAAACTTCCAGTAGCCTCTTCACTTACACCACTATACAAAAATACTCCATGTTGAGCCGCAATCCTTTTTGATACAACAGGAGATTCTAAAAACATTGGATAGTCATATTCATCAATTCTTTCCATGACTTTTTTATATTCTTCTTTATTATCCAAAACCCCCTCTGATTCTCCACCAATAACACGAGTATGAACCCCAAGTAACAATCCTGTTTCATCAGGTTTAGAATCTAAGCTAAACCATAAGGCAACAAGAATGTTCTTTGAAAAATCCACAAGCCGCGTAGCAGCTCCATGATGCTGTAATTTAGCAAGCAATTCAAGATCACATATTTCCATTCCTTCATTCGTTCCATAACCTTTATGTCTTGCTCTTCTTATAAGTGTGTTTTCATAATATGATAAATTCCATTCAGTAGCTTTTTCTCTTTTACCATTTATTAACCTTCTGTAGGCTCCACTGTGCACAGGCCAATTTATATCCCCTTGGCCTCTCCAAACCATAACATTTCTACCTTTTAGTTGGTTCAAATGTACAACAAATTCCATTAGCTCTAAAAAACTCTCTGGTTGTTGAACTTCACCAAAGATACGACTATAATAAATATCCATTTTGCTCTCCTTTTATAGTGACAAAATGTCACCAATTAATAAATATGTAAATATAATGTACCTTTCAGCCTCCTCTTTGGAGACCTCAGCGTGTGTTCCTTTATTCGCCGCCCCATAAACACTATCTAATCTTTCGCCTAAATATTTTAAGTGTGATCCAACCAACTCCTCATATCTGCTGCTGGACGACTTTGAATCTACATATTGAATTAATCGGTTTATTACCTGGTCCTCTCCAACTTTTATTGGCCTATCTCCAATTAAAACAGGTTCTTCTTTTGGAGGATAAAGTTCATCAGC
The DNA here is from genome assembly GCA_031177865.1 of Bacillus sp. (in: firmicutes). Taxonomy (GTDB): domain Bacteria; phylum Bacillota; class Bacilli; order Bacillales; family Cytobacillaceae; genus Neobacillus. The sequence continues at coordinate 16,848 of JAPSKD010000025.1, read as the reverse complement.
TATGTCCTTCAAAATACGCCTGCAAGAATGGACTGCATTTGCCCAATCCTCTGCATTTGAAGATCTAAGATTTTCATGAACTGATACAAACTTTCTAACAGCTTCCGGTGAAATATCAGAAAGTTTTTCGTCCACCTGCAACCTTTTTCGAGTAAAGATATCTTCAGTGATATTACTGAACCTCAATTCGTAATTTATATTAAATACATAGTCGTAAAAACTGGATTTAACCTTTTCGATTTGTTCTGTATAAGTTGCGATATTTTGAGCTATTCCTCTTCTTTCCGGTCCATTCCCTTGTGGTAATGGTGGTAAATATTGTGACTGTGAAGAAACCGATACGTTTGGGTCATATGAAACTTTCATTCTTTCCTTTAATGCCGCTATTAATTCCTCTAGCACACTCACCGACTGGGTAAAAGCTAATTCCTTCTCTTTTTCTTTATCATAATAAACTCTGTTGGAACGCTTGCATGCTTCCCATGCTTCATTAGTTAAACTATTTTCCTTTCGAGAAAAGCCTTTTAACTCTTCTCTAATCCAATCAACTGCTTCCATATCATTAATTAACCTTGCTAGGCGTAATGTTTTTTGTATAGCAGTTTGTAATCTTACTTCACCTAATTCTATATTTCTTAAAATTTCTTCCGAAAGTTCTAATGCCTCATCCAATCTTGACTTCATTTACTCTTCACTCCTTATAAATTCCAAAAATCTTCAAAACTAACTTTGAAACCACCCTCGTTAAGGGCCTTGATGATCCTGGTAGCATTTTTCATGCTTGGTTGATACTCTTCTGGATGACATAACCTGCTGATTGTACTTTTACTAACACCGCTCTTTTCTGAAAGGTTTTTTTGAGAAATTGAGTTTTTATCCATAAAACTCCCGAACTTGGATCTTTTCTTCCCTAAAGGATTCTCGTGCATACACATATCCCTCCCATTCGATAATTTTCGATAGCTTTGTCCAAAAATCCTACATGTAAAATTAATTTTATTTCTAGGAAACTTGGACAACCAGTGCAGCATAGGCTTTATCAAGGTAGTTACCAAAGTAGTAAACAAAATTTGACCATGGTTCCAACCAGAGTATTTACCAAAGTACCACTATCAAAGTAATATCGTCAGAATTGACGAAAACTCAACAAATAAAAATCTGTTTAAAGGGAGCGAGTGAACAGAGTGAATGGAAAACGACCTAAAACCCGTTTTTAGCAAACTAGCAAACTTTATACAAAACTTTAGCTCGTTTTTGAGCAAAAGCCGGACAGTTAGACATTTTTGTCCAACCCAAAATAAAGGAGGACTTCTTATGTTATTTTCACCAATGATTATCCTGGCCGGAGGTGCCACTATTGCTCTGGCTGTATTAGACAGGACATTAAGTGACCTTGGCTTTCATGGGCTAAATACAGCTTTAAAGATCATCATTCCATTGGCCGGCTTTGCAGCTGGAATCTATTTTATCGAAACTAATTCATTAATCCGGTGGATCCTATGAGCATGTGGGAGAAATTAAAGGTCCGCAGAAAGATGATTAAAGCCTTCAAGTCTGGCCAGTTATATTTAGGTGATTTAGAACGTCCCGTTTTCCCTAAGATTCATGGGGTTGAAATTGGAAAAACTACAACTGTAACCTTCACCCTACCCAATGGGTTAGACCCTAAGTTATTAAAGAAAAACTACTATGTATTTCAGCAAGAATTCGGGAAGAAAGCGCAGCTGGACGGAGAAATAAAAAAATTCACCCTAATAATTAATGACAACTCCCAAAAAGAGATCCTCCCCTATAATTTCGAACAGCTGAAAGAGATCATCCAAAAAGAAAACTATTCCCTTCCTATAATTTGTGGCCAGGACAGAAACAAAAAACTTCACATATACGATGCAAAAAACAATCCAAACCTTTTAATATTCGGCCAGCCTGGCAGTGGTAAGAGCTCTATATTACATGTCATTCTATCCACATTGATTCAATACTTCCCTCCAGCAGAGCTGCAGCTGGTATTAGCCGACTTTAAAATGAGTGAATTCGGAGTTTATGAAGGTGTAGATCATGTAAGAGGTGTTTGCTACACTATCAGGGATTTAAAGCCCCAGCTGGCCTATTTGATGAACGAACTTAATCTCAGAGGGCAATTGTTAAAGAAATATCGAGTCCGGCATATGAGCAAGGTTCCTAAGGATGAAAGACGGCCTGCAATTGTATTCGCCCTAGATGAGTTTGTCATGATCCGGGATAAGGAGATCATGGCAGAGATCCTTCAAATTGCTTCCTTGGGTAGAGCCTATGCTATTTATGTAATTCTTTCTATGCAGCGTCCTTCCCACAAGATTCTTGATTCTGATATACGTGGTGTTATATCCGTTCGGATGGGTTTCCGAACTGTGGACCTCCGAAATGCATTAATGGGTGAGACTCCAGGCAGTGAAAAGATAAGTAAAGATTCCCCGGGAACCTTCCTGTTGAATTTGGATGAATTGAAGGAACTACAGGCTCCATATTTAAACGAGGATGAAGTTGAAAAGATATTGGAACCCTACAAGTCTGTAAGGGGAGGAACCACTAAAGAAACCCCTTCTATGCACTTTGAGAAGGAGTTAGAAACAACGGAAATCGAAGAGAATATATTCGGGGTGTTAGACGAATGAAAAAACGTGATCTTGCTATTATTAACGATTTGAATCGCTTCCGCTGCATGACAAGGGATGACATTATAGACTTACACTTCAAAGCATTAAAACAGCCAGTAACGTGCTGTAATACGGTTCTGAAGAGGTTACGAAGGGATGGATATATAGAGGTTAATAAAGACCGGCAGCCGTATATATACTTCCCTTCCCCAACCGGCATTAAAAAGGATTCTACAAAGATTCCTCATTTCCTGAAAATCATGGAGTTTTACAAGTCACTGCTAGAAATTCAGCCGCCAAAAACTTTTATTGTGGAGCCAAAGTATGGAAAAGGTTATATGGAGCCCGATGCCTTTATGATCTGGAAGGGAGGCCCGTTCTTTGTGGAGATTCAGCGATCAGTTTATTCCGAAAAGGTTATGAATGAAAAGGTCCAACGATATGAGTCATATTTTATAAGCAACGAATGGCAGCATGAGCCCTGGCAGCCGGCAAATAAAAAAGTGTTCCCTGCTGTTATCATGATTACAGATACCAGGTATAAAATTGAAAGTTCAAATGTAAAGTTAATTCAGTTGAATAAAATTAAGCAGCTGCTGGATGCGGATCAACCTCAAAAGGCACATGAGATTGCTTGTTCAGGATTAAAGTTAGTTCCAAACTAAAAGCCCCTCTATTTAGAAGGGCCTTTCTCTTTTCCTATAGTAAAAAGACATCTTAAATGGGATGTCTTATAGGAATATATTTATTTCCATATGGTGATAATGAGAAGTAAATGGAGGTGATGATCCCATGTTAGCTATGATTGATCCATTGATCTTGCTCTACCTAGCTATCGGCTACTTGTTTGGACGACAAAGCCGCAGCTAAGTAGATATTTGTTTACCTTCAAGGGCATTACATTATGTAATGCCTTTCAGTCATATTATGGACAATACAAGTGCTAAATATAATTATAATATAAATTAATTTATCAATCTTTCCTTCAACATCTCATTCACTCTTCTTTCTCCAAAATAAAAAGTTCCCATGAATTGGATGCTTTAATTACCCCATATATCTGATGTAATAAATAATGAGACAAACGCTCCGACTACAATAAAGCCTATTGCAATCTTCCCAATGGAGCCAATACTTTTCTTTCCTATACTTACTGCAGCTATTAAACCCAATACAACAATTGTTATCCCCATAATTATAAATGGACCAATTACTTCCCACATCTCTTGAAAATTAATAAGTTCAATTTCAGGCAATACATTCATCCTCCAATAATATTTATCGAAGATTTATTCTACATAACTTTTCATTTACCTTTATATAAATAAAAAATCGCCTGTTCAGGGTTGAAATTAATATTAAATAATTAAATGTAGCAGGGGATTCTCCTGCTTTTTTATTTTTGAAAAATAGGCAAGAAACCCTTTTAGCTTTAATACACTAATATTGCTAAAACAAAAAAAGGCCACCTGCGGGAGGAGGTGACCAAGCATATGGATGCTTTAGAAATAATAAGGCTCTGCTTTGAGATTTTCTTTGGAACTTCTGCATTGATTTTCTCTTTTGTTCTGTTGTTCCTTAGAAAGGATTAAGGTGAAAAACATTTTTTAAGACCCCTGGCCGGGTCTTATTTTTTTACCCCTGTAGTCGTTGGAATGTACCAAAGAACCTCCTTAGAATGTTCCTTCTATTATTCCTTGTCAAAGCTTCAAACAGCTATTCTATGCGCTTCATTGTATCGTTAAATGTCGTTTACAATGTCGCTTTCAGTGTCGTTTACAATGCCGTTTGATACAGTGTATGACAAAAGAAAAGAACTAATACAAAAAATAAAATAATTAAATACATCAAAAAGAGGTGCTTATTAAACCCGAGTAAAAATTATATAAGTTAAAAAGGGATAGCCCTAGAACTACCCCTGATTTTATTAATTAAACCATTCCACCAAATAACTTTATCCTGTTATTATTAAATGCTTGAAGATCCGTAATATCTTCAACTAACCATCGAGCCAATTCCCTATTGTCAGGTGTAATCATTTGAATAATTAGTGGTTGTTTTGTTGGTTGATTGCTTTGAATTTCTCTTATTCTGGGGTCTGTGCCGCCGCCCGTCATAGCAGGTGAAGGCATCCTTGGAAGTGTAGGAACCGCAGCTGACATCATGCCTTCAGTAGCTCGGCTAATTGCTCCTGCATTTCGACTAATCCCCTCTGCAACTCCTAGAGGGATCCACTTTCCAACTTCATCACGCATAAGGCGTGAAGGTGATTTAATGCCTAAAAACTCCTTCATTCCGTCTGGAATAAGACTAGCAAGGTAGGAAACTTTACTTCTGATTTCCTTAGCCAATGAACCCATTCCACTGATTAATCCGCGGATTATATCTGCTCCAATATCTGAAAGGTCAATACCTTCAAAGAATGATTCGACTTCGCCCCAGATGTCCTTAACTGTGCCCTTGATATTTCCCATCTGATCCTGGACCACTTGCCACATTGTTTCAAAATCTCCAGTTAAAAGCGATTTGGCAAATGCAAGAGAATTACTAAAAGTTTCTTCTATAAATTTCCACGTTCGACTAATAATATCTGAGGCAGTTTCAGTAAAATTTCGCACCGTATCAGTCATGGAAGTGAATTTCCCATTGGTTTTATCATCAATCCAGTCCATGGCTGAGCCTATTGCTGTTTTTATCAAATTGAAGGTATTGGTGATAAAATTAAGGACATTCGTAAAAATTTCTTGTCCTTTGGTGCTGATCTCTTCCCAGTTTTGATAAAGGGCTACACCTATAGCAATTAAGGCGGCTATCCCCGCAACAATAAGTGTTATCGGTAAAGCAAGTGCACCAATGGAAACACCTAATCCAGTGGCAAGGGCAACTATTGCGGTGATAATTGGTGCAAGAGCCATGAATATACCTACTAGAATGCCAAGGGCAGTTACAATTGTTGTAATTGTCGCTGCTAATTTTGGATTCTCGGCAACCCATTGAGTGATAGCTGTAACTACCTTTAAAACTTCAGTTAAAACAGGTGCTAAAGCTAATTTGACATTGTTAATAGCGTGCTGAAGCTCAACCATTGGATCAGCATTAGTCTTACCTAATGTTTCATAAAATCCATTTGCATTTTCATTAGTTTTATCAACTGCTTCAGCGACTCCTTGGAAAACCGCAATCATATTGTCGCCTTGATCTTCCCATTTAGTTTTAAAAATCTCGGTGGCAAGTGAGTTTTTAAGAGTACTGTCCTCAATCCCATCAAGCCAAGTAACAAGATCACTCATCGCTTTTGACCCATCTTTACCACCGGCCGCTACAGCATCTCCCCATTTTTTCATTTGCTTAGTTGATACCTCTGTACCCTTTAACAAATCAGAAAGACTTTTTGGCACTTCTTGCCCAAAAGAAGCAACTTGCAACCTCGCTTCTTTAACACCATCATTAAGGTTGTCGATATTCCAAGTTTTAGTGTTGATACCTGCTTCAAAAATAGCTTGAATTTCAGCAGCGCTAAAACCAATATCCTTCATTTGCATTCCGTATTCAGCTATAGTGTCAAGCTGTTCCGAAGGAAACCCTGCTTTTAGAAGAGTATTTACTAATGCGAGTGCTTGTTCATTCGTCACTTCAATTTCAGCTGCTATCTCATTAGTTTCCTGGATCAACTCAATGAAGTCGACACCAGCAAAGTTTCTAGCAATAGCTGCCGCACCTCTAGCAATTGTGTCATTAACCGCATCGCTGGCATCTTTATTAAGGGCCCATTGTCGCCTTACACCCTCTAGGGCTTCCTCTCCTTCAATACCATAAGCTTGTATGCCCATTACAGCTTCTTTAATGCTTTGTTTTGATTCTTCGGGAACGTCGAATAAAATATCAATCTTTGTTTCTAGGGAAGCCATATCTAAAGCTTGCTGGACTGAACCAGCAATACCTCCACCTGCAGCTGCCGCTCCTACTAAAGTTGAGAGACTATCACCAATGCCTTCCACAGCTTCTTCAGTTTGATGAGCCTCTATTTGCAAGTTCATAAGATCCTGACGAACACTTTGTATTGAATTGCCACTATTTACACTTGCTAAAGAACTTCTTAACCGTTCAATATCCCCTCCGGATCCTATTGCTTCTCTTCCAATCCTTTGAAAAGCATATTCAAGGTCTCTGCTGGTCGCTGTACCGTTCTGAATTGCTCTGACTAACCTTTGCCCTATAACATTGGCATAATTCTCTACAGAAGTTCCTGTGGCTTCGAATAACGTTTCTAATTCTTTTGTTCCCCTCTGAACCCTCTGTTGTTCTTGATTCATATCAGAAAGAGCCTGCTGATACCCACTTAACTGCTGTTCAGTCGCTTGCAATTCTCTCCTGAATGCACGGTATTGATCCTCGCCAATCTGCCCATTTCTAAACTGTTGTTCAACTTGAGACTGTGCTGAACGTAACTGGTTTAATTTATCGGTAGAGGATTGTATTGCTTCTGTTAACAATTGCTGTCGCTGAGCCAAAATCTCTACATTATTCGGATCAAACTTCAGAAGCCGTTCTACATCTTTTAATTCAGCCTGAACATCCTTAGTTCTCCTATTTACACTTTGTAAAGCTGAATCCAATCCCCGGGTATCTCCATCTAATTGGATTGTAATTCCTTTAATTCTGCTTCCTGCCATTTTTTTCACTCCTTTTCAGTAAATAAAAAAGGCACCAAACAACGAGTCTTTACTCGTCATTCAGTGCCCTGGTTGTTCCAGTGACAATTTATTTTTCTGTGAAGGTTACTTCGCAATGAGTAATTTTCCCTTGCTGCCAGGCTATGGTCTGCTTTCCAAAACCAGTCAATGGATCTGTAACCTTTTTTAACTCCCCGTCTTTTATGATGTAAACTCCATCTTTTGAAGTATCTACTTTAACCATAAAATTCTCCTTCTCCAATCCATAGAGTTTATTAATGCCTCGCTTAATTCCGCAATGACATTAATGACTGGAAAAGTCTTGAATTGTTTTTCCCACTCATCAGGGAGTGGGATAGTTTCATCTGCATTCTTTGCCAGAGCCCAGCAGAGATAAAAGAGCTTTTCAAAGTTGATTTTCTTCAGGTCCTTCACAGGAGATGAGACAGGATCAATTTTATATTTTATTACCTTTCTTAATTCCTTAAGGTCTTTTTTAAAGCTGCGATTCAATTGATCCTTATACAATCCTGGAACACTGGAGTCACCTTTAAAGCAAATTCGCTTACCATCAATCACAAGAGTTTTTTTCATTTAAGTAAACCCCTTTATAAGGTTCTGATATCCTCAAAAGTTAGTCTTTTCGGCTGCTCATGCATAACTTTAACGCCAATTTCAATCCGGTAATCTACACCTTCTTCCAAAGTTTTTTGAGCAGAAATTTTGCCACTTTTCGGATGTTGAATACCTGGCACCCAGTTTTCAGCCATATTCCAATTAACTAAAGATCTAACTTCGTTACCTCGTTCGGATTCATTTGGATTATCGTAATAAAAAGAAATTTTACCCGTGAATGGGAATTTATCTATTTTCAGGTACTTCTCAATAAATTGTGGAGTCGTTTTCTCGATTGGACCCCGTTTCTTGTTAAAAAGAGCAAAAAATAATTTGGCTTGATCTGAGACTGGAATCACTTTGTAAGGGTAGCTGCACACCGACATTAATCCTTCTCTTTTAGCAATTTCTTTTTCATATGCGTGCATTATTTCTTACCTCTTTTCAAAAAGTTTAATAAGCCTTTTGTTTCTATTGGTACTTCAATTTTTTTTAGCGATTTTATTACTTTGCTCAGAGCTTGTTGAGCTTCTCCAGCTTGCGTTTCATCATTCGTCTGGGTTAATAATTGTAATCTATAATTGGCTGTTACGGGTGCTCCCTCCCCGATAGTTAAATCGAGAATAGCATCAATTTGATTAGGGATTTTGCTCATTTTTTCCAGCTGCCTTATATTATCGATTAAAGGCACTAACTCATTTTCCAGGTATTCAATACGGTCCTTTAATTCCGCCTTCAATTCATTTAATTTATTATCAACTTCCAGCTTCTCGACCACAGCATTTCTTTTCAGAGTCTCCCTGTATTCTTCTGGCACCGCTGGTTCTGTAAGTTGATTAAACCGGATTTTTTTTTCGAGTTCTTTTTCGAGTTTCTCCAGGTCTTCATACTCTTCCGGAGACTTTGTGGATTCCTTATGTTCTTTTAATAATCTCAATTTGTCTGCAGTTGGCATCTGTTTGGCCAAGTATTGTTCCTTATTCAAAACTATTTGAATAGCTTTCTTGGATTCTACGAAATATTGATTTTCGTCAATCGGGTTCATGTTTTCCATTTGTTTCTCCTCCGCATTATTAGTTTTGTTTTAAATAATTTTCAGCTCTTTCATTCGGGGTCCCCCCCCCTATACGCGCGTAATATCCGAAAAAATTTGGAGAATCGACCCCCACCCCCGGTGCCCCATTTTGAAAAAAAGTTGAAAATAAAAAGAGGGGGGGACTATATAAAAATTATTTTTTTGTTTCCACCTCCTCCAGGTTTGATTGTTTTGCTGAAACACCACCCCCTTAAAGGCATTCAATAAATCTATGTTATTTCGAAAAATAGATAAGTATTTCTTATAAACGATGGCTATTAAATAATCCCCAGAGCTATAGCCAGCTGCTCTATCGCCTGCTTTTTGATTTCATAGTATTGTCCTTTGCTTAACCCTAAATCTAAGTAGATGCATAGATCCGTTTCTTGTTGACTGCCGAAGTATTTTCTTTCTAAGATCATTCGCTCATCATTTGTTAAAGCATCAGAGAGCGCACGATCAATCTGCTTGCATTTAAGCTCCTTAGCTGCATCACTATCGACTAAGACTGGAAAGACTTTATTTAGACCTGCTTCCATTAATTCACGTTTGTTCTCTATGGACACCTTGTATGTCTTATACAGCTTTAACTCCTGAGCTATTATTCTTTGGAGCTCCTTATCAGATATCATTCGTGATCCCCAAAATAATAGCTAACTTATCAAAGGCCATTCTTTTTACCTTGTAATAATGAGATTCACTGACACCCATATCATTGTAGATTTCATAATCAAAAGCATCTTCATCCTCATCCAGCATGTAGCGCCTAATGATCAGCTGCCTTTCCTTACCGTTTAATCGGTTTACTGCCTTCTGGATCAATGTGATGTACTCGAGTCTTTCACGTTCATAATCCACTTTTTCAATAACGGCTTTTTCAATTCCGGAATAGCTGGGATCTGATGTCCCTTTAGGAACAAAGGTGTATGTAGCTGTGATTTTTGGTAGTTTATATTCCGGAATGGTTAGTAAGTAAACTCGATATTTTTCTAACCCAGATTCAACCAACTTTCTTATTTGTCTTCTATCCAAAGTTTTTTCTGCTGCATGTTCCACAGACACCACCTCGTATGGTATATTTCAGGTATGAGATAACGATTCAGTGTCCCCTTAAACGTCTACCTACCAGGTGGCGTTTTTTCTTTTTCCTCAATCAGCACTTGTCGTCCATAATACTTAGCCTTTTTAATGTAATAGCCTGTTTCATGATATGGGCTATTATCATCGATACAGTGTGCTCTTACATGTCCCTGCTCTTTTCCGTGTCGATGGAAATCTGCACAATACGGACACCAAATGGTCAAGCAGCCATCCTCGCTTCTTTCAATTCCTAATAAGACTGGAGCATCATGTTTCTTTTTTGCCATTTTTCACACTCTCCTCTGCGGATCAATTATTTTATTTTTCTTTGTACCAAACATGAATAGTTACATATTTTCCGGTAACAAGACTTTCAATTTTTACTACCTTAAACATTGGATAATAATTAATGAAGTCTCGAATCTCTGCTTCCACAGATTGATGTTCTTGTAAATGAGAAGGGTTATATTGAAATACCTCTAAATACATACAATTTCACCGCACTTTTTATTGTTCTGGGACTATGTTTGATTAATTCACTGACACAACCGACACAACTGACACTGTTTTTGTGAAATCCCTATATTTTTTCTTATATATACTTTCTTTTTTTTACGTCAGTTGTGTCAGTAAAAAATAAATAATAGATATAAAGCTTTATATACCAAGGGTTTGAGATACTGACACTTAAATTTGAAATGCTGACTGTACTGACGCATAATCTGGCGGAATCCCAATTCCTTGATATCCTCTATCACCTTTTGACCCAATTCGAACTTGCTCAAAATAACGTCCTTCTGTATTCATCTTTTCTTTCAAACTAGCTATAAAGGCTTTTTTACTCAGTTTGTCATTTTCCTCCCCGTTATCACGACACCAATATTCATAAGTAAACCAAAGGTTTTTAGTAGTAGTTTTCTGAGAAGGATCAATAGTACAGCACTCTGATATAAATCCTTCAAGCTTATCCATTTCAGTTCTGTACTGTTTGGTTGCTGCAATTACTTCGGCCGGAAGCCCTAAGCCTTCCTTTTGATATTTTAGGCATCCTTCCACAGCCCAACGGAGTATGCCTGGTAATTCAGCTTGTAATTTTTCCGGCAACTTTTTATCCTTATCTTCTTCAGATATAGTTACAGTAAAAGGGATTAGCCTAATCCTTCGCCAAATTCCTGTGTCGGTGCCATCAATGTTTGGCATATGGTTGGTAGTAAAGAAAATTTTAAATTGAGGTAGATATTCAAAGAAGTCTTTATGCATAAAACGAGCTTTAATTGTTTCTCCACCAGTCAGCTGCTTAATTAATGATTCTGCCAATTTTTTTCCCTTCTCACTTTCTACAGTTGAAACAAGCCGGGATCCTTTTAGTGCGGCTATATCATTGTTTATTCTTTCGCTGTTTCGGACCATGAAAGTATCTGAGTTTGCTTGACTTGCATAATCCCCCAACATTTCCTTGATTGTATTAATGAAGGTGCTTTTCCCGTTTCGTCCGGATCCGTATAGGAAAAACATTACTTGCTCACTTGTGTCACCAGTAAGGCTATATCCAATAATTCTCTGCAAGTAATTAATTAGTTCTAGACTTTCTTCTCCTCTTTCATTCTTCATGATGCTCTTTAGAAAAGAAATCCAGTTAGGACATTTTGCATTTGGATCATAAACAACTGGTGCAATTTTAGTGATTAAATCCAGCCTATTATGCGGTATCAATTTGCCTGTTTTTAAATCAATTGTTCCGTTTTCGCAATTGAGCTTCCAAGTATCACTATCCAATTCCTGGGGAAGTATAGGGATTCCCTTTTCTGATTTAGCTAATGAGATCATTGACATAATCCTTCCCATAGACTCTGATTTAACAGCATGACTTACTAAGCCAAGGTCAGGATCCTCCATGTCATATGCTGACTTTCCCATATGACGAACAGTTTCTTTAGCATATAGTTCAACTTCATTCGTCAAATCTTGAAGCCATCTATTACCCTGCCAAACAAACCAACTTGCAAAAGGCGGACAATATCTTAAATTTTCACCATATCTGTCAATTAATCGCTCAGCATTACCTAAGTCGGTTTTGGGAAATGACTTGTTTTTTTGTTTTGAAGTTTCTTTTGGATATTCACGTGATTGAAAATCCTCTCTAACCGCATTCGTTGATCGAATAGCATTCTCTATTGTCATTTCGCCATATGTACGGCCATCAGAAGAATGCTGCTTGTACCACTTTTCTCGAATAAGACTAGATTCCCTGAACATTGAATCCATTTGAAAGGCATTTTTATTTGTCCAGAATGCTAAGTGATTACACAAAGCAATATCTGTGGAAGAATGATCGCCATTTATCAGCTGGCCATCGAATAGTGATCGGATAGCCAGTCCATTTGAGCTGCGGAACATTCTCTCCCACAATTCCGCATTTGATAAATTTTGAGTGCTGTTTATCGCTGGCTTTTTATAGCTTTGAACCTTCTTTTCTTTTTCTGAAAAATATTTCTGGAATAACACCCTTAGTTCGTCTGTTCTCTCCATAACTTCAGATACATTCTGCGAATTTCCGGTGAAAGTGAAGTACCTTCCATGTCTGTAGATTTCTAATCCAAGGGAAGAACTCTTATTGCCGGTTCCCTTATCAATGGGAAGCTCCCCTTTAACAATGATGTGGATCCCTTTACCACTTGGCGAAATCTCGGTATAACTATCCATCATTTCCGATATTTCTTCAGCAAGATCAGAGTATTTTCCATCAGCGATACATTTGTCCAAATCGAGGCCTATAAAAGGATCTTCTTTCGAAAACATGAAGCCGATTCCGTCATATCCACCATTAAGATAGGTGTTTGCAGCCCCATTAAATGAGGACCAAGTGCGCCTATCGTTAGACTTAGCCATTAATCCATCAGCCTGGTAAGGTACTTTCGTTTCCTTTCCATTCCGTTTCTCGATTCTCCATAAGACCCACTGATTAGTGAGCTTGAGTTCATCAGGTATATTGCTAAAACTATATTTTGTCTGGTTCACTATTCATCAAGTCTCCCTCCCATGCACAATGCATTGATGTAGAGTTATTAAATTTAAACAGCATTCCTTGTTTCGATTTGAACATTATTAAGCTTCTCTTGGACCAATACTTGCTGCTTAATTGCGGAAGAAATCTTGTCTAATTCATCGACCTGGAGGTTTAAATCAACCAACGTATGCCGGATGAGATTCCACAAAACCCTTACCATTCTTTGGTGTTCTGGGTAAAAAAGCCTTTCCTCTCCCATATGGACCGCCTTCTCCATGTCCTCTACTAAATGACCTATTAGAACTTCAGCATCCTTGAGGGTTGACATATTAAGGAAGATAGCACCTAATTCATGTTCTAATTCGAAAGAAAAGTTTTTGATGTCTGCTGGCATTTAATATTCCTCCTTGGATTTTATTCCTATTTTTTATCAACAAAATCTGCAACTTGGCCAAAAAGACAAGGCTGCTTAAGCCTCCTTATTCCTAATTTGAATGGACCACTGATCAATATATTGCTGGACCTCATGACGATTAAAGAGCCATTTAGTGCCTACACGAAGTTTTGGGAAGTTAGGATCACGGAGAAATAATTTTTCAATTGTTGGCCATGATAACGAGAGCATTTTACATAGCTGTTTGGAGTCCATCAGAATTGATTCAAATTCGATTTGATCTAACCTTTTTTGTACTTCAGCCAAATACATTGCTTTTAGTTCTTCTTTATCCAGCTTTATTTCTATCACTTATCTCACCCCTCTGTTAACCATGAAGAACATTATTTACAAAAAAAATTTCTTTTGGATTTTTTTTTAGCACATCACAAATCGCTATCATGAGTAATCCGTTAGGAACTTGACCATAAAGTTCTATATTAGTGATAGTTTGACGGCTAGTCTTTACTCTTCTAGCAAGCTCCGAGACAGGCATCCCAACTTCTTTTCTAACCTCTCGAAGTTTATTGTTAACCATGTAGAACACCTCCTTGATAAACATAATACATCATGCTATCATTAGTGTCAACCATGTATAACAATTTATTTTGAAAGGGAGTAATTTGGTGACTAGAATTGGCGATTTTTTACGTGAACTGCGTGGAAAAAGAAGTCTTAGAGATATACAAAAATTATCTGGAGTAAGTTATACCTATTTAAGAAGTATCGAAAAAGGAGTAGATCCTAGATCCGGAAATGAGATTATCCCAACTCCAGATACCTTAAAAAAATTAAGTAAAGCATACAATCACCCTTATAATGAACTTATGTTACTTGCTGGATATTGGGATGATGATGATTTTTTAGAACCGATCCAGTTAGATGAAGCTATAAATTATTACATATTTAAAATTTTATCTAATGACTCGCAAGAAGTAAGAGATGATTTCTTTGAATCGCTTATAAAACTACTAGCAAACTTTGGAGTAGAACCAACTTCTTTGGAGATCAGTAGCTCTCAAAGCAAAGAAGATCAAGCTAAAGTTATTTCTCAATTTATTTCCAATGTACCAAATTTAAGGTTCAAATCTATGGTATTAAGCGAATTAAAAAGGGTTGCAACTAAGTTTCAAATATGGTCTCCACTTCCTGAAAAAATAACAAATAATGAGCTTGCAAGTTTTGATTTAGATCAAGTAATAAATGCAGACAATGTCTTTTATAAAGGTCAACACTTATCTTCACAGCAAATAAATCTCCTAAGAGCCTATTTAGATGCATTATTAAATAATTAAATTAAAGGAGGACTAATTTATGGCCAAGTTTAAACAGCGCGGCAAAACCTGGAGCTACCATATATATTTAGGAATTGATCCCTTGACTAAAAAACGGATGGAAATCTCCAAAGGCGGTTTTAAGACAAAAAAAGAAGCCGCTGCTGCAGCCAGGATTGTGGAAATGGAAAAAGAAAACGGCACATTAATAAAAGAATCGAGAATGTCCTTTGAGGAATTTGCTAAGGATTGGCTAAAGTCATACGGCCGCAGTGGAGTGAAGATCAGCAGTGTAAGAGCCAGGGAAAAAGAAATGAAACATTTTATAAGTGTTTGGGGCTCCTTTCCGATTAGTAAAATAACGAAAAAGATGTACCAAGATCGAATCCTTGATCTCTCAGAGAAATATAGTCATAACTATATGGATGGAATACACGCAGCTGGTCGAATGATTTTTAGACAAGCTGTAGAATTAGGACTCATGAAAGTGAATCCTACTGAAAACTTTAAGCTTCCTAAAAAGCAATCAAGTGTGGAAGATCTCGAAAAAAGTGAAGAGGAATATAAGTTTTTAGAAAAAGAGGAGCTAGCAAGTTTCCTAAAGCTATGTCAAACTGATGGGCTTGAAATGGATACTCTTGTCTTCACCACACTTTCTTATACAGGTTTGCGTATTGGAGAACTACTTGCTTTGAAGTGGTCCGATATAGACTTGGAGGAAGGTAAACTAAGGGTTACAAAAACACTTTATAATCCTAACAATAATTATCTAAATTACCAGCTGCTAACACCTAAAACTACAGGGTCAATCCGAACAATTAAAATTGATGATATGCTCGTGAGTATGTTAAAGAAACATAAGATAAAGCAAAACGAAATTAAGCTAAAGAACGCCAAATTTTATAAGAATGAGGGCTTTATATTTGCTCGGGATGATGGATACCCACAATTGAGGAAAGTATTTGAAACGAGGCTTAAACGGCTTCTTAAAAAGGCTGGAATTGAAAAGAATATTACTCCTCATTCGTTCCGCCACACTCATACTTCCCTGCTAATTGAAGCTGGAGTAGGTATTAAAGAGATCCAGCAGCGTTTAGGGCATAGTGACATTAATACAACTATGAACATTTATGCTCATATGACCGCTAACATGGAAGAAAAGGCCTCCCAACAGTTTAGTAAACTGATGAAAGACCTTCTCCTTTAAATACTATTTAGTTTGTCGGGCTTTGTCTAGTTTTGAGAGACGAGGACAAACCCGAGGACATTTTTTCTAACAGACAGCTTAAAACCTTGATATATAAGGGTTTATTTCCCCCTCCTACATCATGCCGCCCATTCCGCCCATTCCGCCCATATCAGGCATTGCAGGAGCAGCGTTTTCTTCTGGCTTGTCAGCAACAACTGCTTCAGTTGTTAAGAACATAGCCGCAACAGATCCAGCGTTTTGAAGAGCTGAACGAGTTACTTTAGTTGGGTCAACGATACCTGCTTCGATCATGTTTACCCATTCGCCAGTAGCAGCGTTGAAGCCAGTTCCAACTGCTTCGCGCTTTAGGCGGTCAACAATGATAGAACCTTCTAGTCCGGCATTGTGAGCGATTGTGCGGACTGGCTCTTCCATCGCACGCAATACGATGTTAACACCAGTTGCTTCATCGCCTTCAGCCTGGATAGCAGCCACTTTATTGTATACGTTTAGTAGGGCAACACCACCACCGGAAACGATGCCTTCTTCTACAGCAGCACGTGTAGAGTTAAGGGCGTCTTCGATGCGAAGCTTGCGCTCTTTTAGTTCAGTTTCAGTAGCAGCACCAACTTTAACAACTGCAACCCCGCCAGCAAGTTTAGCCAGGCGCTCTTGTAGTTTTTCGCGGTCAAATTCAGAAGTTGTTTCTTCCATTTGCGTGCGAATTTGGTTAACACGACCGCCGATTTGCGCGCTGTCTCCAGCACCCTCAACGATTGTAGTGTTTTCTTTTGTAACAACTACTTTAGTAGCGCGTCCTAAAGAGTCGATTGTAGCAGACTTAAGGTCACGGCCTAACTCTTCAG
>JAPSKD010000305.1 GCA_031177865.1 Bacillus sp. (in: firmicutes) | reverse complement strand
ATTTGTAGATGGCCAAAAGCTCTGGCGAGTCTTTGATAATTTAATTGGCAATATACTGAAATACTCATTGGAAAACTCACGGGTCTATATTGCGATAGCGAAAGTGAAGAGTCAGGCAGTCATAACGTTTAAGAATGTTTCTAAATATGAATTGGACGATCAAAGTGAAGAACTGTTCGAGCGTTTTAAACGAGGAGATAAATCAAGGCATACAGATGGTTCAGGCCTTGGCCTTGCCATTGCCAAATCGATTATTGATCTTCATGATGGAAATCTTGAGATAGATACAGATGGTGACTTGTTCAAAGTGAGCATTTCACTGAATATAGAGGAATAAGGGAAGAGGATGAAGTATGGATATTACCGAGCTGTATACGTGTCATTATAAACGCCTTTATCATATTTGTTTCTCGATGACAAGAGACGCATATCTTGCGGAGGATATCGTTCAAGAAACTTTTATTAAAGCCATGAAGAAAGCGGAAACGATTATCGATGAAGAAAAAGCGGGGGCATGGCTCTCTGTCATTGCCCGAAGGACCGCTCTGGACGTTATTCGGAAAGAAAGGCGGAAGACTGCTGTGCCGATGGAGCAGGACATGCTGGAATGCCTCGGTATAGCTGCAAAACAGAATGTCGAGCAGGAAGTTGAATCCGGCTTTGCTGCTGAGGAAATCACGGGGGCGGTAAAGAAGCTGACAGGCAGCTATAGAGATATTCTTTTGCTGAAAATAGACCGGGGATTAAAGGAAAGGGAAATAGCGGCTATGCTTAATTTAAATCCTTCAACTGTAAAAACCAGAATCTTCAGGGCTCGAAAGCAGCTGAAAATGATGGTGCAATTAGGGGCATAGCAACAAAAAAGAGAGCAATTGGCCAATAAGATTGGGCTTTTGCTCTCTTTTAAATTTATCCTTTCGAGCATGGGCGGCGGAGCAGACGCCGTTCCAATGGACTTGTACTTCTTATCGATATTGGGGCGGTGTATTTATAGACGGGCAATATCAGGTCATTTGTATTCTCTGCTTTTGTATAGCAGACGTCCGAAATAGGGGATAATATTATAAACTTTCGAGAAAGAGATATAATATGGTTTTACTTATAGCTTCCATAATCGCCTTTAATATAGTTGCCTTCAAAATGAATAAAAAAATTACTCCCAGTCAAGTTTTGCAAATCTGGACATTTACGATAGCTTTTCAGATGATATTTGATTTAATTGTTGAATTTAAACATCATTTTTATTGGTACTTTACTCCAGCTATTGAATGGGAAGGCTTGCTGCCGAGGTTATTTTTAATTCCGCCGGTGAACATTATTTTTTTGAATGGATACCCTTTTTCAAAAGGCATTCTTAAAAAAATGGTTTATCTGCTTTTCTTTGTTGCGGGAATTATCCTTTATGAAATGGCGGCTCTGCTTCCTGAACCATGGGGTTACTTTAACTATGGTAAATGGAAGATATGGTATTCGGTGATTGTTGACCCATTTCTGCTGCTTGCTCTCGTTTTATTTTATAAGTTGTTGATTTTATTAGAGGAGAAAAGTTTTTTACAAAAGAAGTATTGAAACAATAAAAGTCGGTTCATTGTATTTTATTGGTTTCCTTATGATTCTTTGGCCGTTAATCTGATATAGGAACTTATTAGAAAGAAATTTTCTTCGGATGGGTTGTCATTGCTTTAGCTAATTTAAATACGGATGAAATGCTAAGTTTATATTTTCGGATTTATGAGCTAAACGCGGGGGAGGGCAGCTGGGAGCCCTTATCATCAACTGACTCTTGGAGCAACATTCGGGATTATCTTTTTAAATTTCATCCCAGAAAGCTAGTGCTCTTTTAAATCAGCACGGTTCATTTTTTCACATCTTTTTGAAAAGGCTACAGTCAAGCGGAATTATACAAATTATTTCTCCTGGAAATGGTGGTATTCAGCCCCTATTAATGTAGTTTTTTAATTAGTGTGTGCTGTCATTTGCATTTTGTTAGGTCAAAATTAAAGCTTCCTGCTTATGCCGGAAGCTAATTCTTGTGTTGGAATCTGTTTGGGAGCCTATCTTTATGCCTGGCCATTCTGTTTTCGAACAATTTTTTTGCCTCGTGCTTTATTGCACCTAGAAGTGTTCTTAGTATTTTCATGTTTATCACCACTATAGGAATATGCCGCAAAAAACATTCAGTGCCAGTCCGTGTATCTGCTAAGATGAGAAAAAAAGAAAAATAGACTCCTGTTTCAATGATAGGAGGCAGGAGTTTTTTTTTTATTTCATTTATGGGAGGAATCCTTAAATTTTTAATAAAAAACATATTTTTCCCTGCTGAAAAAAGGTTTACTATTGATATAATAGATGGGTGTGTACAGCGGAGGTGAAAACAGCATGAATGCATTTATTAATGTGGTTAAAGAATCATTTAATTTCAGCGGAAGATCCAGAAGAAGAGAATATTGGATGTTTATTTTGTTTACATTTGTCATTTCAATTATTTTAACTATTATTGAGATGATTTTGGGATGGGAGATTACAGAGGACATTGGAATCCTTACAACCCTCTTCTCTCTGATTATGTTAATTCCGAGTCTTTCTGTAACTGTCAGAAGGCTGCACGACACCGGGAAAAGCGGCTGGTGGATTTTAATCTCTTTGATTCCTTTAATCGGAGGGATTATTATCCTCATCTTTACTTTAATGGACAGTGAACGTGGATCAAATAAATATGGGCCTAACCCTAAATAAAAAAATCTCCAGCCGCCACGGCTGGAATTTTTTTGAAACTATTTTCGGGAAAATTCGTATTACTTTTAAGTGGTATCTTTACCCGGAAGTGAGGAATTTAGGTGAGGAATAGAGTATTGAAGAGACTTTCATATCTTTGTACTGGAGAAACGACGAGCCTCATAATGTTTGTTTTTATCAGTTATCTGGTGAATTATACATATCCTGATCTGCGTTTATATTCACTATTTTCTTTCTGGTCTTCATTTCTGCTGCTGGAGTTTTTACTCCTTCAAGGCTCCATTTATTGGTGTGTAAAATGGAAGCGGTTAAAAAGAGAAAATACATCTGATGCACCGATCAGGCTGGTTAAGCAGTTATGGGCTATAAAAATATGGAACATTGCCATGATAATCATTATTCCGGCTGCCTTCATAGCAGATTATTATATGTGGCATCCATCAACACCTCAGGGACTGGGGATTGCCGCCTTTATCTATACCTTTGCCATCCTCGAGTATGTTAACTATTTTCATATTCAGTTATCTTATGATAATCGCGCTGATATTAACAGCCTCAAGCAGTCAAAGCGCTTTAAACAAGCTAGTTTGAGCAAGGATTTTAAAAGGCTGAAAAATAGTAAAGCAGAAAGCAGGAATTTTCGGTAAGCTTACTGAACACATGACATGGAACTAGTAGAATGTGCAGAATAGGCAAAGTATTGATGAATAATGTGTAAGGGAGTTGGGTAGATGTGAATGGGATTATATGTTAAATACAAAGGAAGAGATTCCGAACTTCCACGACATAGAGAAAGAATAATGCATTCTATTGAAAAGGATTTAATCCATGATCAAAATGTATTATCTGTTTTTTATGGCGGTTCCATAGGAGAGAACAGTACGGATTTATTTTCAGACATTGATCTGCGGATTGTCGTGAATGATAAAGTATTTGAGGAATATAGGCTTAATAAAAAGGGCAGGGCGAAAAAATGGGGAAATGTATTATTCTTCGAAGATAATCCCAGTGCATCAGATACTGTTGCACACTATACAAATTTTATTAAAGTAGATGCATTTTATTATCGTTCCCAGCAGCTCCAGCCATCTGTATGGCTTCAAAATATAAAAATTGTTCATGATACGGATGGAGTAATGCTTTCGTTATCAGAAGAGTCAAAATTTTTAACTTACCAGCCCTCTCATGAGGAAGTAGAAAGCTGGAGAAATAAATTTTTTGCCTATGTACATGAGATATATAGAAGAGTGAGCCGGGGGGAGATATATTATGCTTTGCGCTGTCTGGACAATCTCAGGTTATCCATGATAACTGCATGGCATATGGAAGCAGGACTCCAGCAAAATACTTTTGGAGACTGGGCCAGATTACAGGGAACAAGGAGCAGACTGGAAGACTGGCAGCTAAAACTATTGGAGGAATGGTTCAGCAGCCCGGAACCCTCTGAAATTATGAAGGTGATGACAAGCATGTTCCCGGAATTTAAAAGAGTACATGCATGCCTATGTCAAAAGGTGGGGCTGGAAGAAAATAATAGTTTGGCGGAAAAGGTACTGGGAATGGTTAATTGAGACATACATGTTAATAGAAGAGAGCAGGCGATACCAATGGCGAAAGTAATCGGATTTGAATTAAACAGCCAGGATCCGGAAAAAGCAGCTGAGTTTTATTCCAATGTTTTCGGATGGGAGATAAAAGAACCGAATTGGGGATATTGGCCAGTTAAGACAGGAAATGACCAATATCAAGCCCTAAATGGGGGCATCAGGAAAGGACCACACGATTACCCGCATGGAATCCGTATTCAGATATAGAAGTGAAATCGATTGAAGAATCCATTTCATTGGCAAAGGAAAATGGGGCAATGGTGGTAAGGGACAAAATGGAATTTGATGATTTCTATCTTGCCTATCTGGTGGATCCGGTTGGGCTTGGGTATGGGCTTATTCAGAGTAAGGGATAAAAGGGGCGTCCCTCTTGCTTTCTATCATGGTAAAGGAGAACTCTCAGTTGGAATTAATGAATGAAAAAGTTACATTAAGCGAAGTAAGATTTTCTGACACGAATCTTAGGGAGGATAAGACTCCTATTTCTGTAATTTAGATGGCAGTAAAATAAAAAGCAGCAGCTTGAAAAATGTTGAATTTATCGAGAGTAACATAAGCGGAAGATCAATGGTTTTTCTGTGGAAGACTTATTCCAATCTTATGAGCAGGTAAATATCAAATAAAGGGCGCTGCTTCAGAAACTTCGTGAAGAATAACGACGAAAAAGACGAAGGTCAAAAGGAAAATGGTAGTTAATCCTGAGAATGCATCAAAAACGATTTCACAGGTTTAGGTTCTCTAATAAGTCCCAATCTTACTTTAGGTAAAAAGGAGGCCATACTATGAGCTTAGGTGCAAATTATCTAATGATCGTAAAGAAAAGATTCCAGGCAGTGAAGGAATTAGCAGATATAACCATTCAGAGGCTTTCCAATGAGGAAATGAATTGGGCCTGCAATGAAGAGTCCAATAGTACAGCGGTAATTATCAGGCATATGAGCGGCAATATGGTTTCACGGTGGACAGATTTTTTGACATCAGATGGAGAAAAGCCTTATCGAAACAGGGATGAGGAGTTTTCAACAGCCACAGCTTCAAAGGATGAACTAATATTGATTTGGGAAAAAGGGTGGAAGGTACTGTTTTCCGCTTTAGATAGTTTAAAAGAGCAGGATCTGCTTATAAATATCACTATTCGAGGCGAGAGCCATTTAGTTATGGATGCAATAGAAAGGCAGATGGCCCATTATTCTTACCATGTTGGACAGATTGTTTATATCGGCAAGCTAATAAAAAATGGGGAGTGGGAAAGCCTCAGTATTCCGAGAGGGAAATCTGAGGAATTTCTTAAGGAAATGCTCGACAAACACGATGCCGGAAAATAGGAAATGTATTATTTGCAATTGGGGAGGGAAATCAATGAGTAAACTAAGAACATAGCCGGCTGCTGTATTATTTTAAATTCCCTTAATATGTTAATCAGCCAAAGCTATAATTGGATCCCATTAAGTTCTTTTCTTTTATGCATGTTAATGCTGGTGATAGGCAGAGAAGAGCTGAAGAAAGGAATAGGGGATATGGGTATAGGGATTATGCATCAGAATTTACCTTTTTCGTCGCGCTTCAAACATTATTAGCCTAATGGTATAATAAGGAAAAATCGAAAGAAGTGTTCTTTTTGGATCTTATGACGGGGAAAATCGTGTTTACTTCTTTATTTATTATCCTTATACATAGTATTGAAAC
>JAPSKD010000304.1 GCA_031177865.1 Bacillus sp. (in: firmicutes) | reverse complement strand
AATGCGTATAGTTACCTTTCACTACTTCTGCACAACGCGGGCAAAGTGTAGGGTGCTCTGGATCTTTACCAATTTCAGGTGTCACAACCCAGCAGCGTTCACACGTTTCACCTTCGGCTTTGGTGACCACAATGGCAGCTGTTTCCAATTTAATTGCATTTTCAGGTGCTTGCTCATAGCTTCCTGCGACTTCAAATCCAGAGATGATAAATAATTGCTGTACATTCTCTTGAATAGAGTCTAACAAGGATTTCGTATTTTCATTCACATATAAAGAAACCTTTGCAGTTAATGATTTACCAATAACCTTTTGATTTCTAGCTTCTTCAAGCGCTTTTAATACATCATCACGAAGCTTCATAAATGAAGTCCATTTTTCTTCCAAAGCTTTTGCATTATCTAGCTCCTGATATATAGGCATATCAGTTAGTTGGACGCTCTCTTCTGTAACTTCTGGAATGAACTTCCAAACTTCGTCTGCAGTATGAGGAAGAATTGGAGTAACTAACTTTGTTAATGCAACTAATGAATCGTAAAGAACCGTTTGGATCGCACGTCGCTCAAAGTTGTTAACCGACTCGATATAAAGAACATCCTTAGCAAAATCAAGATAGAATGCACTTAAATCAAGGGTACAGAAATTATTAACTGCATGGTAAATTCCTGCGAACTCGTAATTCTCATAAGCATTTAAAGAATATTTGATCAGCTTATTTAATTTTACGAGCATAAATTGATCAACTTCACGAAGGTTTTCATATGAAACCCGATCCTTTGCTGGATTAAAGTCCGCCAAGTTACCAAGCAAGAAACGGAAGGTGTTTCGGATTTTTCGATAAACCTCTGCAACCTGCTTCAAAATAGCATCGGATACACGAACATCAGCCTGATAATCAACAGAAGCAACCCAAAGCCTTAGAATATCTGCTCCTAATTGTTTCATTACCTTCTCAGGAATAACAACATTCCCTAAAGATTTACTCATTTTTCTACCTTCACCGTCCAGGGCAAATCCATGGCTAAGTACACCTTTATAAGGAGCTTTCCCTGTTACTGCAACAGCAGTTGATAGTGAAGAGTTAAACCAGCCGCGATATTGATCTGAACCTTCAAGATATAAATCTGCTGGACGTACTAAGTCTTCTCTTTCTAAGAGAACAGCTTGGTGAGATGAACCTGAATCGAACCAAACATCCATGATATCTGTTTCTTTCGTGAACAATCCATTAGGGCTTCCTGGATGTGAAAAGCCTTCCGGCAGGAGGTCTTTTGCTTCCCGCTCAAACCAAATATTTGAACCGAATTCACGGAACAAGCCTGAAACGTGTTCAATTGTTTCATCCGTAATGATTTCTTCTCCACTTTCAGCATAAAACACTGGGATTGGAACTCCCCACACACGTTGGCGTGAGATACACCAATCACCGCGGTCACGGACCATATTAAATAGTCGTGTTTCACCCCATGCTGGTACCCACTTTGTTTCTTTAACTGCTTCGAGCAGGTCTTCTCGGAAGTCCTTTATCGATGCGAACCATTGCGCTGTAGCTCTAAAGATTACAGGCTTTTTTGTTCTCCAATCATGTGGGTAAGAGTGAGTGATAAACGAAAGCTTTAAGAGAGCCCCCGCTTCTTCTAAGCTTTGCGCAATAGGCTTATTTGCCGTATCGTAAAATAATCCTTCGAAACCTGGTGCTTCACTCGTCATTACACCTTTATCATCCACTGGGCAAAGTACTTCAAGTCCATACCTTTGACCAACATGGAAGTCATCCTCACCATGTCCTGGAGCTGTATGAACGCAACCTGTTCCAGCATCTGTTGTAACATGTTCACCTAGCATTACTAAGGAGTCACGGTCATATAATGGATGTGCTGCAAGGATATTTTCTAGTTCATTTCCTTTTACTTTTTGAACAACAGCCACATCTTCCCAGCCTATTTCCTTCGTTACTGCTTCTAAAAGAGCTTCCGCAACTAAGTATTTGTTTCCATTCGTTTCAACGACTACATAGGTTAGGTCTGGATGAACTGAAATTCCTAAGTTAGCAGGAATCGTCCAAGGTGTAGTCGTCCAGATGACAATTTGGACATCCGTATCAAGAACACCTTTTCCATCTTTTACTTTAAAGCCTACATAAATTGAAGGTGACTTTTTATCTTGATATTCAATTTCAGCTTCAGCAAGAGCGGATTCACTTGACGGGGACCAATATACAGGCTTAAGACCTTTATAAATATAGCCTTTCTTCGCCATTTCTCCAAAGACTTTAATCTGCTGTGCCTCATATTCCGGCTTTAGTGTGATATATGGGTTTTCCCAATCACCACGTACACCGATGCGTTTAAATTGTTCACGCTGATTGCTTACTTGTTCAAGGGCATATTTTGTACAAAGCTGACGGAATTCAGCTACAGTCATCTCTTTACGCTTTACGCCCTTATTTGTTAAGGCCTGCTCGATCGGCAAACCATGTGTATCCCAGCCTGGAACATATGGTGCATTAAAGCCACTCATCGATTTAAAGCGAACAATCATGTCTTTTAATACTTTGTTTAGGGCGTGACCCATATGAATATCGCCATTTGCATATGGAGGTCCATCATGGAGCACAAACATTGGACGTCCTGCAGTACGCTCCTGAACCTTTTTGTAAATATTCATTTCTTCCCACTTTGCCTGTATTTCAGGTTCTCTTTGCGGAAGATTTCCACGCATTGGAAATTCAGTTTTTGGCATTAATAACGTATCTTTATATTCCATTTTCTTATTCCTCCTGTAATACTCATCATAAACAGAATTGACAATAGACAAATAAAAAAACCCTCTCATCCCAAAAAAGGGACGAGAAGGTTTTATTCCCGCGGTACCACCCTGATAAATAGCACGTAAATCGTACTATCCTCTTTAAGATTCGTAACGTGAATAACCCGCCATAACTTACTCTTCTCAATATAAGAGTTTCAGTATGGGACTCAAGGGTGATCTTCCAATTTTTCACTTTTCCCAGGCTTCCACCCTCCCCGGCTCGCTATCAAAAGTTTTAAAAAAATTGTACTGTCCCTATCATTGTCATTACCATTCTTTATTTACCTGTTAAAAAATTATATGCGAAATAATACCAGTTCGTCAAGCTAAGGAATCTTCTTCTTCGTGGATTTTTAATTCTGTTGCGTCCACTTCATATTCTAATAAATGATCCCAGTCATCTGTATTAAGCATGTCTAACTGAGCTTCGATTAACATTTTAAAACGTGTACGGAACACTTTTGATTGCTTCTTTAAGTCCTCAATCTCCAGAGCTATTTTTCTAGCTTTTGAAAGCGACTCATTTACAATACGGTCGGCATTCTTTTCTGCTTCCTTTATGATGAGCTTCGCTTCCTTTTGTGCATTGCGTTTTACATCTTCCCCAGCCTCTTGAGCAATTACAATAGACTTGTTTAAAGTTTCTTCAATATTTACAAAGTGACCTAGACGGTCCTTCATTTCATTTAATCGTTCTTCTAATTCTTTTTTCTCACGAAGGACTAATTCATAATCCTTAATCACTTGGTCTAAAAATTCATTTACCTCGTCTTCATCGTAACCACGAAAACCTTTATTAAATTCTTTATTGTGAATATCTAACGGCGTTAACGGCATGATGCCACCTCCAAGAATCTTTCTTCTGTATATATCTAATGTATAGGCTGTGTAATATTGGCCTGTGGATTTCCGCTCCAGGCACTTCGCTTTCCGCGGGCGTGCCGGGGAGCCTCCACGGCGCTTAAGCGCCTGTGGGGTCTCCCCAGCCCCGTACTCCCGCAGGAGTCTTCGTGCCTTCCGCTCCAATCAACAGGGTGCAAATCAACTATTAGCATTAACACAGCCAATATGTATAAAGCAAATATTCGACATTGTTTTCGGAATTCCTGCTAATATATAAAATTATTTTTGCTTTCCGACAACGATTCGCACTTTATCCTTTTTTGTTCTTCCTTCAATTGACAAAATTTTCACTCTGCCATAGCCTCTTACTGACAATAAATCACCTGCCGCACATTCAAAAGAAACATTTTCAATAGTTGTCCAGTTCACCTTTACTAATCCTTGTTGAAAAAAAAGCTGTGATTTTTGCCTTGAGATATTATGAATACCAGAAATAATTGTATCGAGCCTTAAGGAGGAAACAGTGATAACCTGCTCCATCCACAAATCATCCGTCGTTATGGCTTCTTCCAGAGCCAGCACTTTTAATCGTATAGAAGCTTTGCCAATTGATTCTAAGTTATTTTTAATATAGTCACTGATTTCTTGCGAAGCGAAAAACTGTACACGTCCATCTTTCATTAAGATGTCGCCAAATTTCCCACGTTTTAATCCGAGAGACATGAGTGAACCTAGAACCTGGGGGTGTTCGATTGAAACAAACTTAATAGGATAGTCGATTTCAAAGAGATTAATCTGAAATTCATCTTCAGTTGGAATCAGGTAGTCCGGCATGATTAATGCTCTTTTTCTTTCACTTCCAGGTATCCCGCCAAAAAGCTGATACTTTATATTTCCATTTTCACCTATTAAGACTTTTAAAATATGCTGCTCTCTTGGATCCAGAAAATCGGTAAGCTTGGCTGTATAGCTGGAATCAACATAATCTTTCCAGTGTAATACTTGATCAATAAATTCCCGTTCCTCCGGGCGAAAATGCTGATAAATATTCATGTTTAACTCCTGTAGACCGGATAGGTTAAATTAAGAAATTAGGTTTTGCAATACCCTTAAGCCATACGGGGCAAAAGATAATACAAAGAAAGCCGCTAAAGGAGAAAGATCCATCATGCCAAAAGGTGGAATGATCCTTCTAAAAGGTTCTAGAAATGGCTCACATAATTTACCTAGAATTGCTCCTATCTGAGAGTCTCTCATATTTGGGAACCAAGATAAAAGGATATAGATGATAAGCATCCATTTATATATTCCAAGTAATTGGACCAAAACGTTAAAAATAATATCCATTTCTTTTTACCACCTCGTATCTTGAAATTCTTGTTCCTTTACTAATTCAGATATATTACCAGAAATCTCAACATTATCAGGAGTACATAAAAAGATACTCGATCCTATTTTTTGAATGTCTCCGCCTAATGCATATACAGCTCCACTCAAAAAATCGACGATTTGTCTTCCTTCCTCATGACCAATCCGCTGAAGATTTACCACAACTGCACGGCGGTTTTTTAAATGGTCGGTGATATCCTGCGCTTCAGCATATACTCTTGGCTCTACTAAAATTACTTTTGAAGCCTTTTGGACACTCTGCAAACTAACAACATTTTGAGGTTTCACAGACTGTTTTTGAGGCTTTATGGGTTCAACCTTTTCATAGTCATCTTGATTATTATCATCGTAGTCATCGTCTAAAAAGAAAAATGTTTTTAATTTCGATTTAATCGTCATTTTATTCCTCCTCACCAGCCACACCGACAAGTGCAGTTCCAATCCTGACCATGGTTGCTCCCTCTTCTATCGCGATTTCAAAATCATTTGACATCCCCATAGAAAGCTCTGTACAAGGGGCATACTCTAGATTACAATTCTTTATTTGGTCACGGAGCTCCCTTAGCTTTCGAAAACAGGTTCGAAGCTGTTCTTCATCATCCGTGAATGGAGCCATTGTCATTAAACCTTCAATACTAATATTCTCATACGGGCGTAGGTCTTTAATAAAATCTAATACAGCCTCAGGGGCTAGACCATGCTTTGATTCTTCCTGTGAAACATTCACTTGGACAAGGCATTTCATCCTTTTCACTGCCCGTTTATTAATTTCCTCTGCTAACGAAATTCGGTCTAGAGAGTGGATATATTCTACCTTATCAATAATATTTTTAACTTTGCGAGTCTGAAGGGTTCCAATAAAATGCCAAGTAGGCTTGTCCCCTAAAACTTCCCACTTTTTTAAAAGCCCGTCATCTCGGTTTTCACCCAAATTTATGATTCCAGCTTCCAAGGTTTCATTCGCTCTATCAATACTGACATATTTGGTAACGGCAAT
>JAPSKD010000303.1 GCA_031177865.1 Bacillus sp. (in: firmicutes) | reverse complement strand
CACCTTTGTCGGCTTTCCACCTCGTTCCTCTTTTCGCCATAAAATCCATTGAGGAAGGGCTTTTAATTCGGCAGGGATTTCGTTGAAATTGTATGGATTTTCTTTCATTTCGCCCTCCAATGAAGCTATTTTTACCTAATTTGGGTATAAAAAAGAGAAGCTGGGCAAAACCAACTTCTCTATTCAGTTAATTAAAACGGTAGATCATCGTCACCGATTGTTACTGCGCCAGCTGACATAATTGGATTTACATCTGACACATCGTAATATTTTGCTTTTGCAGCTGTACGCTTTTGCTTTTCACCATCAACCACTTTTTCATATTCTTCATGCTTAACGGTGATTTTTAGATTTTTATTAATTAGCTGCTTGGCCATATCCTCAGCAGAGCTAAATGAATGATTGTTTGGGAACCCGCAGGCTTTTAATAATGAATTGACAATCCGAACAGCAACTTCATGTTCAAAAGTGAATGTGTTGTAAAGAACCTTTGCACCTTGGTGATTTTGTGGCACATCGCTACGGATTTCAAAATCGACCTGCAATTTAGGTTTTTTATTTTGTGTTAAACCTGCCTCAGCATTCACAACTACGGCTTCATATTTACCTTCTGCGACTAATTCAAATCCCGAGCTTGCGTTTTCTTCATCAAATTTAAAGAATGACATTGTTTATTTCCCCCTGGTTTCTAATTTGTGGATGACACTAATAATTCTTCTTGCACGCAACCTTTACGCTGATCAAGATGATTCTTAGCAAAAATACTTTGATTACCTTCTAGAACAAATCCCCTAGTACCATCTGCTTTTTTCACTAATTGACCAACAACATGAACGATTCCCATAATGTGATTAACAATCTTATCCCGAATGTCCGGAATGAATTGTGTGTATTGCTGGCCATCATCGTGAGTAATGGTCCGTGTTGTTTCCCAAGCTGTAAAAATAATATTTGCATCCAGAGTGTTGAATGTTTCTACTAATTTCAAAAGATGGTTATCTAGCAGAGCATAATCCTTTAACTCTGGCATGCCACTCTTCGTGTTTTCACCTTTCTTAAGCAGCCATAGCTTTTGGTAATGCGTTAAATTGTCGATAAATACATTGTCATATTTACCGATGTTTGCTTTTGCGATTGCAAAAAACATTAAAATACTGTTATGAGGATCATCACCATCAATTCTTGCAACATCTACATTTTCATAACCCGATAACACCTGACTGGTTCCATCGATATCAAGCACCAATGTTTTTCCTGGTAGCAATCCAGCAACCGTTGTTTTGCCGTTGCCTGGCTTGGAATAAATGATGATTTTTGCTTTCTCACTTTTTGTGATATCTGCACCGTTTGTAAGATCCAATTAATTCACCCCTCTTTATACTTCCAAGCTAAAGGAAATGGACTCAGGCTTAACTGTCATCCCTGGCACCAGCTGCCCGTTTTCATCCACAACTGCTTTCTCTCCGGCAATTTCAACAATCTTTACTGCCTTCTTAAGATCAGACCACTTTAGGCTTGTCTTAATGTAATCATCCATGCCATTTTCAATCACATGCTGCAGGATAGCTTCCTCATTTTCTTTCTCTGGTGCTTCCTTAGATTTTCTTGATTTTGACTTACCATAAGGAGTGCTTATGGTTTTTGCCTTTGGATCCTCTTCAAGCTGTTTGGCATGATATGCAGCAACCATAGTTTCAAAGAATCCTAGGCTGTTAGAAATTGTGGAAAGCTCGCTACGCTCCCATTCAGAGATTCGTTCACGTTCTGCATCAGCCAGCTGCTTAATTTCCTTCTCTTGTGCCTTTAGTGCAGATACTTTACGGAAAGCCCAGTTAAGACTGTTTTTATCAGTGATTTCAAACTTTGCTTCCTCCGGAGACAGGGACGTTACATCTTCAACTTCCATAAGTTCAATTTTTTGTAGCTGGTTCATTATTAAGTTCCTCCTTTTTTTCTTTAAGTACAAAATCCAGATATTCATATGTTTCTACAAGATCATCAAATAGGTTGCTTCCACCGATTGTTTGATGGTATTGCTCAAGAATTTTATAAAATGGTTCCAGTTTCTCTGTTTGTGGACTGAAAACAGTCCGATCTTTGCTATCGAAATAAGCCATTTTTCTAACCTCCAGTTGATTTTTTGTAAAACTTCCCATAAACTGAAGATGCATATTTACTTTTTGGACTCCTGTTGCAGCAGGGGTCTATTTTGCTGTGATAAATTGAAATTCCAAATGCTCAATCAAGTAATCTTCCAAATTTTCTTCAAGCAACATTTCACTATTTGGTAAAAGAATGATAGAATCACCGACTAAAACTTCGTTGTCATAAAAATCTATGCCACAATGCTCCGGCTGGGCTACCGTATTGGCATAACCAGTCCGATCAATTTTTGTAACATCAGGGTGTTCGATCTCACTCATATATAAACAACTCCTTTTTAATGAACAACCTTCCTAGGCAACCTGCTGCACCAATCAATTTTTATTCCTTTCGATTGGAATTTCTTAATTAGAGCATCAAGCTTTGCTTTTTTACTCACTTCCCATCACCTCCTTATCTTTTACCTTCAGCTGCCTTTTTCCAAATTGCCATGAAACGATCAATCGGCTTCATTGCCAGCCATTCACCTGCACGAATTTTCATAACCTCACCCCCTAAAAATTAATACTATTTACCCGAGCCTTACTTCCTCTATAATTAAATTGGAAGGAGGTGGATAATTGTTTCGATATAATAGCCCAATTGGTTTAATGATTATTGCCTTCGATAAACGAGAGAACATGTTGGCTTTAATTATTAATGACACGATTTATGGTCACTATCCTACTGCAGTTGCGGCAGCTGCTGATGTCTACTGCCACTCTACTGGTTGTTATGATTGGGACAAGCTCGATGGGACTATATTTAATGTTCCAGCGGAAATATTTTATTGGGAATGGAAATAATGAAATCTTTATTCATTGTTGCTAACAGCATTTATAAAATTTTTTTCTAACTCATAGCCTCCCTTATAGATAGGGGCTTTTTTTTATTTACTTCGCATTCCTTATTCAACTACTAAATTTTTATTCCGATTATCGTTCATCAAGTTTCGCCATGTTGGTAAAAAGAGAAGGCTTTTCAGCCTGGTCAAGCACCTAAAAAATTTAGACCAATCATTTCCGATGATTTCTTGATAAAGCAACTCGAGAAGGTTCATGCTGTTTTTTCAGAACTTTCCTTTTGCTTGTTGCGCTCCTCTTTGATAATCCGAGGAACGCTAGTTTGAGCAAAAATCATAAGTAATTTTTTCTTAATGTGATCTGGCATTGTTGTCATTCGTTAACCATCTCCTACCTTTAAAAGGTACTACTTTGCAAAAAAAAATCATCCTCGTCGTGCTTACCATCATTTACAACCGGTAGACGAATATAGTCTGCTGGAATGTTGTATAGAATGGCTGCTTTTTGCAAAAGATGACCAGGTATTGCGGTCTGCCCTCTTTCATACCCACCTAGAGTTTTCTCAGTAACACCAAGCTTTTTAGCAGCTTCTGCTTGCTTCATTTTTGCGTTAACTCTGGCAGCCGCTAAAGATATTTGGAACATGTCAGTCATTCCCTTCTTTGTTGTTGTATTCCAAATATAATACCTTTAAACGGTATTGTCAATAATATAAGTACTAAAAAATACGGAAAAAAGGTATTTTTATTTCTTTACACCTCTACCGAAAAACGGTATATTAAATAGGAAAGGACGTGGAAAAATGAGTAATTCACAAGAGTTAAAAATTATAATGTCAAAAAACATAAAGAAAAATTTAAAGAAAATGGGAAAAACACAAACAGATTTAGCAAAAGATTTAAATTTGCCTGAGATGACTGTATCCAACTGGGTTAATGCAAAAACATACCCTAGAGTAGATAAAATCCAAATGATGGCTGATTATTTTGGTCTACAATATCGTTCAGATCTAACAGAGGACAAGCCTGATAATGTTTATCCAGTTTCTTCAGAACTAGTTAAAGTACCAATCTTAGGCAACATTGCTTGTGGAGAACCAATTTACGTTGCTGAAAACTTTTCAGGTTATAGACACGAAGCTGCAGAAAGACTTCCTTCCGGTAACACTTACTATCTAGAAGCAAAAGGGAAATCAATGGAGCCGACAATACCTAATGGATCACTGGTTTTAATTAGAGAACAGAGCGAAGTTGAAAATGGAGAAATCGCTGCAGTATTAGTTAACGGTGATACAGAAGCTACTTTGAAAAGAGTTAAGAAACAAAATGGTGTAGTTATCTTAATGCCTGATAATCCTTCATTTGAACCAATTGTTGTATCTAAAACTTATCCAGCAAGAATCATTGGCAAAGCAATTAGATTTACTGTTGATCTTTAATTTCAAGGGTGCTTATCCCTTTTTATAGGAGTGAGTTTATTGAAAGTTGGAATATACATAAGGGTATCCACAGAAGAACAAGCAAAAGAAGGATATTCCATCTCTGCTCAAAAACAAAAGTTAAAATCATTTTGCATTTCTCAGGATTGGGAAGTGGCAGGACTTTATGCAGATGAAGGTGTATCAGCTAAAGACACCAATAGACCTGAGCTAAAAAGAATGTTAGAAGACATAGCAAACAATAAAATTGATTGTGTACTGGTATATCGACTTGACCGCCTTACAAGGTCGGTATTCGATTTATATAAATTATTAGAGGTTTTTGAAAAGCATAATTGCAAGTTTAAATCTGCAACTGAAGTATATGACACCACAACAGCAATGGGAAGAATGTTTATTACGATTGTAGCAGCTCTTGCTCAATGGGAACGTGAAAACATGGGTGAACGTATTGCCTTTGGCTTTGCCGAAAAAGTAAGACAAGGAAAGTACGCCTTAAATTTTAGGCCAATTGGTTATGATCTTGATTTGGTTAGTGGAAAGTTAACAATAAATACAAGCGAGTCCCATATAATAAAATTAATATTTGATTTGTATTTAAAGGGATATGGGGCCAATAGAATCTGCAAATACCTAAACTCAAAAGGCATTAAAACTAAAGCCGGTAACAATTGGAACGATAAACCTTTGATGCAAATATTGAAAAACCCTTTATACAAAGGTTATATCCGCTGGAATGACACTGTAATCCCAAGTAAGCATGATCCTATTATTGAGCCAGAAGTCTTTGACCATGTTCAAAAAATTATCGTGTCTCGAAGAACTGCTGATCCAAGAAGAGTTTCAAGTGAGTATATTTTTTCGGGAAAGTTAAAATGTAACTCCTGCGGAAGTTCATTGGTTGGGTTTTATACGACCAGCAAGTTATCTTCTGGGGAGGTGCGTAAATATCGCCAGTACCGCTGCTTAAAAAAGAAAACAGGTGAATGTAAAGGGTTTAGAAATGTGTCTGAAAGAAAGCTTGAAGAAGCATTTATGGATTTTATAAGCAAAGAAGACTTCAGTAATTTCATCGAAGAAAGTGCCTCAGCTGCTGAAAACACCCTCAATGAAAATCATTCTTCACCGAACAGTTTAGATAAAGCTTATTTAGAAAAAGAATTAGAAAAAATCGAACGAAGAAAAAAGAAGTGGCAATATGCATGGGCCGATGATGACGATGCCATGAGTTATGAAGATTTCAAGGAAAGAATGAAAGAAGCTAAAGCTGAGGAAGAAAGATTAAAGGAACACTTATCCATATTCAAGGCTACACAAGTTGATGATTTAAGTTATGATCAGCAAGAAATAATTAAAGTACTTAAAGATATACGAAGAAATTGGCAAAACCTAGAGACGAATGAAAAGAAAAATACAATCGATTCACTTATCGAACAAATCCACATTGATTACAAAAACAACGAATTAATGATTAAAGAAATAGACTACTATAGCTAGGACGTCTATTTATTTAGTTCTTCCATAGCCAATCAACCTTCATAGCTTGATCCAAAATATTTGCAGCTGCTTTTAATTATATCGATCGGCTTAAAAGGGGAAGTCACCTCATCATCAAGCTCCCAGATTTGCGAATAAACTTTCAGCCCATAAGCGAGGGGTT
>JAPSKD010000302.1 GCA_031177865.1 Bacillus sp. (in: firmicutes) | reverse complement strand
ATCCGACGGTAACAGGTCCACAGAAATATGGTGAAGTACCTGTCATTACTGGTCCAGTAGATGGTAAAGCATATACAAAAGAAGGAACGCCTCTATTAACAAAAGAAAATCAAAATCCTGAGAAAATGCTTCTTCAGCTTGATGATCGCAGCTTTGTAACAAAAGCGGGTGATTCATTTAATGGTACAGTCACAGGAGTGGTTAGCTATACGTTTAGTAACTTTAAGATTCTCACAAAAGCAGCTGATTTACCTGAACTGGTAGAACGTGAAAGAGCGAATGAAGTTACGACGATTCAAAAAGAAGATGACAAACTAACCATCGCAGGCTACAATATCGAAAACTTCGCAGCTTCAGATACTGTAAAACGCGATAAGCTGGCAAAATCAATGGTCGAGAACCTGGGCTCTCCGGATATCATTGGTCTTGTTGAGGTGCTTGATGAAAGCGGGGAAACGAATAACGGTGTTGTCAAAGCAGACGCAAACTACAAGGCACTTAGTGATGCGATCAAAGGCTTTGGCGGACCGACGTATGCTTGGACAGAAATCGCTCCAGTTGATGGAGAAGACGGTGGAGTACCAGGTGGAAATATCCGTGTAGGTTATCTATACAATCCTGAACGTGTAACGCTAAACGAGGCACCAAAGGGAGATGCCACAAGTGCAGTTGCTTATGAAAATGGTTCTTTAACATTAAACCCTGGCCGCATTGACCCAACAAATGCTGCATTCAACAGCAGCCGAAAGCCACTTGCAGCTGAGTTTACTTTCCAAGGTGAAGAAGTCATTGTGATTAACAATCACTTCAACTCAAAAGGCGGAGATCAGCCTTTATTTGGAAAAAATCAACCGCCACACCTTGAAAGTGAAGCACAACGTGTGCAAATTGCGAACATTGTTAATAACTTTGTCTCTGATGTAAAAGAAAAGAATGAAGACGCCAATGTCGTGGTATTAGGTGACATAAACGATTTTGAGTTTTCTGCACCACTAGCAGCATTAAAAGGTGATGACTTAACGAACTTAGTTGAAACATTGCCTGCTTCTGAAAGATACACATATAACTATCAGGGGAATGCACAAGTGTTGGATCATATTCTAGTATCTAATAACTTAGCAGAGGCAGCGACACTAGATATTGTGAACTTTAACTCTCCATATATGGAAGAGCACGGACGCGCTAGTGATCATGATGCACTTGTGGCTCAATTAGATCTTGCCGTAGAAGAAGGACCATTTACGCTATCACTTCTTCATACAAACGATACACATGCATATGTAGAGCAATTCCCGCGATTGATTACAGCTGTGAACGAATTACGTTCCGAGAAGGAAAATAGCCTATTGTTAAACGCAGGGGATGTGTTCTCAGGAACATTATATTTCAGACAGTATTCAGGTCTAGCAGACTTGTATTTTATGAATCAATTAGGCTTTGATGCCATGACACTTGGAAATCATGAGTTTGATAAGGATTCGGCGACACTAGCGAACTTTATTAAGCAGGCTGAGTTCCCAATTGTGTCTTCCAACATAAACATGACAAACGATTCTGAATTAGGGCCGTTATTCAATAACTCAATCGGTGGAACGAATGAACAAGCAGAAATCTTCCCAGCGATTATTAAAGAAGTAGATGGAGAAAAGGTAGGTATCTTTGGATTAACAACGGAAGATACAGCATTCCTAGCGAATCCTGGAGATAATATTGTGTTTGAAGACGCAGTCGAAAAAGCTAATGAGACAATTGATATGCTCGAAGCACAAGGTGTAGACAAAATTATTGCTTTATCACACTTAGGTTATCAACCAGATTTGGATTTAGCAGAAGAGGTTGACGGCATTGACGTGATTGTCGGCGGTCACTCCCATACAAAACTTGACGCTCCAGTTGTTGTAGAAAAAGAGGAACCGACATTAATTGTCCAAGCCAATGAGTATTTAAAATATCTTGGTGTTCTTGATGTAACATTCGATGATAATGGTGTAATAGCGAATTACACTGGCGAACTAAAGGATTTAAGTAAGTATGCAGAGGATGAAGCTGCAAAAGCGAAGGTGGCGGAGTACAAAGCTCCATTATTAGAACTACAAAAACAAGTAGTTGGAAGCACATCAGTTGCATTAAATGGAGTCCGTGACGATGTTCGCAGCAAGGAAACCAATCTAGGAAACTTAATTACCGATGGGATGGCAGCTAAAGCAAATGAGTTCATCCCTACCTATATTGCAATGCAAAATGGCGGCGGAATTCGTGCCTCCATCGATCAGGGAGATATCACGTTAGGGGAAGTGTTAACGGTCCTGCCATTTGGTAATAACTTGGTAGCTCTTGACCTAACCGGAGAAGAAATTCTCGCTGCCTTAGAGCACAGTGTGAGCGCACCTGGTGCAGGTGGATTCATGCAAGTATCTGGCCTAAAATTCAAGTACGACTCAACACAACCGGTTGGTGAACGCGTCTGGCATGTAGAAGCTTTAACGGCTGATGGTTATGAAGCACTTCAACCGGATAAAATGTACCGAGTGGCTACGAATGCCTTCACTGCCGACGGCGGCGATGGATATAGCATGTTTAAAACGGCGAAGGACGAAGGTCGTATCGCAGAGTTATACATTGTAGATTTTGAAGTGTTTACTTCCTATTTAGAAAAGGTCAATCCTGTTTCGCCAGTCGTTGAAGGTAGAATCGTAGAAGAAGTGGAGGATAGCGTAGCTCCTGAAGCTCCTTCTGTAAACGAAGTAACTGACCAATCCAAACAGGTTACTGGAACGGCAGAACCAGGTGCAACAGTTGAAGTGTCAGTAGATGGAATCGTTATTGGTTCAAGTACAGCCATAGAAGATGGCAGCTTTGTAATCGAGATCGCAAAGCAAACAGCCGGAACTGAGCTTGCAGTCACAGCAACAGATACTGCTGGAAATGCTAGTGAAGAGACAGTGGTAACGGTTATGGATGTTACATCACCAGAGGCACCACAAGTCAATCCTGTCATTCATAATGACACGTTTGTCACAGGAACAACAGAAGCGGGTGCAAGTGTTAAGGTAATGATGGGCAAGGTGGAAATAGGTACAGTGGTAGCAGATGCGAACGGTAAGTTTAAGGTATCTGTGCCAAAGCAAAAACATAAGAATCTATTAACAGTTACGGCAACAGATGTTGCTGGAAATGTTAGTGAGACAGCGGTTGTTGACGTGTTAAAGAACAACGGGAAGTAAAAAAGAAGGCAGATTGCTATTGGCAACCTGCCTTCTTTATTGAACAGTCTTCTATCACGTTAATATTGCTTGAAGGGGAAGCTATAGCAAGCACAGGCTTACCTTATCTTAAATTTCCTTAGGTAAATTCAACTTCTTTCATAATAATAAGTGCTTCAATTAATAGTAATAAATAAGCAGTGGTATAAGAGTCTTTTAAGTTTATCTGAATAGTTTCCTCGATTTTTCGAATGCGATATTGGATTCCACCCATCGAAAGGTTTAATGCTTGCATTGTCTTTTCTAACCTTTTTCCATTTATTAAGTAAATATATAATGTATAAAGCAGCTCCTGCATTTTTGGATCGGGTATAAGTAAATCTTTTAATTGCTTTGAGGCGGTTTGCTTAAGTGTTTCAGTATCTATATTATTTAAGAAATCCCCAAGCAGTCCAAGCTCACTATAATATGAAATTGATTTATTACGTGGTAATGAAACTGCCTGTTTGGCTTGCTTTAAATGTTCGGAGAAGAGCTCGAGTTGAGTAAAAGGATGGCTAACTCCAATTGTATAGTGAAGATCAGGATTATTTTTCTGCATTTGGTTAAGTATTTTTAGTAAGGGTTCTTCGATATTCTGATGTGTAGATGTACTAAAAAGCACATAAATATCCTGGTTGGATATGCTGAAAAGTGCATTTAAATAGTGTAGTTTAAATATCTGTGAAAATTGAAGCAATTGATCATAGTAGTCAATTGGTAAATAGGTATCCTTTTTATGATTACAACGTATTACTAGGCTTGCGTAAGGTTCCTCCATCTTGTCTGTTAAAAGACGGAAATGCGTTTTGAAATCCTCTTCAGATTCGTGCTTCATATAAATAAGACGATCTAAAATCGATATTTTTAACCGTTCAGTTGTCTCAAAACTAATCTTCTCCTTTAAAAAACAAAGAGCACAAGTGATAGATAAGCGCTCTAAAAATAAATAATCATTCTCATCTAAAGATTGGGCATTTTCATAAAGGAATGAACAGGTAGCATAAACCCTATTATCTAAATAGATAGGGGTTGTCATTTTATACATTCCACCTAATTTTACAAAGATAGTTTCATTATGTTTACTAATTGTTACTGGCTTAGGTGCTTGCTTCAATAGATTAGTATAAATCGTTTCATCAATCCCCTTCAGGGCAATTGTTTTATCATTTGTTTGTTTAATGATGATTGGGATGTTTAAAATATTATAGGCTGTGGTTAATACGTGCTGTAAGCTATTTTTCTTCGCTACACATTCGGTTAGCTGGCTATGATAATTGGTCACCTTGTCGAGCAATTGTTTTTGACTTAATAGCTTATCGTATGTGATTTCAAGTTCTTCGGCTACTGTTTGGTGATCGAATTCGTTAAGAATAGAAGGGTTTATTTGCAGCCATTGTTTTTTCGTATTTACCTCAAAAGTACAATGTGGATAGCCCATAGCTTTACATGATTGTTCCACTACATAAATATCCATTTGATATATCTCCGATAAATAGCCGCTAGCATAGCCGCTTAAAATGTGACAAGCACATGTTTTAGATTCTCCATGATAATGAGTATGTAAATCTGCTTCAAAAGAGTCAAACCATTTACCTATTGAATCAATAAAAATAATTTCGCCATTTTCATTGATTATGGAAGATCCATTAGTTTCTACCTTTGACACATGTCCTAAATTAATATGTGTTAGAGGAGCCCAACGAATTAATTCCTTCATATCAGAGAAATATTGCATTAATTCTAATGCCTTTTCTCGTCCAAGCTTATATCCAAATTGCAATAATAATATTTTAGCCCTCTTTTCTCCAATATTTTCGTAAAGCGTTTTACGAAGTAAACCAAAGCCCTCAGAAGAGAAGATAATATCAGAAGAATGGAACGTTTTGTTATTTTCCACTATACTCACTCCTTTTATATAACCACTATATATTCTAAAAATTCAAAAAACAATGAAAATTAATGTTTAATACTATAAAAACAATGGAAATTGATATTATATTGTTTTAATTTTTGAATTATTATGAAAATACGAAACATGCATGTAAATAAAATTTTAAGAGGTGAAGATGATAGTGAGCAATTATGAAACAAAGAAAGTTAAGACAGGTAAGTTTAATAGCTATTATTGTGAAGGAGGAAAAGAAAACGAGAAGACATTAATATTTTTACATGGTTCAGGTCCCGGAGCGAACTCGGAGTCAAACTGGAGTCGAGTATTAAATGAATTAAGCAATCGATTTCATGTAATTGCGATTGACATGATTGGTTTTGGTAATACAGATTTACCGGAAAACACAAAATTAACTTTCTGGCAGTGGACTACTGCACGTGTTGAGCAAATCCTTGAAGTAATGGATTACAATAACATTGAAAAAGCAAGCTTAATTGGAAATTCAATGGGGGGCGTAGTTTCTCTAAATGCGCTAATGTATGATTCATCTCGATTTGAAAAAGTCGTTTTAATGGGCAGTGGTGGAGGAGGCGGCAAGAATGGCCCGTCACCTGAAATTGTACGTATGACTCAATTCTTCAAGGATCCAACCATTCAAGCTTTTCGTAATCTTATTACGTGGTTTATGTATGATGAATCGGTTGTAGAAGAGCAGCTGGAGGAAATTGTTCAAACGCGTTATGAAAATATTATGAAGCCAGAAACCAGAGAACTATACCCATCCTTATTTGCGACAATGCCTCATGAATTGACGATTCCACCAAGTGCATTGCGTCGTATGAAGCAGCCGGTTCTATTAATTCACGGCTATGAAGATCAGTTTGTTCCTCGTGAATCGAGTTTAGCAGTATTAGAGCATCTTCCGAACGCAGAGTTA
>JAPSKD010000301.1 GCA_031177865.1 Bacillus sp. (in: firmicutes) | reverse complement strand
AGTTAATATTTCTTTTAGTTTCTTT
Source organism: Bacillus sp. (in: firmicutes) (assembly GCA_031177865.1). Classification (GTDB taxonomy): domain Bacteria; phylum Bacillota; class Bacilli; order Bacillales; family Cytobacillaceae; genus Neobacillus. The sequence goes on along the minus strand of JAPSKD010000301.1, from coordinate 6,054 downwards.
CCAAATAGATCATTCCCAAGTTTTCCAAGCATATAAACCTCTGCTCCCAGCCTGGCTGCAGCAACTGCTTGATTCGCTCCTTTCCCACCAGGAAAGGTTGAAAATGCTTGACCTGTGATCGTTTCCCCTTGTTGTGGCATTTTTTCAGTGATCGTCACAAGATCCATGTTTATACTCCCTAAAACAGTAATTCTTGGCTTTTTCAATTTCATTCACCTATCCTTTTACTATGATAAGAAAAAGGACCAGTGCGGTCCCTTTTTCATTTCATCAATAAATTTGGTAAATAGAGGACGATTTCTGGAACTAAAGCAAAGGTTACAAGTAGTGCGATTAGCACTAATAAAAATGGCCATATTTCTTTTGAAAATTCAACAACGGAACACTTCGCGATACTTAACGCTACATACATAATCGTACCTACTGGTGGTGTAATTGTTCCAATCATAACGTTAATCGCTAAAATTACTCCAAAGTGCAAGGGATCAATACCAAATTGAGCTAGTATAGGCATGATGACTGGAGTGGTGATGATGATAATGGCCATTCCATCCAGAAAGCATCCCAAAATTAATAGGATAAACATCAGTAACAACATAGCTACGATAGTAGAACTGGCAACATTCTGGAACATGGTCAATACTTTTGCAGGACCCTGCGCATAAGCGAGCACCCAAGCAAACGGTGCAGAAGCTGCAATAATGATACCGATTGAAGAAGACATCGTTACGGTCTCGAGAATTTTCTTTGGCAACTCCCTAATCTTTAAATCTTTATAAACAAATAATCCAATGATCAAAGAATAGATTACAGCAATGACTGCTGATTCAGTTGCAGTAAATAATCCTGAGAAAATCCCTCCAACGATAATGACTGGCATGAGAAGCGCCCAGAATGCTTCTTTAAATGCTAAGAGAATCTCTTTAAATCTTGCTCGTTGTCTTTTTTCAAACCCTCTTTTTTTGGCTATAAAATAGGAAACGATCATTAAGGAAGCGCTCATCATTAAACCAGGAATGGCTCCTCCTAAAAACAGCTTACCTATAGATACACCCGCAAGACTGCCATAGATAATCATCGGAATACTTGGGGGAATGATGGGACCTACCGTTGCGCTAGCCCCTAAGATGGCAGCCGCAAACCCTTTCCCATATCCTCGTTTAACCATAGTAGGAATCAAGGCAGAACCAGTTGCAGCTGCATCCGCTACCCCTGATCCTGATACCCCACTCATAAACAAGTTAGATACAACGGAAACATGAGCTAAGCTTCCTCTAATATGTCCAACTAATACTTCTGATAAATGGATTAGACGTTTCGTAATTCCGCCTGCCTCCATGACAGTCCCAGCCAAAATAAACAGTGGAATTGCAAGCATTGGAAATGAATCTAGCCCTAGAGCAAGTCTTTGAGGAATCGCCTCTAATGGAATAGTATCTTGTACCAATATCGCGATTAATGATGATCCGATTAACGAGAATCCAACTGGGACACCTATTAGAAGGAGAACCAATAAAGAAATTATAAGGATAATCAGCATAACATTGTTCTCCTTCCTATAACGGATTGCTAACCCTTTTGATTGTAGTCAGATATAGTTCTTTAATAGTATAAATAATTAACAGAAAGCTAGATAATGGAACGGACAGATAAACAAGTCCTGTTGGAATCTGTAAACTGGTAGTTGGTACATTCCAGGTTTGTAGAGTTAAATTCCATCCGTATAGGACTAGGGTGAAAAATAAGGCGAGTAAGGCCACATGGATGAGTATATGCACGATTAGTCGTATGGTCTTAGGAAAAAAATTACCTACTAAATCTATGACAATATGCTTTTTGTGTTTAAAGGCTACGACGGTGCCTAGGAGTACGGACCAAATAAACGTATACCTTGCCAATTCATCGGTCCATACTAAAGCAATTTCAAAAAATCGAGCAAAAACTCCAAGAGCGACAGAGATACACATAATGATAAAGAAGATACAACTAAAAATTTCCTCAATATTAATTAAAAACTTCATATTTTTCATTATTCCATCACTCCAAATAGTGAATGTTTTTACTCTTGAGCGGCGATGATTTTTTCGTAATAATCTTTTCCAACTTGATCCTCAAAAGATTTATACGTATCGGCTGTTGTTTTTTTAAACGCTTCGATATCAACTTCTACAACTTCCATTCCATTTTCTTTTAAAATCTCTAATTCTTCTTCGTTAGCCGTTAACTGCAGCTCGGACATATATTCTCCAGATTCATTCATTGCATCAGTGATAATTTTCTTCTGTTCATCATTTAAACTATCAAACCATTGTTTGCTTACAACGGGTAGTTCGTTCTGCGTCATATGACCAGTAAGGTTAACATACTTTTGTACTTCATAAAACTTATTGGTATAAATTTGATTAATCGAATTTTCTTGAGCTTCAATCGTTCCAGTTTTCAGAGACATATATACTTCAGCGATATTCATAGGAGTTACGTTAGCATCCATAATTCTAAAAGGCTCTGTATGTGCCTTCGCATCAGGTGTTCTAACCTTCAAGCCCTTCATATCTTCTGGTTTCTTAACAGGATTTTCAGCTGTAGTTAAATGACGATCCCCCACCCACCACACAGCTTCGGGAAATGCTACTAAATTAACGGTTTCTGCCTGTGTTCCAATTTCTTTATAAGCCTCTGTTTTAGCAAGCTTTACAAATGTTTTGTATTTCTCACGTTCATTTTTCCCATCAATTACATAAGGTAAAGTTAGAACAGATGCTTTAGGAACGAAGTTTGAAAGAACGGCTGCAGAAGGAATCGTAATTTGTATCGTTCCAATTTGGGTACTTTCAATTAGGTCTTTTTCACTTCCGAGCTGTCCACCTGGGATGACTTCTACGATCATTTTCCCATCCGATTTCTCCTCAACCAATTCTTTAAACTTGATGGAGCCTTTATGTATTGCAGATTGGTCATTGGTAACGTGCCCAAGTTTGATGTTCATTACCTCTTCATTACTAGAAGTTGAGTTTGATTGTTTTGAAGTATCCTGAGATTCACCACACGCTGCCAAACTAGCTGTCAATAGTAAACTTGAAACAAGAGTAAGCGCCTTCTTCATATTCATAATCTCATCCCCCTATTTTTTATTAACTTCTATTAACTCTTTGGCATATTCCTTTTCCATTAATGCAAGCTTCTCAACTCTTCTTCTAAATTCTACAGCTGTGCTGAACTCCGCCGTTAGAAAAGAATCCACTAATTCTTTTACTAACGCAGGACCAATAATTTGAGCACCTATACACATCACATTTACATCATCATGCTCTACACATTGGTGTGATGAATAGATATCATGACAAACAGAGGCACGAATCCCAGGAATTTTATTAGCTGCAATGGAAGCTCCCACTCCTGTTCCACATACGAGAATTCCTTTTTCTACCTCATTTCTTCGAACCTTTTCACAAACAACCTTTGTAATATCCGGAAAATCAATCGGATTTGGATCAAAACTGCCACAGTCCGTTACTTCATGACCTAAATCATTTAATACCTCAATCACATACCCTTTCAATGGAAAACCTGCATGATCTCCCCCAACTGCAATTTTCATCCGTTAACCCACCCTTTTCATTATTGAAAATATATAGTTAATCGTTTAACAAAAAATATAAAAAAATAAGTTAAACGATTAAAAACCAATATTTTAGCACCCACAAGATTTTCTAACAACCATTTCTGGATCTAAATACTTGATGCCTCTTGTTTCTGTACAATTACCTTGGACGGTATCTACGATTTTCTTTGCCGCATATACCCCTAACTGATACGCTGGTTGTTTAATACCTGATAGTGGTGGATCAACAATATCCGCCCACTCCGGGTCATCGTAACCATAAATGGCAATTTCATCTGGTATCTTAATACCCTGTTCTTTAATATACTTATAGGCCCCTAGAGACATAGAATTATTGGAAATAAATAGGGCTTCTAGATCCATTTTTTCTTCAAATAATTTTTTTGTTAGTTCGTAACCGCTTTCAATATTGAAACAACCTTCCAATACAATCTCTTTTTTAAAAGGAATACCATAATCATCAAGTGCTCTTTGATACCCTATAAAGCGGTCACGACCAGTACTAAAATGCAGCGGTCCTGTAATAATGCCTATTTTTTTATGACCATGTTTGATTAGATGTTCAGTAGCAATATAGGCCCCCTTAATGTTATTGGTCATGACCATATTGGAAGGTAAATGATCTGGACAGCGATTTAAAAATACTACAGGTACCTTGGCTTTTATTAAATCCTCATAATGTTCATAATCACCCGTTCCGGAGGATGAGATGATTAATCCATCAATCCTTTTCCCCATGAATACATTAAGATATTCTTTTTCCTTTTCAAAATCAGAATCAGTACTACAGAGAAGCACATTATATCCTATTTCGGATAATGTGTTTTCAATGCCTTTTACAACTTTTGATATGAAGTCATTGGAAATATCAGAAATTAATATCCCGATTAAACGCGATTGTTTCACCCTTAGACTCTTAGCAATCTCGTTCGGTTTATAATTAAGCGCTTCCATTGCATCGAAAACTTGTTTCTTCACGCTTTCACTTACATGTTTTGTGTTGTTAATGACATTTGATACGGTTGCAGTGGAAACCTGAGCCAGACTTGCTACTTCTTTTAATGTAGGATTCTTCAAATTGTTCACCAACTTCTAGTTAATCGATTAACTAAAGTATAAATTACATTATTTACTTCTGTCAATAATATTCTGATAATTGGCAAAAATATATTTTTGAAAGCATTAAAATAGGGCTAATCTTTAAAAAATTAAAACATAAAAAAAGGAAACACATCGGATAGGTTCTTCCACATGTGTTTCCTTTTACTCTACATTCATTTTAAATACGGAATGAGATTCATTTACTTCTGATATTTATTTAACTTGGAAGTAATAGACACTGGCTTTTTTTCCTGTTTTATCAGTTTTAAGTTGGATGCCCAACGGATACCAGACTCGTAATTTTGAGTATTTTCCTTTTTCACGAGGTTCTGTAATCGCTCTTTATTCTTTTCTAAGGATTCTTCTACGGAGAGCATCCGGCGAGTTGGGAAGGATAGTCCAGCAAGAATGGTTGTGATCGTAGGGTCAGATTCTGTGATGTACGTTCCTTCAAATAATTGCAGCGGTTCCCCCACTCTTTCAAAGATGGAGGGTACATTAATTAATTTCGAAATGTTCTCTGGTCCCTCATAGATAAGCCCAGCTCGGATTACCCCCTGTGATTCAACAGGACAGAAAATCGAGTTCTCCCAAGAAACCTGCACTTTCTTTGAGACCTCGGATGTATTTTTCGCGTCCGTAATCGGAGCGGAAGAGATAATCGTTACGCCTCTGGATCCAAGGATATTCATTAAATCTGTTTCATCAAAATTGCCAAAGAATGAACTCTTCTTCGTGATTTTCAGAAGATGGTTAATGGCCTCTATGGCTTGAAGATTAGCAGCTAGGTAAATTTCGTGTTTACTTGATTGTGGTTTCAGTTTACGCATTTGATCATTATCGACTAGGAAAACTGAAGAAATGCCTTCAATATTGGAAAGTTCTTCGATACACTCCGCGGTATTAATGCGATTCCCCGCTAATACATTTCGTTCAGGTATAATCGCAATCGCCCCGACCTTGATACCAGGCAACTGATCAATTAACAGATCAATTAACATCGGACTCATCCCAGAACCCGTGCCACCGTCGGTTGAAAAAGCGACTAAAAGAAGCTTGATGTTTTTAAAGGAACTGTTGACAAATTCAATGATCTCCTTATAGTTTTCTTGAAGCGCCCGTAATCCTAAAGAACGCTCTTGACCTGCCCCATTATAGCCTGGAACAAAAAACTTTTTTTCTACCCGGGTATTAACAACCCCATCACGTTGATTCGTATTAATTAGAGCTGTTTGAAAATTCAAGGCTGATGCAATTTCTGCTATATTCCCACCTGCTTGACCTACGCCTAAGATTCCAATCGATTTCACTAAACACGCCTCCTTAGTAAG
>JAPSKD010000300.1 GCA_031177865.1 Bacillus sp. (in: firmicutes) | reverse complement strand
TAATAGTTACGCTAAGATCAACTACATAGATAAAGGGGCATTTTAAATGAAAAAAGTTTTATCACTTATTTTAATTTTACTTCTAGCTTTAACCGCGTGCGGAACGCAAGAAAAAGAAGAGACCGCTACTCCTGAAGAAAAGAAAACAGAAGAGGGTACAAATGCGGCTAAAGAAGAAAAGGCAAATACAAGAGAGTTAACCGCTGAAGATGAAAAGTTTAGTAAATTAATCGTAGAAAAAAAGTATGACCAAGTAATCACAGAGACAGTTTCTTTAAAAACTGAATCGCAAAAAGACTTCTATTATATAGCATCAGCATTTATTAAAAATAATGAAAATCAAACAAAGACGTATGATCCGGCTGATTTGACAGCGATGAAAACCGATTATCAGGTAATCGTTAATTATATAAACAGAGTGAAGTTTATTCCTGATGAAATCGAAGCTGAAGTTGAAGGGTTAAAAAAATCTGCCGAAGAAAAAGTAGCAGAAGCAGATAAACAAACAACAAAATAATCATGTCCAAGCACTCATTAAGATGAGTGCTTTTTTTATACATGGAAATAAGTTCTAAATCTTTATTATTTTACTAATATTTGATAAAATATACCATCGGGTGAGGTGAAATGATTTTTTTAAAATAATAACAGGATTAGGTCAATTATTTTTCGGGGGAAGAATTATGAGAGTATTTTTAGAATTAGGCTGGTTTTTTAAGCAAGAGAAAAAAGCATACATATCAGGAACATTTATATTACTGTTTGTAGCGCTGCTTCAACTCGTGCCGCCAAAGGTAATCGGCGTTATAGCCGACCATATTAATGAAGGTACGTTGACCAAAGGCTTGCTTCTTGAGTGGATGCTCGTATTAGTAGCTGCCGGACTGGGAATGTATGTATTGAGGTATTTTTGGAGAATCATGATTTTTGGTTCAGCGGTTAAACTTAGCAAACAGTTACGCAATCGCTTATATCAGCACTTTACCAATATGTCACCATCGTTTTATCAGAAACGTAGGATTGGTGATCTAATGGCACATGCCACGAACGACTTACAAGCTATTCAACAAACAGCCGGTGCGGGAGTCCTAACGTTAGTAGATTCTCTATCAACAGGTGGATTCGTTATTCTGGCCATGGCATTTACGATCAGCTGGAAATTAACGTTGATTTGTTTAATACCGATGCCTTTTATGGCAGTGCTTACAAATTGGTTTGGCACCATGCTCCACCGCACCTTTCACAAAGCACAAGAAGCCTTCTCTGATTTGAATGATAAAACACAGGAAAGTATCTCAGGGATCAAGGTTATAAAAACGTTTGGGCAGGAAAAAGAAGACATTGAGGATTTCAGAAAGCAATCCGAAGATGTTGTACAAAAAAACATCGTCGTAGCAAAAATAGATTCTTTATATGATCCTACTATTTCCATCATAGTCGGTATATCGTTTTTCTTAGCGATTACCTTTGGTTCGAACTATGTGTTGGCAGGAGAATTATCGATTGGTGAGTTAATTGCCTTTACGACCTACTTAGGACTTTTAATCTGGCCGATGTTGGCATTCGGCTGGTTATTTAACATCGTTGAACGCGGTCGGGCTTCTTATGACCGTGTAACAGCATTGCTTCGTGAAAAGTCAGACATTTCAGACACAAGTGATGCTTTAGAGGTAGTGCCTAGCGGCGGGATCACCTATGATATTGAGAAATTCACTTTCCCTGGTGAAAAAGAACCCATGTTAAAGGATATCTCCTTCACTCTTAATAGAGGTGAAACACTCGGAATTGTAGGGAAAACAGGTGCTGGTAAAACGACGCTGTTAAAGCTTCTTATTCGTGAATTTGAAGACTATGAAGGGAAAATTATCTTCGGAGGTCATACCATTCAAGAATATAAGCTGGAAAAACTGCGTGAAGCCATTGGCTATGTACCTCAGGATCATTTCTTATTCTCTGCAAGTGTCGCTGAGAATATTGCCTTTACGAACCCGTATGTAGCTAAAGAAGAAATATACAGCGCAGCTAAGCTTGCCAATATACATGAAGATATTCTTCAATTTACAGAAGGCTATCAAACCGTTGTAGGTGAAAGGGGAGTTTCACTATCAGGCGGCCAGAAACAAAGAATTTCGATTGCACGTGCACTGCTAATGAACCCAGAAGTACTGGTACTGGATGATTCACTATCAGCCGTCGATGCAAAAACGGAAGAAGCCATTCTTTCCTCACTAAGGAAAAATCGTGAGGGGAAAACAACGATCATTACTTCTCATCGTCTAAGTGCCATCCAACACGCAAATCTAATCATAGTTCTAGATAATGGCGAGGTCATTGAAAGAGGAACGCATGAAGAACTTATGGCAAGCGGTGGGTGGTATAAGGAAATGTATTTACGTCAGCAGCTAGAGGAGTTGGTAGAGCATGGAGGACATTAAAATAGATGAAACAGCACAGCTGACTGAAAAAGAACAAAAAAGGATTTTATATCGCCTGCTATCCTATACGAAACCACATAAAAAAGAATTAATTCTAGCATTCTGTCTTCTAGTATTAACAACATTAGGAGAGTTAGCATCTCCGATTCTCGTTAAGATTTTTATTGACGATTACTTAACACCAGGAAATTTAGTGTTTCAGCCTTTGGTGATTCTTGGGGTTAGTTATCTTGGAATTCAAATTGTAAAATCCGCATTATTATTTTTTCAATTAGTGAAGTTTCAGGAGATTGCTTTAAAGATTATCCAACAACTGCGGGTTGATATCTTTTCAAAAGTGCAGTCACTAGGTTTAAAATATTTTGACCAAACACCGGCAGGAAGTATCGTTTCTAGGGTTACTAACGATACAGAAGCGATTAAAGATATGTTTGTTACCGTACTTTCGACCTTTATCCAAAGCGGATTTTTACTGACTGGTATTTTCATAACCATGTTTATTTTGGATGTAAAATTGGCGTTGTTCTGTCTGATTTTTATACCATTAATTCTACTGGTCATGAGTTTATACCGTAAATTTAGTTCTCGTTTTTATTTGGATATGCGAGAAAGACTCAGCCAATTAAATGCGAAGCTAAGTGAATCTCTGCAGGGGATGAGTATTATTCAAGTATTCCGTCAGGAAAAGAGACTTCGCAAAGAGTTCGAAGACATTAATGAAAAGCACTATAACGCGGGTATGAAAAATATTAAGATTGACGGATTATTGCTGCGTCCGGCAGTCGATTTGATTTTCATTTTAGGATTAATCATTGTCTTAAATTATTTTGGAATCACTTCATTGAACAGTCCGGTTGAAATCGGTGTGTTATACGCGTTTGTCAATTACTTGGAGCGTTTCTTCGAACCAGTCAATAATATGATGATGAGATTATCGTTATATCAGCAAGCCATTGTGGCTGGGGCACGTGTTTTTAGAATATTGGATAAACAAGAACTGGCACCGGCACAAAGTGAAAAAAGTGCTCTATCGATTGAAGAGGGAAGAATTGAATTTAAGAATTTAACCTTTTCTTACGATGGACAGAGAGATGTATTAAAAAATATATCCTTTACAGCTAATCCCGGGGAAACCGTGGCGCTCGTTGGACATACGGGAAGTGGGAAAAGTTCGATTATTAATCTATTAATGAGATTTTATGAATATGAGAATGGCGATATCTTAATTGATGGTAAATCCATTCGAGGTTTTTCAAAGGATGAATTACGAGATAAAATGGGGCTTGTACTCCAAGATCCGTTTTTATTTTACGGAACCGTAAGAGACAATATTACGCTTCATAATCATCATTTAACAGATGAGCAAGTGGAGGAAGCAGCTAACTTTGTTCAGGCGCATACGTTTATCGAAAAGCTGGAAGATACCTATAATCATAAAGTGGTGGAAAGGGGATCTACTTTATCTAGTGGACAGCGGCAATTGATTGCCTTTGCAAGGACGATTGCAGCGAATCCAAAGATACTTGTCCTCGATGAAGCAACTGCTAATATTGATACCGAAACAGAAGAAGCCATTCAAACTGCTCTTGCGAAAATGAGGAAAGGGCGGACGACGATCGCCATAGCCCACCGGTTATCAACCATTCAGGACGCTAACTTAATTCTCGTCTTGCACCAAGGGGAAATTGTAGAAAGAGGAACGCATCAAGAGCTGTTGGCGCTTGGGGGGCTATACCATAAAATGTTCCTATTACAAAATGGAGCCGTCGAAGGTTTAGAAGATGTGTTGCATTAAGAAAAAATCCTGGCAATTTGCCAGGATTTTTCACTAGAGACTCGCCACTCGGCGGGTTTTCTTTATATACTGTCGATTATATTCATTTAAAAGATGGTCTAATTCCTGGCTATAGCGAATTGCGATGGAGGAAGTCAGGCCGTTGGTGACCGCGACTTGGATTAATTCAGCACGTTTTTTTTCAATTAGTGCAATGAGGTCTTGTTTGATCATAGCCGTGGTCCTTTCCGGAGTAACTCCAAAAATAGAAAACAAAACATTGATAGGAAATCCTCTACCAATGTTTTACTAGTATAACCTAAGATGGGAATAAATACAAAGATATTTGTAAAAAAATATCCATATAATGTTGGAAATTAATAGAAACATAGAAGGTAGTTGGATGAAATGTGTATTCGCTTCTACAGACACAAAATATTCATGTTAATCATTATCTTTTAGGGGTAAGTTTTGTTAAAATGAAGGAGTATCGACTATAGTGGGAGTGTTAATATGACTGACGTAAATATATTTTTAGCTTTGGGTGCGGGCTTTCTAAGTTTTATCTCACCGTGCTGTTTACCGCTATACCCTGCATTTCTATCATACATAACAGGAATGTCTGTAGGGGAGTTAAAAACTGAAAATGCAATGCTGCAAAAGCGGAGTCTTCTACATACAATCTTTTTCCTTATAGGATTTTCGGCTATTTTCATTGCAATTGGTTTCGGTACCTCCTTTGTAGGAAGCTTTTTCCTCGAGTACAAAGATCTCATTCGTCAACTTGGTGGGATATTTATTGTTCTGTTTGGATTAATCATTGTGGGAGTATTTAAACCGGAGTTTTTGATGAAGGATCGTAAATTAGAATTCAAAAATCGACCTTCTGGCTTTTTTGGTTCAGCGCTTATTGGAATGGCCTTTGCTGCCGGCTGGACTCCCTGTACAGGACCTATTCTTTCGGCGGTTATTGCTTTAGCTGCAACCAATCCAGGTTCAGGAGTACTATACATGACTGCTTATTCTCTTGGGTTTGCCATTCCGTTTTTAATCTTATCATTCTTCGTCGGTCGGATGAAATGGATTCGCAAAAACAGTGGAAAGATTATGAAATTCGGTGGTTACATCATGATTGTAATGGGTATCGTGCTCTTTTTTGACTGGATGACAAAAATCATTGAGATTTTCTCAAGATTGTTTGGTGGATTTACAGGTTTCTAAAACATGAATCATATATTAAAATATGATATAGCTTTATTTTAAGAAAATAGGGGATGGAACCTATGAACTTCGTTGTTGTTTCTTCAATCGGAGCGGTTTTTATGGGGATTTTGGCTTTATTTGTCCGTATGAAGGCTGCTAAGAAACCTACAAATGCATTGAAGATTATCCTGCCTCCTGTGTTTATGTCGAGCGGGGCATTAATGTATGTTGTACCACAATTTCGGTTGACTGGTATGGAAATCATAGAAGTCGTCATTTTGGGAATGCTTTTTTCGATTCTGTTAATCAAAACTTCTAAATTTGAAATCCGTGAGAACGAAATCTATCTAAAACGCTCTAAAGCTTTTATTTACATTTTAGTTGGATTGTTAATAGTGAGATTAACTTTAAAATCAATTTTAAGTACGACCATTGATTTTGGAGAACTTAGCGGTATGTTCTTCTTGCTGGCATTTAGTATGATTGTTCCATGGCGGGTTGCGATGTTTCTCGATTACAAAAAGTTATATAGACAGCTTCATGGACAACATTGATCGTTATTAAAAACGCTCAGGGCATAAAAAGCTCTGAGCGTTTCTTTAATAACGATATCTTTTGATTTTATCAAACAAATACTGTACTCCATATAAAAGATAGGCCTTATAGT
>JAPSKD010000024.1 GCA_031177865.1 Bacillus sp. (in: firmicutes) | reverse complement strand
TTCCGTGACAGCTGGCTCCATACTGGTGATGTTGTAACGATTGACGAAGAAGGCTTTGTAAAAATAGTTGACCGTACAAAGGATTTAATTAAGAGCGGTGGTGAATGGATCTCTTCCGTTGATTTAGAAAATGAATTAATGGCGCATGAGTCAGTGTTTGAAGCAGCTGTTGTTGCGGTCCCGCATGAACAATGGCTGGAAAGACCGGATGCTTGTGTGGTATTAAAAGATTCATATAAAGATAAAGTGAAGAAGGAAGAGTTGATTGAGTTTTTAACACCACAGTTTGCTAAGTGGTGGCTCCCCGATGAAATATTGTTTTTGGAGGAAATCCCGAAGACTTCGGTTGGGAAGTTTTTGAAGATGACATTAAGGGAACAGGTTCAAAAGGAAGTGCTAAGGAAGTAAGTAAAGGACAAGGAGGCTGCTCTTTGTCCTTTTTGCGTAATAAGATTACTCAATTGTCGCAGTGAAAATTCCATATATTATGAAAATTTATTTTTTACAAGCGCAATTCAAGCTATAATGGAAGTGACTAAAGATTATGGGAGGCGTGTGGGGTGACGATAAATTTTGTAACGGATAAGGTAAAGTTGTTGGTGAACGGACGAGTTGCAACGGTGGAGATGAACAGACCTGAATCATTAAATGCACTCGATGTGGACATGATAAAGGGGCTAGTGAGCAAACTTAAGGAAATAGCTGAATCGGATGATATCGATGTTGTGGTTTTAACAGGGAATGGCAGAGCTTTCTCCGCAGGGGGAGATATTAAAACAATGCTTTCCGACTTGGATGAAAGCGAATTTTTACCTGTAATGGATTGTATTAGTGAATTAATCATAACTCTTTATAGTATTCCAAAGTTAACCATTAGTGCTGTAAATGGTGCGGCGGCAGGGCTCGGATTCAGTCTTGCATTGGCTACTGACCACATCATAGCTGACAAAACGAGTAAACTAGCAATGAATTTCATCGGAATCGGTTTAATACCAGATGGCGGTTCTCACTTCTTCTTAGAAAAAAGATTAGGAGAAATCAAGGCAAAACGGGTTATATGGGATGGAAAAATGATGAGCGCACAAGAAGCGCTGGAAATAGGATTAGTACAAGAAGTTGCAGAAGATTTGCAAGAAACTTTAGGTGCTAGAATATCCGATTGGCTGCAACGTCCAGTTCAGGCAATGATCAAAACGAAAAAGATACTAGCAGATATGAACAGACCGCATTTACTTAAGATTTTAGAGTTAGAAAAACATGGCCAGCTAAACATGCGTCGAACATTTGATCACCAAGAAGGAATTCGAGCCTTTATAGAAAAACGACCAGCAAAATTCATCGGAAAATAAGTAAGACAGAAAAAAGAAGCATTTGCTGCTTCTTTTTTCTGTCTTAAGATTAAGAATGAAACAATAATAGTTTGCCGCTTGGAGATGTGAAACGATGTGTTTTCTCTAGTAAATTCTTTTCTGCTAATAATTTTTCAGCTAATTCCTTTGCTGCTTCATCATGTTCCGCTTGAATTGCCTCATCGACTATTTTTTCCCCATTTGCTTCAAAGGCTGTTAATTTGTAAGTCTTCATCCTATATCCCCCGTTAAATTAATAGTTTTATTCTTTGAACTTTGATTACTGTCTAGCGCAAGCATCCTAGGGCTCGGGGTCATAAGCTTGTCTAGTTTCGGCTCCTTGGGACTCGAGTCATAAGCCGCCCCCTTGGAAAAATTGAACAGCATTTTTCCTAGAAGAAGGCAAAGAGCGCCTTCTTGCAGGGGTGGTCTAGACTCACGTCCCAGGGCAGTCGCCTCCACCTTTCCGACAATCCGTCAGAAAAGGTTAAAGAACAACCTTCCCGCCGGCTCGTCTTATGCCTGTCGCACCGAGGAAAAAATGAACTTCTTTTTTCCCTGAGCCAGGTGCTTCCGCTTTTATAATAATATTTGCACAATTCTTGATATTTTGCAAAAGTGAAACTTTTCCATAGAACTTTCGTATAGTAATTTTTGAGAGGGGGAATTTGTATGGTTCTAAAACTTGAACATGTAACAAAACGATTTGGCGATTTTACGGCAGTTAAGAATCTATCCATCGCCATACCTGAAAAAGAAATGTTTGGCTTTTTAGGAGCAAATGGTGCGGGAAAGACGACAACATTTCGGATGATTTTAGGGCTGCTAGATTCTAGTGAGGGAAGGATTACCTGGGACGGAAAGCCAATCAATTATTCTACAAGTCATTTAGTGGGTTATCTCCCTGAAGAAAGAGGTTTATATCCAAAATTAAAGGTTAGTGATCAAATTGTCTATCTCGCTAGATTAAGAGGAATGAGGAAAAATGAAGCACTTTCTGAATTAAAATATTGGCTTGACCGATTTAAAGTTCCTGAATATGAAAATAAAAAGGTAGAAGAGCTTTCAAAAGGAAACCAACAGAAAATTCAATTCATTGCGGCCGTCATACATAAACCAAAATTATTGATTCTTGATGAGCCATTCAGCGGTCTGGATCCTGTAAACGTTGAAATGCTTAAAGAGGCAGTTCTCTCATTAAAGGAAAAGGGAACGACTATCGTTTTTTCTAGCCATCAAATGCACCATGTAGAAGAGATGTGTGAGCATTTATGTATTATGCATAAAGGAACTCCGGTTGTTCACGGTGCCTTAAAAGATATAAAACGTGCATTTGGTAAAAAGAATCTTGTAATACATGCTGATTTTCCATTAGACAATTTGAAAGTTTATCCAGGTGTCGTTAAGACTAGGTCCACAACAGAGGGAATTCATCTTCAAATTGATGGGGAATATGTTGCTGAAAAGATCCTAAAAGATATCGTCAACAAAGGATTCATCAGAAAGTTTGAACTTGAAGAACCGTCTTTAAATGATATTTTTATTGAAAAAGTAGGTGATTCCTATGAATAAATTTTGGATTATTTTATTCCATACCTATTTAAATAAATTAAAAACAAAATCATTTTTGGTCACAACACTGTTGACAGTCGTCATCACTTTAGGGTTAACAAACATGAGTAATATCATTGAAGTGTTTGATAAAGGCGGCGATAAAGAAAAGGTAGCTGTATTAGATGAAACAGGACAGCTGTATAAACCTCTTAAAGAACAAATGAGTGCATTAAATAAAAACCTGCAGTTGACTGAGTTTGACGGCACCGAAAAAGAGGCAGAAAAGGCAGTGGAAAAAGGGGAATATGTTGGATTTGTTCAGCTTCGTTATGATGCGGAGCAATTACCTGAAGCTACGTATAAAGCAATGAGTGTAGCTGAGTCAGCAATATTTTCCGATCTTCAGTCCGGGCTTCAGCAAATGAAAACCATGCTTGCAGCTTCAAAAATTAACCTGACACCAGAGCAGCTCCAGCAGCTTTATGAGCCAGTTTCTTTCGAGAAAATTGCTCTTGAAGAAAATGCAAAAACGGAAGAAGAACTGAATCAGGCTAGAGGACTTGTTTATGTCCTGCTGTTTGTCATCTATTTTGCTGTTATTATGTATGCCAGTATGATTGCAATGGAAGTGGCTACTGAAAAGTCTTCAAGAGTGATGGAAATCTTAATCTCCAGCGTATCACCAATCAAGCAGATGTTTGCAAAAATACTTGGGATAGGTCTGTTAAGCTTAACTCAGCTTGCCGTACTTCTATCTGTTGGGTATTTCTCAATAAAACGGAATTTGTCCTCGCTGGAAGGCGGCTTTTTTGACGCCTTTGGATTTGGAAACATATCGTTATCAACCATTTCCTATGCTGTTATTTTCTTTATCTTAGGTTATTTCCTTTATGCTACCCTAGCAGCCTTTCTAGGTTCGTTGGTAAGCAGAATTGAAGATGTTCAACAAATGATTACGCCCATGACATTACTTGTTGTAGCAGGATTTATGATTGCGATGTTTGGACTAGGTAAGCCGGATTCACCATTTATCGTCATAACCTCCTATATACCATTCTTCACCCCAATGATTATGTTTTTACGTGTAGGAATGCTTAACATTCCAATTTGGGAATCAATACTTGGAATCTCAATTTTGGTGGGTACAATCGTTATCTTAGCAGTATTTGGTGCCAGGGTTTACCGCGGTGGAGTCCTTATGTATGGGAAATCAAATTCCTTCAAGGATATAAAAAAGGCTTTGCAATTAACAAAAAAAGAATAAAATGTGAAGGGCTTTGTCAAATAAGGCAAAGCCCTTTTTTGTTAATATTTATTAGCTTTATGACTTTCTAGAATTGTCTAGCTACAGCGCCTAGGGGCTCGGGGTCATAAGCTTGTCTAGTTGCGGCTCCTTGGGACTCGAGGAATAAGCCACCCCATGAAGAAGGCAAAAAGCGCCTTCTTTCATGGTTCATCTTATTCCTTCGTCCCAGGGCAGTCGCCTCCACATTTCTTACAATCCGTCAAGAAGGTTAAAGAACAACCTTCTCGCCGGCTCGTCTTATTCCTGTCGCCCCTACGAAAAATTGAACTGCATTTTTCCCTGGACAAGGCGCTTCCGCATTTCGTTTAGAACGTGCATTCGCTTTTTCGAGATGTTACAATGAAAGAAAACTCACTGAAAGGAGCTTTTTAATGAAACAGATATCATTTATACACGCTGCGGACCTGCATTTGGACAGTCCTATGGTTGGTTTAAAGCATTTACCTGCAAATATCCTTTTAAGAGTAAGAGAGAGTACGTTCACAGCTTTAGGAAAACTAACAGCAGCAGCTATCGATAACAACGTTGATTTTGTCATTTTAGCCGGAGATTTATATGATGGTGAAGATAGAAGCTTACGTGCACAATCACGCTTTCGTAATGAAATGAAAAAGCTTTCACAAAAGGATATTCCTGTTTATGTTATTCATGGAAACCATGATCATTTAAGTGGCACATGGGTACACCTTGATATGCCTTCAAACGTTCATTATTTTGGCAGTGATGTCGAAATGAAGGTATTCCATACGAAACGTGGAGATACCGTCCATCTATATGGCTTTAGTTATTTACAAAGACATATTCTTGATAAAAGAATAGATTACTATCAAAAACAGGATTCTGCGGATTTTCATATCGGCATTCTCCACGGGAATGAAGGTGGAGGAACGGACCATGATAATTACGCTCCTTTTTCTATCAAGGATCTGTTGGAGAAAGAATTTGATTATTGGGCTTTAGGGCATATCCATAAACGGACAATATTATCTGAAACGCCGCCAATCATTTATCCAGGAAACCTCCAAGGTCGTAATAAGAAGGAATCCGGCGTAAAAGGTTGTTATCACATTTCGTTGAATGAACTCCAAGCCAAAACAGAATTTATAGAAACTTCAGACGTGTTGTGGGAAGAAGTTACTGTAGATGCGGCCTCAGCACAAAGTTTTCAAGAAGTCTTTCAAGTATGTCAGCTAACAATCGAACGTTTGCGTAAAGGTGGAATAGGGACACTGCTTACCTTAAACCTAAAGAATGTTCAATTGGATGATTTACAAGAGAAAAAATTCCTGGACACAGAACTTCTCGAGCTGCTGTTAGACTATGAGAATGATGAAGAATCATTTGTTTGGGTAGTGAATTTAAACCTAGAAGATAGCCAACAGCTTGATAGAAAAAATTTAATGTATGAAGCAGATTTTTATACGGAGCTGTTTGCGACCATCGATAACTTACATAATCCTGAGGAGGCAATAGCACCATTATATCAGCATCAATTGGGCAGAAAATATTTAACAAGTTTAACAGAAAGCGAACAAAAAGAATTGATGGAAAAAGCTGAGAAACTATTAATTGGGTTATTGTATCAATAGTGAAGGAGATGATTGGTTGAAGATCCAGGAGATACATATATACGGCTTTGGTCAATTAACGAATACCGTCATTAAGGACCTATCCGACTTTCAAGTGTTTTACGGTGAAAATGAGGCAGGAAAATCAACGATTATGGCATTTATTCATGGAATCCTATTTGGGTTTCCAACGAAGCAATCATCGGAGCTTCGCTATGTACCGAAAAACGGCTCAAATTATGGCGGTAAGCTTAGGATATTGTTCGATGACTTTGGACTTGCCACGATAGAAAGGATTAGAGGCAAGGCGTCTGGGGACGTCACAGTAACGCTAGAGGACGGAACAACAGGTGAAGAGGAACTGCTAAAGCAACTGCTTGGAAATATGGATAAAGGACTATTCCAAGCCATATTTTCTTTTAATTTACATGGGCTGCAAAATATCCACCAAATGAAAGGGGATGAATTAGGGAAGTTTTTATTTTCTACTGGAACACTCGGAACAGAACGACTAGCGAAAACAGAGGCAGAACTACAGAAGGAATTAGAAGCTCGTTTTAAACCAAGCGGGAAGAAGCCGGTGATAAATGAAAAACTCAAAGCCCTTCATGAACTTAGTGGTGAACTAAAAAAAGCAGCAGCCAAAAATCAAGATTACGAATCCTTGGTCTCAGATAAAGAAAGGATCTATAAGGAAATTGAAGACATAAGCCATGCACTGCAGGATGTAAAAAGCGAGGTAGAAAAGTTAAATGAATGGCAAAAAATCCATTCACTTATCAACGAAAAAAGATGGATAAATACAGAAATCAAGTTACTTGAGGAATATCCATTCCCTGCCAGAGGTATTGAACGAATAGAAAAATTAAATCAGCTTATTTATCCATACAATGCTCAGATTTCAAGTTTACTGGAAAGAATCAATCAATTAAAAAATGAAGTTGCATCTATACAGCCAGATAAGCAATTGCTTGCGGATGAATCACAGCTTCTCGCTGCATTAGACCAAATTCCCATCTATGAGCAGTTGACCCTAGAAAAGCAACAATGCGAATTGAAAATAGAAGATTTAGAAGAAAAAATCTCCACCATAAATGAAAAACTACACTTACCTTTAAGGGAAGAAGAAGTTCTTACGATAAATACCAATATCTATATGAAAAATCAAGTAGAGCAGGCAGCGAGGAAAAAGCAAAGGCTTTTAGAAGTAAAACAGGACCTTGAGGAGAAATTTCGAGAAGAAAAAAACTCTCTTGAGGAGCTAGAAAGAAAAGTTAGTTTTGCAGAAACTCATATGATTCCAGCTCATGAAAGAGAGCGCCTTGAAAAGTTAGTCAGTGAAGAAAGTGAAAAAAGAAAAATAGAATACGAATTAAAGGCAATCCAAGACAAAGTAGAGTATTATCAGCATTCTCAAGAACAGGATAAGAAAACATTTGCTGCGATAAAAAAACAAAAACAAAACCAATTTTTAGCCATTGGAGTATTATTGCTAGTTCTATCACTTTATGGTTTGTATTCCAAGCAATGGATTCTGTTAGTTTTTGGTGTATTTGGAACCTTACTAATCGGTTTTTTTCTAAGTAACAACAATAGTCGTAAAAATGATACAAAGATTAATGTAGCTCTAAGTCAGTTGTTAGACGATGAAAAAAGGTTCATTCAAATACTCGAGAGATATAAAAATAGTAATATCCCAGCTCTTCAAGAAAAATTGAAGCAGGATAATTACTGGAAAGAGCAGCAACAGCTATTAAAAATGAAGCTTGAACAGCAGCAAACACAATATGAAAAAGTAATCAGAAAATTTGAGGAGTGGGAGATTGAGTCAGCAGAAAATAGGGAGTTGTTAATGAAACTGAGTAGTGAACTCCGTATACCTGAGTATATTGCTGATTCTTTTTTTCTAGAAGCATTTCAGCTAATTGAACAATATAAGCTAATAGGCAGAGAAAAAAAGAATACGCTAGCAAGGCTGGAACATATTAACCTTGAACAGGCTGACATTGCTGAAAGAATCACCTCTTATGCAAAACAATATTTACGAGACCAAGGCAGTGATTTATCAAAAATCGGATATATATTACGGAACAAACTAAAAGATGAACATGGAAAGTTAATAAAAATTCAAGAAAAGCAAGGAAAGCTAGATGACCTTGAGGCAGACCTTAATCAAATGAAACTAGAACAAGCACATCTCATTGCTGAAAAGAAAAAGCTCCTTGAAGAAGCAAATGTTGAGGAAGAAGAGGCATTCTATGCGCTTGGTAAAAAATTCGAAGTAAAGTTAAAGCTTATTGAAAGGCTGGAGGATATTAGTAAACAGCTCCAATACTCTTTTCTAAAGGAGGACGAGATAGAAAGATTGTTACAAATTCATAATGTAGAGGAACAATTGATTAATTATCATGATGAGATTGAAACGTTATCGTCTAGACTAATTGAACTGCAGGAAAGGCAAGCAGCTGCCAATTACCAGATTCAAATTCTTGAAGAAGGAGGCTCATACTCTGAGTTACTCCACTTCTATAAGCAGCAAAAGTTTGAGTTAGAAGAAGCAGCAAAAGAATGGTCAGTTTTCTGTTTAGCGCAAAACATACTAACAAAAACGGTTGAAAAGTACAAGCAGGGTCATTTGCCAAGAATGCTGGCAAAAGCAGAGGAATACCTATATTTCCTGACAGAGGAACAATATGAGCGTATACACCTGCAACAGTCAGGAACTGGTTTTCTCATTGAAAGAAGCGATCACACACTATTTGAGGCGAATGAATTAAGTCAAGCTACTACAGAGCAAGTATACGTTTCTATAAGATTAGCGCTTGCCACGACCCTTTACGAAAAGTATCGCTTTCCGATTATTATCGATGATAGTTTTGTGAATTTTGACGCTAACCGTACCAAAAAGGTGATGGAGCTTTTAACCACGCTCAGGACTAATCAAATTTTATTTTTTACATGTCATACACATTTGCTTCAATACTTTCTACCAGAAAATGTTCAGTATCTTCATAAAGGTAATGTCGAAGTAATTTCATAGAGAATGTTATACTTGTACTAGTAGGAAGGAGAGAGACAGATGACTAAAGGAATACTAGATTATGATTTCGGAGTACAGGTTGATCTGTATTTACTTATTAAAAGTGCAACAAAAGGGATTGCCAGTAATGGAAAGCCATTCTTAACACTTATCCTTCAAGATCAAAGTGGTGAGATAGAAGCGAAACTTTGGGATGCTAATGAAGAGGATGAAAAGAATTACACCGCGCAAAAAATTGTTAAAATTATCGGGGATATCCATAATTATCGTGGTAAAAGCCAGCTGAAAATCCGGCAGATTCGAAGAACAGGTCCTAGTGACTCAGTAAAATTGGAGGATTTTTTAGAGACCGCACCATTAAGCCAAGAAGAGATGACTAGTAAACTGACACAATATATTTTTGATATGAAAAATCCAAATATCCAAAGAATTACCCGCCATTTATTGAAAAAACATCAGAAGGCTTTTTTAGAATATCCTGCAGCTACGAAAAATCATCATGAGTTTGTGTCAGGACTTGTCTATCACGTTGTTAGTATGCTCGACCTAGCCAAATCGATTGCTACACTCTATCCTAGTCTTGATAAGGACTTGCTCTATGCTGGAGTGATATTACATGATATGGGGAAAGTAGTTGAATTATCAGGGCCAATCTCAACCGCATATACAGTGGAAGGCAATTTACTAGGTCATATTACCATTATGGTAAATGAAATCGGTAAAGCTGCTGAGGAACTCGGGATAACTGGTGAGGAAGTGTTAATACTAAAGCACCTCGTGTTAAGTCATCATGGGAAGGCTGAGTGGGGAAGTCCAAAGCCGCCATTAATTAAAGAAGCTGAAATTCTCCATTATATCGATAACCTCGACGCAAAAATGAACATGCTCGATCGTGCCTTAGAAAGAGTTAAACCTGGGGAATTTACTGAACGTGTATTTGCTTTAGACAACCGATCATTCTACAAACCTATATTTCATAAATAAGATAACCCATCTTCTGGGTTATTTTTTTTATACTCAGTATGAATATTTATCGATAAATCGAATATGTTGTATAAAAAAGTGGACAACCACTAACGAAGGGAGCAATAATAAATGACTATTCCTATTTGGGTATATGCAGTCGTGGTTGGTATCGTAATAAGCGCATTGATGGCAATTAAAACGGGCAGAGAGGAACGTATGTTAGAAATGGAAAATATTGAAAAAGAGGGAGAAATCTATTTAACACGGCTTGAACAAGAAAAAGAACGCCGTGAGGGAGAAAGAGCCACTGCCGAATAGAATACAAAAAGAAGGGACTCGTACCCGAGTTCCTTCTTTTTTGCTTTCTTATTGTGCTGCAGAAGCTGCTGGTGCAGGATCAAGTGCATTTTCTAAGTCTTTATCACTTATTTTCACATTTGCATCTTTAATTTCCTTTTGCATCACTTCGTTAATTTTTTCATTTGTTAATTTTGAGGATTTTAATTCTTTTTCCATTTGATCTTTCATTTCTTCATAGGACTTCTTTTCTTTTTTGTCCGTTAATTGAATAATGTGATATCCATGTTGTGTCTGAACAGGGGCACTGATTTCATCTTTTTTAAGTGCATATGCTGCCTCTTCAAAAACAGGATCCATTGCTCCTGCCCCAAACCATCCTAAGTCACCGCCAGCTTGCTTTGCTGCTTCATCAGTAGAATATGTAGTGCTTACATCTTCAAATTTTTCGCCAGCGTCAAGCTTTTGCTTAACTTCTAATGCCGTTTTTTCATCAGCAACGAGAATATGACGAGCCTTGATTTCAGGCTTGTAGTTGTCGTAGTATTCCTTTACTTCCTTTTCTGTTACTTTTATAGACTTCAAGGCAGCTTTTTCCTGCATCATGCCAAGTTTCATCGTCTCTTTAAAATCTTCTTCATCTGCGTAGCCGTATTGTGCCAGCGCCGCTTCAAAGTTGTCTCCAAGCTGCTCCTTTAATTCATCAACTTTTGCATCTAATTCTTTGTCGGTTACTTCGTATTTCTCGGATAGGACTTTTTCATAGACAAGCTGTTGTAATGCTTGTGAACCCACCTTTTCCTTCATTGCTTCATAAAGTTCATCCTGTGTAATATCTCCAGCAGAGCTTTCTGCCACAGTAGAACCGCCGCTCTGATTACACGCACTTAAGGCAATAACCCCGCCAGCTAATGTAAGGGCTAACATCCATTTTTTCATGAGGAACCTCTCCTAAACAGTAAATTCTTGTGGGTTTTTGTCCACAAACTATACTATATCATAAATGGTAACGTCTGCAAAAAATTTCTGCGTATTTGTTTCCTGAATTTTGGGCATTTACCCATTACGAATTGAGAAATTCGTACATACGATAACATGTAACAAAAAAGAGATCTATTCAAGTGCCCATTCATGTTTTTTATGGATGAATACCCAGTAAGAAAAAGGTCGTCTTTTTCCTTAGAAAATAAGGTAAGCGCCTAGTCGAAATGAATACAGCTTGAATAGTATATCGTAGTAAATAATAAAGGAGGTATTACGATGAGTGGTGGACACGGATACGGAGCAGGATTTGCATTGATTGTAGTCCTATTCATTCTATTGATTATTGTTGGAGCATCTTGGTTTTAATTTAGGCCATACCGCCTGATGCAGACAACAGCTTTACCATCTACGAAAGGGGAGAAATGTGTGTCTGGAGCAAATGGTTTCTACGGTGGAGGATTTGCGTTAATCGTAGTCCTATTCATATTATTGATAATTATTGGGGCTTCTTGGTGTTAATTGATGAAATGTAAAAGCGATGAGACTGTTCTCATCGCTTTCTATTTTTCTCTAACATTGAAACTTACATAAAGTAAACCTATGTATACAGTATTTCCACATAGGATGAAATCAATAATATTGTGACAAGTACATTTATTGTGCGGAATACTTTATGCTGACGTTCTTCCGGAATATCCTTTTGAATACATAGGGAATTGGTCATTTTGTTAACGTAGAACAAAATAAAAATGGCCAAAACAATAAAAATGGAGATCATCATCGATTCCCTCCTGATGTTCATGATATGTTAATACATTATCAAAAATTTACAAAAAAAGATAGCTAAAAGGAATGGTAGAAAAGTAGGAAATAAATTGAAATAATAACGCTGAAAAGATTTTGATGTAATCTAATTCAAGAATAGGTTTATCTTTGCCTGAAAAAGGTAAATAATGAACGTAGGAATGTAAAGCAGTGACCGGAGGTCGAAGTCAATGGACAATTACGTTGAATTACAAGCCCGTGTAAATCTTCTCGAATACCATCAAAAGTTACTTTTAAAGTTGCTGACTGACTCAAATCTTGAATTTTATAGATTGGTAATCGAGAATGGAATATCAGAACATGAGGTAGAGGCATTCAACCTACTATGTGAGAATTTGAACATAAAAATGGAAGAACAAAAAGCGGAAGGGTTTATAAATTTTCATCCGCTTTTTAGTGAGTTTCTATATTCATTACCAGAAAAACTTAACGCTAAAGAAGTTGTTCATGCTTGTTTAAAACAACACCTTTTCGGACCTCTTTTCAGAGAGTTTACTAAATGTCTTTAAGAGAGTTCTTGTTCTGTTTTTTCTGACTTCTTAAGTTTTCCTTCATTCTCGTTAAATTCTGTTTCAATATTATGGAAAGAACGTTCAAAGATTTCCATAAAATCTTCACCATAAATATTACGAACTATGGCCATCATTTCAATAATATCGGGAAATTTCCCATACAAATCTCTTAATGGCAAGGCACCAACAAATGCAGCATTGCCACTGGGGTGATAGGATTCCATTAATCGAAGAAAGATCTCTTCACCTTCATGGGTGAGCTGAATATACGTATTTCGTTTATCATTTTCTTTCTTTGAAAATGTAAGCAAACCTCTTTCTTCTAACTTTTTCGAAAAATTGAACGCTGTTGAGACATGCATAACACCAAACTTTGCCACATCCGAAATAGATGCTCCATTTAAATGATATGCAATCCAAAGGATATGATGTTCATTAATGTTTAAATCAAAAGGCTTTAACCATTGCTGCCAATCCTTCTCAATTGATTTCCACAGGGCTTTACTTAATTGTGCAATCCTTTGGCTAAATAGCATCGCTTCTTTCATTGAATACTGTTTCTCCGACATCCCCAATTTCACCTACTTTTTTATTTCTCTATTAACATTATGCCAATAAAATAAAAATTAATAAAGATGTAAATTCACAAAATTTTTAGAAATTACGTTTTTTTTCTCTTGAAATTTATAATTTTTTATTTTTATTAGAAATCTGAATAAATAGTTCTTCTATATTTTACGTTTTTTCTCTTAATAATGCCAACCTTTTGAATATTCTACATAGGGAACGACAATAAATCATATTAATGATAGTATCAACTCTTGGTCTTAAATAGGGGGTATTATATGAAAAGCGTAACATCGGTTCTTTTTTTGCTAAGTATATTGCTATTTGTCGGTGCTATTTTGAATGCTCTAGCTTTAAAAAGACCGGGATTTTATCCGCCGAAACAAGTTCTAAAAAAGCGATCTGCAGCTTTAGCAGGCGGTGGAGCTATATTTTTGCTTGTGACGATTATTTTATCAAGCTTTTGATCATTTATTTGATGTTTATAGAAAGAAAAGAACCTTTCTGAGGTTCTTTTCTTTTGTGTTATTTTGAAATGACAATAGACGATGTCTTGGTTCTTTTTACAACTGAAAGAGCAACTGGATACAAAATAACCATAATAATGGTGTTCAGTGCAATTGCAGGTAAAACACCAGCAGCAAATAAAGCTGTGAAAGAACTTGGTAAGCCTACAATGTAGTATGCTGCTCCCAAAAAGACAGATCCTGAAACTAACGTCCCAATTGCAGTTAATACAGCAACGCTAATAATGGAGTTTCGGTATTGCTTTAACGCCAAAAATAAACCAAAAAAGACTAAAGCAGTTATGGGCTTATCAATGATATTTGGGAGTTGGCCTCCAGGAAAACCGGTTGTGAGTGCGGATAGTCCTCCGGTCACAATGGACAATAACATAACACTTTTAATTTCTGGAATAAGAATAATTCCCAAGAACATCATTGCCAGCATCATATCTGGTTTAATGGTTAGGAAGGCCGGCATTACCGTATGCAGAACTACCCCAATTCCCGCCAAAAGTGATAGGACGACTAGATTCTTTGTATTCATTTCTCATCTCTCCTCTGCTAAACTTAGCTATTTGTTCCTCCTGTAGTGCGCTAAATGCCTACAGCGAAAAACTTGTTATCATTATATCATAGGAATATAAAAATAATAAAGATATAATTTTCAGATAATTTATTCTTACATTAGAAATGCTTATTGATATTCGCTGCCATCTCCTGTAGAGTCTGTTGCGTATAATCACTTGTATTGCTTTTCCAAACAGCGCCAAATCCGTCTCCTTTACCATAGCGTGGAATTAAATGAACATGGAAATGAAAAACTGTTTGACCTGCATGTTCCCCATTATTATTAACTAGGTTTAATCCGAGCGGACTAAATTCCTTTTTTAGTGCATTTGCGATTTCAGGTACAGATTCGAAAAGGTTTTTAGACGTTTCAGGAGTCAGTTCAAACAAATTTTCTTTATGTATTTTAGGGATAACCAATGTATGTCCTTTCGTTACCTGACTAATATCAAGAAAGGCTAAAACATGTTCATTTTCATACACTTTTGCTGCTGGGATATCACCATTTACAATTTTACAAAAGATACAATCACTCATTTACTACACAACCCCTTTATTGGTTTTTATATCCGTATTTTACCATATAAATTAGCAATAAAAAAAGAAAGAGACAGGATCCGCATGGAATCCTGCCCTCTCGAAGGGGATTGCTTCATATTATACGTTCATCAGGAATTACGTTTGATAAACACCTCATTTGACAATTTAGTGTTTTTATAAACCGTAACTATTGTTCAAGCTGACCATCCCCTATGTTGTTTTTATAGTTTCATCAACTTATAAAAACGGATGATAATCTGCCGTAAACACCTCATTTATTTTTTTGATAAATAGCTGGTGTTAAATGAACTCTAAATGGTTAAAAAGCAACTTGTGCAAAACAACCATCCCCTTATTTGAAACGTTTAGAAGCTGTGTGTTTGAAAAGTTAAATGTCTTTGACAGACACCTCATTTCAAATTTTGATGAATCACTTCATCGAGTAGGTGTTTCCCCTTCGAATATTATGATGTCCGTTATGATTTGAAATATACCAAAATAGAAATCAAAAATTTGAAAACTATTTTTATCAATAGCGTTTTGGTAAAATGAAAGGTAACTCATGCAATAGGAAGGACGGAGCATATGTCTTTATTATCAATTGAAAGCCTTACAGGAGGATATACAAGAAATCCAGTCCTAAAAGATGTAAAATTTGAAGTCAATGAAAAAGAATTGGTTGGACTAATCGGTCTAAATGGTGCCGGCAAGAGTACAACGATTAAACACATTATCGGGTTAATGGAGCCGCATAATGGGGCAGTGAAAATAAATGGACATTCCATTACGGAAGATAAGGAAGCTTACCGAAAGATGTTCACCTTTGTTCCAGAAACACCAGTACTATACGAAGAGCTCACCCTTGAAGAACATTTACGATTAACAGCTATGGCATACGGATTAGATGAGTCTACATATAAAACTAGAATTGGAAAGTTATTAACTGAATTTCGAATGGAGAAAAGACTGAAATGGTTTCCGGCTCATTTTTCTAAAGGAATGAAACAAAAGGTAATGATTATGTGCGCTTTTTTGGTGCAGCCTTCCCTCTATATTGTTGATGAACCATTTGTTGGTCTTGACCCACTTGGCATTCAGTCTCTACTTGACTTAATGAAGAAGATGAAAGAAAACGGAGCAGGCATATTAATGTCGACCCATATTCTTGCTACTGCCGAGAAGTATTGTGACAGATTCGTCATACTTCATGAAGGAAAGGTTCGTGCAAAAGGTACTCTTACTGAATTGAGAGAACAGTTCTCAATGCCTGCAGCTTCTTTAGATGATCTATATATCCAATTAACAAAGGAAGAAAATTATGTTTGATGAGAAAAAGCTATGGAAAGAAAGATCTGTCCATCGTTTAAAAGAATTTGGTGTTTATCTGCGTTATATACTTAATGGTCACCTAGTCGTTGTCCTTCTGTTTTTATTAGGAACGGCTGCCTTTTATTATCAAAATTGGATAAGCTCATTGTCTCCGGAGTTTCCAGCGGAGATGATTATTGCGGTTATTTTAGGTGTATTTTTAACGCACAGCCCTGTATATACTTTTTTATTTGAAGCTGATCAAGTGTTTTTAATTCCGCTTGAAACGCGTTTAAAAGGTTACTTTTTGCGTTCTGGGTTACTCAGTTTAGTTTTTCAGGGATATATTTTATTAATGGTTCTAGCTATTGTCATGCCAATGTATGCACATGTCAGCGCAAACGGCTTTCAATCATTTTTTATTTTCCTACTCATACTGCTGATCATTAAAGGCTGGAATATTGCGGTAAACTGGAGAATTCACTATTATGTACAGCCATCCGTTTACACTTGGGACATGTTCGTCCGTTACTTCATTAATGTCTTATTTACCTTTTTGCTTTTTAACAACGCACATATCCTTTTTTTATTGATATTTGCTTTCATTATGGCGTCTTATTATCGTTCTTTTTATGTTAGGACAAAAAAAATGGGCTTAAAATGGGATTTGCTTATTGCTCAAGAAGAAAAGCGGATGGCATCTTTTTACCGGCTAGCCAATTTATTTACAGATGTACCGAAATTAAAAGATACGGTAAAAAGAAGAAAGTGGCTGGACTTGTTGATTAATCGGATTCCCTTTTCACAAGATAAAACCTTTGATTATTTATTCGCAAGAACATTCCTGAGATCATCCGATTATTTAGGTCTTTTTATTCGATTAACGGTAATAGGTGCTTTAGTACTGTATTTTATTTCCTTTGGTGCAGGGCAAATCGTCCTTTCTCTCTTATTTATTTATTTAACGGGATTCCAGCTGCTTCCATTATGGAATCATCACCAAAACAAGCTTTGGATTGATTTGTATCCAGTGTCCCATAACCATAAAACAACTGCTTTTCATTCCCTTCTTATGAGAATACTGATTATTCAATCCTCTATATTTACAATCGTTATTTTGTTTAAAGGAGAATGGATGTTTTCGTTATTCATCCTCCTC
Source organism: Bacillus sp. (in: firmicutes) (assembly GCA_031177865.1). GTDB lineage: Bacteria > Bacillota > Bacilli > Bacillales > Cytobacillaceae > Neobacillus. The sequence continues at coordinate 10,803 of JAPSKD010000024.1, read as the reverse complement.
TCAGGACTGCTGTTTAGTTACTTGTTTGTAAATGTTTATAGTAAGAAAAGACTAAAAGCATGAATGGATTAGAAACAAATCTAATATCTTTTGCTGAGGGGAGTGGAAGCATGAATGAATATGAATTGAAAGTTTATGGTGAAGTGGTCGAATGGAAAAGAAAATTAACTAGGCGCTCAGGGATGATGAATCGAATTTCAAAAAAAGCACAAGGAAAAATAAATGAAATGATCCCTGAAAAGGTTCACGAGGTAATGACAGAAAGCATAAAGGGTATGGTAAAAACCACCTTATTTGGATCCCAGCTTACGACCAACAAGAACCAAGCTGCAGGCTTGACACTGGAAGAACGTGATGAATTAATGAGGAAAAAGGCGGCAATCTTCCAAAAAACGGCATTGGTCGAAGGTGCAGGAACGGGCGCTGGGGGAATTCTTTTAGGGCTGGCTGATTTTCCTTTACTCCTGTCGATTAAAATGAAATTTCTTTTTGAAGCTGCAGCTATTTATGGATTTAACACGAAAGAATTTGAAGAGCGGTTATTTATTCTTCATATCTTTCAGCTCGCGTTTTCAAGTGATGATATCCGCCGCGAAACATTATCTAAAATTGAAAACTGGGATTCGAGAAAGCAAGAGCTCGTTGAAATGGATTGGCGTAAATTTCAACAGGAATATAGAGATTATATTGATCTTGTTAAGATGTTCCAGTTAGTTCCTGGAATTGGTGCATTTGTAGGTGCGTATGCCAATAACAATCTGCTCAAACACTTGGGAGAAACTGCAATGAACGCATATAGGTTAAGAATCCTAACAAAAGCCCCTGAACTTTAAACGAGTTCAGGGGCTTAGTTTATTTAGAATTGTGTATTTTTATTGCTGCTGTCCCGAGTGTTTTTGCGGCTATTAACATGGCGTTCTCATCAATATCAAACTTTGGATGGTGGTGTGGATAGCCTGGGTTTGCACCAGGGGGTTTTGCGCCTGTGAAAAAGAAGGTTCCGGGTACTTCCTTTAAGTAATAAGAAAAGTCTTCTCCTCCCATTTGCGGCTCAGATTCTTCAATGGTCGTTACCTCAGGAACTTCCCTAGCCGCAGTAACGAGAAACTCTGTTTCTTTAGCGTGGTTGACTACTGCAGGATAACCTCTCTCATATAAAAATTTATAAGTGCTGCCAGACATGTGGCAGGTGCCTTGAATAATTCTTTCCATTTCCTCTTCAATGTATTGGCGAACATTATCATTAAAGGTACGGACGGTGCCAACAAGCTTTGCTTTATCTGCGATTACGTTAAACGCATTTTCAGACATAAAGGAGCCAACTGTGACAACCGCAGAATCAACTGGATTCACTTTCCTGCTGACAATTTGTTGCAAATTTAAAACTAACTGGGAAGTGGTGACAATGGCATCCTTCGTCTTATGAGGCTGTGCACCATGGCCGCCTTTGCCCTGAATATCAACCTCAAAACGATCAGCTGCCGCCATGATTGGACCGGTTCGATATTGGATGGTCCCGGTCGGTTCACTGGCCCATAAATGAGTTCCGAATATCACATCAACACCTTCTAAGCAACCATCCTCAATCATAGTGATGGCTCCGCCTGGTGCATATTCTTCAGCATGCTGATGAATAAAGACATAATTACCTTCGAGGTCAGCCTTCAATTCATTTAGTACCTTTGCAAGTACAAGAAGAATGGCAGTATGTCCATCATGACCACAGGCATGCATGACACCGGGAACTAATGATTTATAAGGTACATCCTTTTCATCATGAATAGGTAGTGCATCAAAATCTGCCCTTAATGCGACAGTTTTTCCTGGCTTATTACCGTATACTTTTGCTACAACACCATTTCCTCCAATATTTCCTTTTACTTCAATTCCAAGTTTTTCATAAAATCCTCTTATATATTGGGCTGTGTTATATTCTTGAAAGGACAATTCTGGATGTTGGTGCATAAATCTGCGAATTTTGACCATATCTTCATAGTAATCTTCTAATTTTGAAAACAATTGCTTCAACATAGGGATGATTCCTCCAAACACCAAAAATTTTTATCCTATTTTCAAACTATTTTAACACTTTTACATTATTATGTAGATTTAAAAGTAAGTTTTCTTTATAATTTTATAGAATTTAGATGGAGAAAGGATATCAAACAAATGCTAAAAAGGAATATTTCTACATACTTAGTTTTAGGTTTTGCTATCTTAATAGCACTCTATATTTCTATTAAAGTCGCTGCTAAACAAACTTTTTGGTTAGATGATAAACTAGCGGACTTATTTGCTTATGTACCGGATACGTTTAACCCGTTTTTTCTTATTCTAACGGAACTAGGGGATAAGAAGGGGATTGGCATTGTTGCCTTGATGGTTTTAGGCTGGTTATTGCTAATAAAAAGAAATCTATTAGGTGCAGCAGCGATTGCTTTAAGTGTTGCTCTAGGGAATGAACTCAATAAACTTCTCAAGGACATGATTGCACGCCCAAGACCAGAGCTTGACCATCTGGCACATGTGGATAGCTTAAGTTTTCCAAGCGGGCATGCAATGGTAGGATTAATTTTCTATTATTTTATTGCCTATCTTGTGCTGGAGGATAAGAAATCAGCAACAGCGAGAAGAATCGTTATCATCCTAGCAGGTCTGCTGCTGTTATTAATTGGAGCAAGTCGGATCATTCTTCAAGTCCATTACCCTACAGACGTTATTGGAGGCTTTGCTTTTGGCTATATTTGGGTGCTCGCCTCCATATGTATTTACAATTTCATTAAAAAGAGATTGAAAAAATAACCACAAAAAAGAGGCTGCGGCCTCTTTTTTATATTATAAACATTGCCACGATCGTAGTAACTAAAAGACCGATTACTACTGGAAGTAGATTTCGCCTTGCTAACTCAAATGGGTCAACGTTACAAATAGCGGCTGCAGGGATTAACGCCCAAGGTACTAATGTTCCGCCCCCTACCCAAATGGCTGCTATTTGGCCAAGTGCAGTTAGAGTGGCCACACCTTTGCCAATGGCAACTGCAAACAAGCCCGCGACTGAACCTGCGAGTGATATTCCTGAAAATCCAGAGCCATCCAACCCCGTAATCGCTCCTACAGTGGTAAGTGTTACTGCTCCGACCACTTTACTCAATGGAACAATATTGGCTAACGCAATACCAAGGTCATTTACAATACCCTGAGATCCATCTGGTAAAAAGTCACCGATTATCTTACCAAAACCCGCGTCACCTAAATAGAAGAATGCCGCTATGGGAATGACTGGACCAAAAACCTTGAAACCAAATGTAAACCCTTCAATTAAATAGCTTGTCGTTTTTTCAAGACCTTTATTTTTATGGCTGACCATGGTTATTAGGAGGAGGATAAAAATAGATGTTCCGCCGACTAATGCAGTTGCGTCCCCACCAGTAAGGTCAAGGATGAACATACCGGCAACGTCAATGGCGAATAAGATTGGAACGAGAATGGCAAAGAATCGTTTTTGGCCAATAGTGAGGAGATTTTTCTCGGAAGTTGTTTCTTCCGTTGACTCCATAGGCACAAATGGAGTTGGCTGCAGGAGGCCATTTTTCATATCTTTTCTTAGGAAATAGAAGGCAGCGACAGTGGTCACAATCCCCATTACAAACACTAAAGGAATACTCGCACTGATGACATCTCCGATTGGAATTCCGGCCGCATCTGATGTTAATTTCGGCGCAGCCTGTATAACAAAGTCTCCCGATAAGGCTATGCCGTGGCCAAACAAGTTCATCGCCATGGCAACACCTAATGCTGGAAGCCCTGCTCTTAAGGCGACAGGAAGCAGCACGGCTCCTAATAGTGCCACAGCTGGGGACGGCCAGAAGAACCAGGAAATGACCATCATTAATATACCAATGGTCCAATATGCGAGTGCAGGGTTACGAATTAACTTCGTAAAAGGTGAAATCATTACATCGTTTATTCCGGTAGAAGTTAGTGTTTTGCTCATGGCCACAATAATGGAAATGACTAAGATGGTTGATAACAACTCTGTAATCGCATAAATAAAACTGTTGAAGATACTACTAACTGAGCTGCTTAAGGAGCCCGTTGCAGTAATCGCAATAAGGAATATCCCGAGGATACAAATTATGGTGGTATCTCTTCGTTTGACCATAAATCCGATAATAAGAGCAATAAAGACAACATATATCCAATGGAGAGCTGAAAGCTCGACAAGCATACAATGACCTCCTTTCATCATCATCTAAGGACGAAAAATAGGTATTCGCCCTTTGGATGTAATACAGAATATGAAAAAAGTTTTAGGTGGTGAGAGGATTTAAAATAATTCATTTATAAAATGTGATTAAAACGGGTGGAGAATTTCACAAAAATGGTCACAAGAGGGGGTTCTTGTGACCAACTAATATTATTCGGCAGGTATAGTATATTTGCTGACATATGGTGCGCTAGTAAATATGTTAGAGTGATTACCCTTTTTATACCCTTTTTTTAATTCAGAATCAAAAAGAGTTTTTCTATCTTGATAGGTGAGCGCACTTTCCCAAATCGTTAAGATTATATAAGTATTAGAGGATAATGGGCGAAGGACTCGAATTGCTATAAGTCCCATTTCTTTCTCAAGCAAGCTAGGAAGATCCTTAAATTGGTGTTCAAATAGGGGGCTGCTTTCTTCCGCTACTGGAATGTTGTTCATGACAACATAGCCTTCCTTGCCAATTAACCCTGACGATCCTACTACCTCATATTTCCTTGGTTCCTTAAAAATAGATGTTTTACTGGTTTCATGTAATAGGAGGGCACTATCCTCATTAACCATTGTTACCATTAATTCAGAAGGATACTTTAGTTCTATCCCTTTCAAATATTCAAATGTCCCCATTGTGATATATACATTCATTTTCAATACCTCATCCGTTAATTTGTTTACTTACTAGGGTATGCTTTCTAACTTATATGAATTCATTCCGCCTATCTGTCACAAGTTCAAACATATCTTTTACATTAAAATCGACTTTTTTTTGACACTTTTCATCGTAACCTATACACAAATAGGAATAATCGATATAGTGAAAACAGTGCTATGCACTCTATAAAGTTTTTAATTTGTTGCTACATATATTAGAATAAAACGAGACATGTCTTTTGAAAGGTGGATTTATTTACATGACGAAGCAAATCAACGATACATTTTTAAAAGCAGCAAGAGGAGAAAAGACGGACCACGTGCCAGTTTGGTACATGCGTCAAGCAGGACGTTCACAGCCAGAGTACAGAGAAATTAAAGAAAAGTACTCATTGTTTGAAATTACTCATCAGCCTGAGCTATGTGCGTATGTAACCCGCCTTCCAGTAGAACAGTATAATGTTGACGCGGCTATTCTTTATAAAGATATCATGACACCGCTTCCGGCGATTGGTATGCAGGTTGAAATAAAATCTGGGATTGGACCTGTCATCGACAATCCAATCACATCATTAGCAGATGTTGAAAAACTTGGTGAAATTCATCCTGAAGAGGATGTACCATACGTATTAGATACGATTAAATTATTAACCCAAGAACAATTGTCAGTACCTTTAATTGGATTTTCTGGGGCTCCTTTCACACTCGCTAGTTATATGATTGAAGGAGGACCTTCGAAAAACTATAATAAGACAAAAGCATTCATGTACTCTGAACCAAAAGCATGGTTCGCGTTAATGGAAAAACTTGCTGATATGATCATTACATATGTGAAATCACAAGTTAAGGCCGGAGCTAAAGCGATTCAAATCTTTGATTCTTGGGTTGGAGCTTTAAATGTTGAGGACTACCGATACTTTATTAAGCCAGTCATGAATAGAATTTTCACAGAACTAAAAGAAGAGAATGTTCCACTTATTATGTTTGGTGTAGGTGCAAGTCATCTAGCTTTAGAGTGGAATGACCTTCCGCTAGATGTAGTAGGATTGGACTGGCGTTTGCCGATTCAGCAAGCTAGAGAAATGGGAATTCATAAAACGGTTCAAGGTAATCTGGATCCGGCAATCCTGTTATCACCATGGGAAGTAATTGAAGAAAGAGCTAAAGCTATCTTAGACCAAGGGATGGCAGAGGGCGGTTATATCTTTAACCTTGGCCATGGCGTATTCCCATCGGTAAACCCTGCAACGTTGAAAAAATTAACCTCATTTGTCCATGAGTATTCTGCAACAAGACTAAGCAGATAAGTACAATTAACGAGTGTTAATATTGGTAAGATAGGTGTTTTTTTGGCACAATATAATATGCATGAAAAACGAGGGCCCTAAACAATTAGAGGCCCTCTAAATCCTGATATAAGCCATTATATAGAGTATAGTCTTATATTTTGGACAAAGCAGCAAGATATAAAAACGAGGTGCGGAAGATGACGATAAAGAAAATGGGATTACTCGTAATGGCATACGGAACCCCATATCATTTAGATGACTTGGAACGATACTATACACATATTCGGCATGGCAGAAAACCTACGCCAGAAATGATTGAAGAGTTAAGGCATCGCTATGAAGCAATTGGCGGAATTTCGCCATTAGCGAAAATTACAATCGAGCAGGCCAAAAAACTCGAGGAACATATTAATCAGGTTCAAGATGAAATACAGTTTAAAATGTATCTTGGCTTAAAGCATATTGAACCTTTTATCGAGGATGCGGTTAAGGAAATGTATTCAGATGGAATCAAAGAGGCGGTTAGTATTGTCTTGGCGCCTCATTATTCAACTTTTAGTATTAAGTCCTATAATAACAGGGCAAATGAAGAAGCAGAAAAGCTCGGGGGTATTACAATTACTTCCGTAGATAGCTGGTATGATGAACCCAAATTTATTAACTTCTGGGCAGATAAAATTAAGGAAATATATGATCAAATGCCGCAAGAAGAAAGAAATGACGCCATGATGATTGTTTCAGCCCATAGTCTTCCAGAGAAAATCTTACAGTTTGGTGATCCTTATCCAAGTCAGCTTCAGGAAACCGCTGATCTAATTGCAAAACAGGCTGGTATCACTAAATATGCAATTGGCTGGCAAAGTGCGGGGAACACACCTGATCCATGGTTAGGACCAGATGTACAGGATTTAACTAGGGACTTAGCAAAGGAATATTCTTATAAAGCATTTGTTTACGCGCCAGTTGGCTTTGTATGCGAACACTTGGAAGTCCTCTATGATAACGATTACGAGTGTAGAATAGCAGCCGAGGAAGTAGGAGCGAAATACTATCGTCCTGAAATGCCGAACGCACATGATGATTTAATTGATGCCATGACAACGGTTATTTTAAAAAGATTAGCCAACTGATAGCAATCAGAATAAAGAAAGAAGGGTGACATCCGTGACGGAGGAAAAAAAGAAGGTAGTCATTATTGGGGGCGGAATAGCGGGTCTTACTGCGGCATTCTACCTTCAAAAAATCATTAATGATAAGAAGCTGCCTCTTGAAATCAAACTGATCGAAGCTTCACAACGTCTCGGAGGTAAAATACAAACCGTTATAAGAGACGGTTTCACCATTGAAAGAGGTCCAGATTCCTTCTTGGCCAGAAAAACTAGCATGATTAGACTAGCGAAGGAAGTAGGGATGGAGGAGCAACTTGTATCTAATTCGACAGGGACATCTTATGTTCTTGTAAATGATAAGCTCTATTCGATGCCTGGGGGTTCCATTATGGGAATTCCGACTGAAATAGGACCATTTATTACGACGGGGTTATTTTCAATACCAGGAAAACTAAGAGCAGCTGCGGATTTTATTTTACCAAAATCCGTAGGAAATACTGATCAGTCTTTAGGTGAATTTTTCAGAAGAAGGCTGGGCGATGAGGTAGTTGAAAATTTAATCGAACCGTTATTATCGGGTATTTATGCTGGTGATATTGATCAAATGAGTTTAATGTCAACCTTCCCACAATTCTATGAGGTTGAACAAAAATATCGCAGCCTGATCCTGGGGATGAAAAAAACCACACCAGTAAAACCGAAAACACAACAACCTGCCGAGAAGAAAAAAGGTGCATTTTTAACCTTTAAGTCTGGCCTACAGTCCTTTGCAGAAGGTATTGAAGCGAAACTTGACCCTCATTCAATATTAAAAGGGCACAGAGTCGATAAAATTACAAAGACAAATAATCACTATGAGCTTTATCTAAATAACGGTGAAACAATGATTGCTGATTGTATTGTTGCGGCAACACCACATAAAATAACACAATCCATGTTCTCGGACTATCGTTTTTTTGACCCATTTAAGTCAGTACCATCAACATCTGTTGCAACGGTGGCACTGGCATTTCCTGAAGAAGCGATTAAAAACGATATTGATGGAACGGGATTTGTTGTCTCTAGAAATGGTGATTATTCCATAACAGCTTGTACATGGACACATAAAAAATGGGCTCATTCTACTCCAAAAGGCAAGGTGCTGCTTCGCTGTTATGTAGGGAGAGCAGGGGACGAAACGATCGTTGACCTCTCTGATGATAGAATTATTCAAATCGTTCTTGATGATTTAGGAAGAACTATGGATATTAGAATACAGCCTGAGTTTGCTGTTGTTTCACGCTGGAAGGATTCCATGCCGCAATACACTGTGGGACATAAACAGCGTCTAGAAACCATCAGAAAGCATATTAAATCGGAGCTGCCAGGTGTCTTTTTAGCCAGTGCCTCCTTCGGCGGCGTAGGGCTTCCTGATTGTATTGACCAAGGTGAAGAAGCTGTAAAAGGTGTATTAGAGTATCTAAATGTCAAAGAATAAACTCGAAGCTGTTTTATAAATAGCTTCTTTTTTTATCAATAAGGGGGTATTTAGTTGAAGTTAACAATAATTGGTTTTTGGGGTGGATACCCAAAACAAAATAGTGCAAGTTCAGGATATTTACTAGAGCATGAAGAGTTTAAACTATTGATCGATTGTGGCAGCGGTGTTCTTGCGAAAATGCAAAATATTATTGAGCCAGAAGAGCTTGATGCTGTTTTAATTTCTCATTATCATCCAGACCATATTGCAGATATAGGGGTCCTGCAGCACGCACGGCTAATTCAGGGCTTTCTAGGAAAGAGTTTTCCGACATTACCGATATATGGCCATTCATTAGACAAGGCAGAATTTGCGAAGTTAACCTATAAAGAAATCACGAAGGGAAATCCGTATTCACCTAATGATGTTCTTACTGTCGGGCCTTTCCAAGTTTCCTTTTTAAAAACAGAACATCCAGTGACATGCTATGCAATGAGAATAGAAGCAAACAGAAAGTCAATCGTGTACACAGCAGATAGTTCCTTTAAAGAAGAATTTATTGAGTTTAGTAAAGGCGCTGATCTATTATTATGTGAATGTAATTTTTATCAACATCAAAATGGGAAGTCTGCAGGTCATATGAATAGCATTGACGCAGGAAGATTTGCTGCCAGAGCAGGTGTTAAACAATTAATCTTAACCCATCTTCCGCATTACGGGGATTTATCTAAACTTATCAGTGAAGCTAGTACAGAATATACTGGTATAATAAAACTAGCAGAAGAATTTCAAACTATTTCACTATAAGAAAGGGGAAAGAGAGTATGTTATTTATTGATAATAAAGGCATTACTGACCCAAGAATAAATCTTGCCATTGAAGAGTATGCGTTAAAAAATCTCGATATCAATGAAACCTATTTATTATTTTACATAAATGAGCCATCGATTATCATTGGAAAAAACCAAAATTCAGTAGAAGAAATTAATACAGAGTATGTTGAGAGTAATGGTATCCATGTTGTACGCAGGTTGTCTGGCGGGGGAGCCGTCTATCACGACCTTGGCAATCTTAATTATAGCTTCATCACAAAAGATGACGGCGATAGCTTTCATAATTTCCGGAAATTTACAGAGCCGGTGATTGCAGCACTGAAACAGATGGGGGTTAATGCAGAATTAAGCGGTAGAAATGATATTTTAGCTGAAGGAAGGAAAATATCAGGGAATGCCCAATTTTCAACAAGGGGGCGTATGTTCACCCATGGAACGCTTCTCTTTAATTCAGAAATGGATCACATTGTCTCAGCATTAAGAGTGAAAAAAGATAAAATTGAATCCAAGGGAATCAAGTCTGTTCGGAGTAGAGTGGCTAATATTTCAGAATTTTTGACAGAAAAATGGACAATTGAAGAGTTTCGTTCTGCCTTGCTGAAGTTTATTTTTCAAGGAAAAGAAGTAATGGAATACGTGTTAACGGAAGAGGATTGGGAGAATATCCACCAACTTTCCAAAGAGCGCTACCAAAATTGGGATTGGAACTATGGTAAATCGCCAAAATTTAATCTCCAGCATTCCCATCGTTTCCCAGTGGGCCAAATTGATGTCCGTTTAGATGTTGATAAAGGAGTCATTGAGAACTGTAAAATCTATGGTGACTTTTTTGGTGTTGGCGATGTAAGTGATATTGAAAATAAGCTAAAGCATGTTCGCTACGAAAAGAGCGAGTTAGAAGCGGCACTTAATGATGTCGACACAACTCATTACTTTGGAAATGTTACAAAAGAGGAATTTATTAATTTAATTTATTAAGGATTAAAACGATGATGAAAATCATCGTCAGGCTGTCGAAAAACTTTCGATAGTCGACCCGGGCTGTTGATTTGCACTCCACGCGCTTCGCTTTCTGTGGGCGTGCCGGGGAGACCCCGCAGGTGCTTTAGCGCCGAGGAGGCTCCCCGGCACGCCCTAAGGTCCGCGAAGCACCTGGAGCGGAAATCAACAGGCCAGTGTGCAGGCACATATTTTTAAT
>JAPSKD010000299.1 GCA_031177865.1 Bacillus sp. (in: firmicutes) | reverse complement strand
ATAAGTACCTTGCGCTTCCTTAGTGGTTGGTCGATGTGTACCCCCACAGTGGACTTTCACCACCTAGATAGTTGCCATGCCTGGCACACTAAGAAAAGCAGCCATTGCGGGCTGCTCTCCTTTTATCTCTTATTCTTTTGATCTTTCAATCTTTTGATTTTCTTGTTTTCGGCTCGTTCGGTATGGCGGCGTAAGCCGTAAATGGAACAGGAACCTACGGAATGTAGGTGCTAGCCGTACAGTCGTCCGTGGTTATCGGTCCATTTAATGCCGAAGCGACACGTACGGAATGACAGAAAGGTGCTTTTTCCTTTCTGATCAGTCCGTAGGTGCTGCCACCTAAATTATTAAATCTCAATTTTTAAAGCTATAAAAAGTTTACTAATTTTCACAATGATCATTAAATGTATCGCTCGTAATTGTGTATCAAGTATTAGGTTTTAAAAAAGAATAAAACAAAATTATTTTAAATCATGACTCAAGGAGGAAAAACTATGTGACATTGTGAAATTCCAAAACAAAAAAGCAATATTGAAGTAAAACAGAAAGAAATGGTATAGTTAATAAAATTATTGACTACATTTGGTGTCAACTTCAGGCATTCTTTATGTATTAAATCTCTTAATTACAGGAAATGACCCTTTGCTCTGGCAAGTGGTTTCCTTTCTTCCTCGAATAATCTCTCAAAAGGTTGCATCCGCAACCGTCAAGCAGGCTCGATGCCTGCGTTATATGATCAAGAAAAAACGGATGTTTTTTATCCATTCGTGAACCAACATCGGTGCTGATCCAACCGATGTCTGTTCGGGTTCATCTTTTATACTGATAAAATCATCGTATTTTTTGTGGGTTTATATTTTTCTTTCATTGCTTCTAAAAATGGGAGGATATAGATTTTTTTAGGCTTACAACCGTATTCCATTACATGATATACAATTTCATCCTTTAGACCGGCCTCTTCAATTGCTTCTGCCTCATCTTTAAAAAAATCAGATACGATAATCATCATCATAACTTTCTCCTTTAAAGCAAAGGGGAAATTCCCCTTTGCTTTTTTACTATTTTTATAGATAACCTTTTTCCTTTAAGCTGACATGCTTCCCCGTATGGGTAACAATCACATGGTCAAGGACTTCGATGCCTAGAATTCTTCCTGCTTCTGCAAGGCGTTTGGTTATGTCGATATCTTCCCGGCTTGGTGTGGGGTCTCCACTAGGGTGCTGATGGCTGATAACAATGGATGCCGCATTATTGAGAATTGCGCATTTCATCACCTCTCTTGGATGGACAATGCTGGCATTCAAACTTCCTACATGAGCTCTATGTAGCCCAACAACCTGATTTTTCGTATTGAGCATCAAAACCAAAAGCACTTCCCGGTCTTCATCTGCAATGTAAGAGGCCGCTAATTTTTGGGCATCCTCCGGTGAACGAATGACATACGACGCAAACGGTTCAGAGGACTCCTTAATTTCTTGTTTAATTCGAACGACTTCGAAGATTGACATGAGTTCCATTTTTCAAAACTCCCTTTCCTTATTGGTTTTTCATTTTTTTTTTTGGATTCCGAAGCGAATCGGTTCCCCAAAGGGGGATGATTTTTCCCCTTTTGCAAGTAGAACGAAAAACACGCATAGGTAATGGGTCAAGGGCGCTCTTTGCACAAAAAGTTTTTTGCTGATGCGATAGCGCCCCTAAGCAAAAAAGTTTTTTGCCCCTTGACCGATTGACTCGCTTTCTTAGCTTCTAGCCGGATAGGTTCGGGTGTCCTGCCGGCTGGAAGGTTAGAAAGCTTGCGCTGTTTTTTACGATTCGGAAGGCAAAAGGGAAAAATAAACAACAAAAGCAGCCGTTGGCTGCTCTCCTTTTGTTATTTATTCTTTTAATCTTTCAATTTTTTGATTTTCCGATTTTCGGCTCGTTCGGTATGGCGGCGTAAGCCGTAAAGGGAACAGGAACCTACGGAATGTAGGCGTGAGCCGTACAGACCGTGGTTATCGATCCATTTAATGCCGAAGCGACACGTACGGAATGACAGAAAGGGTGCTTTTTCCTTTCTGATCAGTCCGTAGTGCTGCTGCCCAAAAGGCGTTCTGTATGTGCTTTTAACCTTAAGAAGATAAAGTCCTTATTTCTGAAGAAAAACTGCAGCCTTAAGGCTGCATGACTGGAAAAATCTATAGGGGGATGTAGGAACAATAAGAATAAATGTTTCTATCATATGCAGAAGAAGGGAATTTTAATGATTAAGATCGAGGGATGGAAAAATACGGGTATCAAACATGTTACCTGAACAAGTAAAAATGTTGAGAGAAACAAAAACAACATTATTTTTAAATCACCCCACGACATTTAGAAGAAACACAAAGTTGAGGATTTGAAAGCTTGGTCAACCTCATTTATATATCAAGTGTCCATTAATCGGGTTATAGTTCATCTATGAAGATAAAGCCCTTTTTCTTAACAAAATATTTCATGAATGTTTCCATCGGGATCTGCAAAAAAAGCTGTTGTCTGACCCCAAGGCATTTGCGAAGGTTCTTTAATCGGAGTAGCTCCCTTTTCAATAATTTCTTTATAGGATTTCACTACTTCCTCTGGTGTTTCACAAGGAAAAGCCAATTCAAAAGATTGTCCCTTCTTTACCTCTTTAAAGGAACTGTGTCCGTCAGTAATATCAGACATAATTTGTCTGGAACAAATAGAAAATCTTACTCCCTCATTATTGAACGCAACATAATTTGGAGATTCACTTTGGATTGTAAACCCTAAGACATCTCGATAAAAATTAGTCATTCCTACCACGTCATCGGTTACTATTGTTATCAGGTTTATTTGAGCTTTCATTTAAAATTTTCTCCTCACATTATTTATTTTCTTTTTCAATCATACCGTGATGGTGCAGAACCCTTAAAGCATCAATTGTCCATATGCTTTTCCAAACTTTGGATCCTTCTTCATCACAATTCCAATCTAAAATAAAATGTCCATCCTCCGATTGAGTATTAATTTCATTTTCTAAACTTTGGATAACAGACTCTTTAATTGGCAAAAACATTGGACTTTCAGGCGAATGAGCGAAGAAAAACGGTTTTCCCACAATAAGTAGTTGCCCATTTATCAGAGTCCGTTTCAATGATTTCATCAATATCTTTTTTTAATTGTTTCATAATGATTGACTTGTATGGTTCATCTGTTCTTATTGCCAAACGAAGTAAACAAAGTGCTTCTAAAAAGTAAAATTGTCTTGGTTCATCTGAAGTGTGAATGGTACCCATAGAGGATATGGCATTTTCGATAACATTCCTTAGAAAATCCTCTGGAACTAATTCCCGATACTCATATAAATAACCCACCAATTCAGCACAAGGATTATCTAACCATCCCTTGCTTATTTGGTTAGGTCTCGCGTGCCAACATTTTAATTCGTGATCATATGAGTCTATTATGTATTGAATGCCTTTTTGCACTACCTCGTCGTCTGGTGAAGCACCAACTTCACTAAGATACTGAAGAGCCATACTGGTATCCATTCCATTTGGAATAACAGAATGTCCTTCCCCCATTTTTCTAAATCCGCCATTTTCTTCAACTTCTACTACCCTGCTTCCGTTAGTTACATAACGGAATAAAAATTTGGGGATAATGTTTACTGGTACAAAAAGGAACCGTCAGATGACGATCCCTTCTTTCTCATTAAAAATTTACTTACTTATTATTTTTATTTCTTTAATGGGATAATAAACAATTTTAGTTGTTCCTACTATTTTGTCCATCGGAATAGCCCCGATGTGACGACTGTCCTGGCTATGTCTCCTATTATCACCCATTACAAACAGATGTCCTTCAGGAACAGTCGCACTGCCGACTGGGGTATCTTCTAGGGAAAAAGATTCTGTAAGTGTTCCACTTGTTATGTTTTGTTTATACTCATTTAAGTAGGGTTCTTCATACGCCTTCCCGTTTACATATAAAATATCGTTTTTATACTCAATACGGTCACCAGGTAATCCGATTACACGTTTTATATAGTCTTGTTCTTCTGTCGCATGAAAAACAACAACATCAAATCTTTTCGGCTCTCCGATTTTCGTTACAATCATACGGTCTTGGTCTTGTAAAGTAGGTTCCATTGAAGCACCTTCGACTACAATAGGTGTAAGGAAAAATGTACGAATAATAAATGCTAATATTATTGCAATAAAGAGAGCCTTGAACCATTCCAAAATTTCGTTCCTGCTTTTAGTCATTCTTCTCATCCTCTCAAATATCAAACGGTAATTAGAACCCTTGTACTAAATTTCAATCAAGGAATATAATTCCACAATAAAAGTTAGAAATCCTTCTTCCTTTAGTTAAAGAAGCAAAAAAGCTACCGAGAAATGGAAGCTCGGTCTTCAACTCTTGCACCCGTTAATTTAAGTACAACACTTCACAATATCGGCTCAATTAATAAAAAAATATCATTTTATTATTTCACTCAGGTTTCTCCCCGAATTTTTTGCCGAAATTCTCCATCATATCAAGTATTGGGATAAATTCACGCCCTTTAGTTGTTAATGAATATTCAACACGCGGAGGTACCTCAGGAAAAACCTCTCGTTTAATTAATCCATCTGTTTCTAATTCTCTCAACTGTTTTGTAAGAGAACCTTGTGAAATGTCCCATAAAAAAGCTTTAATTTCGCTATAACGACGTTCTTTTGTTTTTAAAAACCATAGAATAAGATACTTCCAGCGTCCTGAAAGCATATTTTGGGTATACGCAATACCATAAACGTCTCTTTGCTCCTTAATAAATTCTTTTTCAAATCCATCCTTGCATATTCTAGCCATACTTACATCCCTTTTCTTCTATAAAGTACAAAAAAGTGTACTATATCATTTTTTTTTGCCTACTTGAATAGTAAGAGTAATGAGTTCATTATATTATTTATATTTAATGCTTGCAAAAAAAGGAATGTAGATAATTCGCGTTGAGGCAATTGGAAAATTCCATAGCTGATATTGAATCATAATCGAACAAATTATATTTAGGAGGAACAATAATGAGATTTGGAATTATAGGTGCAGGACCAATCGGGTCTAATATTTCTAAAAAATTAGTTAAGAATGGACATGATGTCAAAATTGCAGATGCTAGAGGAATCGAACGTTTAGAAGGAAAAAAACTTACAGGAATACCTGTGAGTGTAGAAGATGTAATAACGAATATTGATGTTCTTATAATTTCTATCCCTTTTCATGCAATGCCAAACATTCGCAACATTGTAGATAAAGTTGGAGAGGAAGTAATCGTTGTAGACACTTCAAATTATTATCCTTTTAGGGACAATAAAATCGAAGAAATTGAGAACGGGATGGTTGAAAGTGTTTGGGTTTCAAATCAATTAGGTAGACCTATCATTAAAGCTTTCAACAATTTATTAGCCCATACTTTAGAAAATGAAGGAACTCCCGAAGGTACTAGTGGACGCATTGCTATTGCCATTGCTGGTAATGACCTATCACAAAAACAAGTAATCATGGACCTAGTAAACGAGCTAGGCTTCGACACAGTAGATAGTGGTTCTTTAAGTGATTCTTGGAGACAACAGCCAGGAACTCCTGCTTACTGCACAGAGCTAACAAAAGATGAACTAACGAAAGCATTGAAAAAGGCAAATAAAGAAAAAGCACCATTACTACGGGATAAGGCGATAGAGAGTTATCAGCCCGGATATTCACATAAAGATATTGTGAATCTAAACAGAGAAATATACAATTCATAAAACAAAAGGTGCACTCAGTTAGAGCGCACCTTTTTGTATATCCATATATCCCCATAAAGTTGCGAAGAAAGATGTTTGCCTCTTTCCTTTTTGCCGCCAAACAATCCATAATATTATTGATAGTTCTGAGAGCTTACAAAAAGCCTTTCCAGTCCGAACTCAAATTTTTGCAAAAACTGAAATTTAAGTATGATTGTGTTTTAAATCCCTTTTCCACTAACCTGCCACGTTAGTTCAATAAAAATGGCCACCTAGATTGGCAGCCGGATCTTAAAGTAATGCACCTGTTAGTTCAACAAGAAAACATATTAAATTACTCTCTTAAATCAATTTTCCATAAATACTCATTTGAAA
>JAPSKD010000298.1 GCA_031177865.1 Bacillus sp. (in: firmicutes) | reverse complement strand
AAATGGGGATTTGAAGCGTACAAAGGTTATCGTTCCAGATTCAGCGCATGGAACAAACCCAGCATCAGCTACAGTGGCAGGCCTTGAAACCATTACTGTTAAATCAAATGAAAATGGTCTTGTTGACCTTGATGACCTAAGAAGAGTTGTTGGGGAAGATACAGCTGCCTTAATGTTAACCAACCCAAATACCCTTGGACTTTTTGAGGAAAACATTGTAGAAATGGCTGAGATTGTTCACGCTGCTGGCGGTAAGCTCTATTATGATGGTGCAAACTTAAATGCCGTACTATCAAAAGCTAGACCGGGGGATATGGGATTTGATGTGGTTCACTTAAATCTTCATAAAACCTTTACGGGTCCACATGGCGGCGGAGGACCTGGTTCAGGTCCTGTTGGTGTAAAAGCAGATCTTATTCCGTTTTTACCAAAGCCTGTCATTACGAAACGCGGCGAAGAGTATGTATTTGACTATGACCGTCCACAATCAATTGGGCGCGTGAAGCCTTACTATGGTAACTTTGGAATTAATGTTCGTGCCTACACTTACATTCGTTCAATGGGGCCAGATGGCTTAAAAGCGGTAACTGAATATGCTGTATTAAATGCAAATTATATGATGAGAAGACTTGCTGAGTATTATGATCTTCCATTTGATAAGCATTGCAAACATGAATTTGTTTTAAGTGGAAGAAGACAGAAAAAATTAGGTGTTCGTACTTTGGATATTGCAAAACGACTGCTTGATTTTGGCTACCATCCGCCAACCATCTACTTCCCGTTAAATGTAGAAGAATGTATTATGATTGAGCCAACTGAAACAGAGTCTAAAGAAACGTTAGATTCCTTCATTGACATCATGATTCAAATTGCCAAAGAGGCAGAGGAGAATCCAGAAATCGTTCAAGAAGCGCCACATACCACTGTAGTAGGCCGTATGGACGAAGCAACAGCTGCTCGTAGACCAATCTTAAAATATCAAAAGGCATAAATTAAAAATGAGGGTCGGAATCTGACAAAGCTGATTCCGACCCTCTCTTTGTTTTCATATCGTTTTTCCAAAAATGAGGTTGTATATCGTATAGCAAAAGAGACTTCCGATATCGGAAGTCCCATATTTGAATTATTTTTTTGTTTTTACTTTACCAGACCATTTTTTGAACCCGCCTTGAAGCTGGGTAAGATCTTTGTATCCTTTACGGTGTAAGAATTGTGCTGCACGTGCGCTTCGCAATCCGTTTTGGTCATATAGATAAACTGGTAAATCAGGACGAAGTTCCTTCATTCGCATTTTTAATTGCGACATTGGGATGTTACGGGCACCTAAAATATGACCGCCTTCAAATTCGTTCGGTTCACGAACATCGATTAATTGTGCCTTCCGATATCCGGCACGAAACTCTTCTTCCGTTACCGTTTTAACAATCCTTTTTTGATAAAAATAGGTGAAAACGGAGTAAGCTATAACGGCAACAATGATGATTAGTAGGACATAAAGTGAATTCAATTTCTATTGCTCCTTTCAAGGGTGTTACACTATGTTTTATTATATAAGTGAATTCAGTAAAGATAAAGAATAAACGACAAAATATTTCATTTTCATTGTACCAGAATCTTGTTGTTTTGAATTTATTTCAGATTTTGGTAGACTAAATTGCGAGTAAATTACATAAAAATGAGGTTTTTATATGCAGAAAGAGGTATGGCGTTTTATAGATTCCGGTAATTGTTCTCCATCATTTAACATGGCGTTGGATGAGGCATTACTTGATTGGCATAGTGGAGGGAAAATCCCCCCCGTTATCCGCTTCTATGGCTGGGAACCAGCGACTCTATCCATTGGATATTTCCAAAAGGTTGAAAAGGAAATCGACCTAGAGGCAGTAAAATCCCATGGATTAGGGTTCGTTCGAAGACCTACAGGTGGCCGCGGTGTGCTCCACGAGCATGAGCTTACATACAGTGTCATTGTTTCGGAAAATCACCCAGAAATGCCTAAAACGGTAACAGAGGCGTATCGTGTTATTTCTGAAGGAATCTTAAAAGGATTTCATCAGCTAGGATTAGAAGCTTACTTTGCAGTCCCAAGAACAGATGAAGAGCGAAGTGCACTTAAGAATCCTCGTTCAGCAGTATGTTTTGACGCACCAAGCTGGTATGAACTTGTGGTCGAAGGTCGTAAGGTTGCCGGAAGTGCACAAACAAGGCAAAAGGGAGTAATCCTCCAGCACGGATCGATTTTATTAGATTTAGATGAGGATAAGCTGTTTAGTTTATTTAAGTATCCTAGTGAGAGAGTAAAGGATAGGATGAAATCTGCTTTTAAAAATAAAGCAGTTGCCATTAATGAAATTAGTCCAAGAAGAATTACATTAGAGGAAGCAAAAGAAGCCTTCTATAAAGGCTTTGCAGAGGGTCTAAATATCGAACTACAACCCTATCAATTAACTGAAGAGGAACTTGCATACGTCAATAGAATCGCTAAAGAGCGATATGAAAGTGATGAGTGGAACTTCAAAAGATAGTTAACGAAGTCCAAAAAGAAAAGTAATCAGAGAGAACGGGTCACATGAAGAGTTCATGAAGCCCAAAAATAAGTGTAATCAGAGAAATCGTGCCTCATTAACTATACGTGAATTTTAAAAACAAATCTAAAAATCATAGCAAAAAGAAAAAAGGCGGATTCAGTAGTATTGAGTCCGCCTGAGTTGTTATTGTCGAGTTACTTCCTTAATTTCTGTAACATATTTTTCATACCAGACTTTCCATTCTTCTTTACGTTCAATTGTTCTGCCATCCAGTAATGCTTCGATGACATCTAAACATACATGCCAACCAGCAAGGTCTTTTGGGGTATGGTCAGTAATGGTATTGATTTTTTCTATTAGGCGCAAAAAACATCCATTTGATTCTTCGGTCAATTCGAACCGAACGGTATCTTCCCACCAGGAGAATTCCAAAACAGAATTTACTTTTAAGTCTAGGATAGAAAGATCATCAAATGTTCCATCCCCCATATCAAATTTAATTACCCCGCTTTTACGAAGTTCCTCTACACGTAACTCTGAGAACCATTTTGGCAATTTTTCGTTTTCCGTTAAATAAGACCATACCTCTTGAACTGAATGGTTAAGATGGCGTTCATATGTGGCAGTATAGCCGTTTTCAACTTTCTCAATATGTGCTATCATCTATTTTTTCCTCCTCTTAATGGCTTATTAAGTAAGTATACCTTTTTTAATATTCTTGATAATCACTTTATCTCCTTTAAATTTTCCTGCATTAAAAAATCGCAACCTGCGAAATTTGTTAAATTTTCCGGTTTTATGCCGAAAATTAAAAGATATCTTATCTATTCTCTTGTTTCTATTTTATTTTGAGTTTGACAAAGTTTATGTTTTTTGCCTCTAACACAATATGTAGTGGTGTCGAAAATATTTTCGGTACTATATGTTGATTTGTTGTATCTACCTATGGTAACTTATTTATATCAAGTCAGCTAGATATAGCAAAGACTTACTAGAATCTCATACAAGATATAGAATTTTTGAAGGAGTTGTTCTCATGTCTGTAGTTTTTAGACAAAAAATGAATATTGATTTTGAAAGGTTGAATGAGGATATCCGCTTATTCCCCCAAGTACACCCGGTTACCCCAGATATGAAAATAACTCATAAGGGTGTTTCACGATTGGTCATGTTGGACCGTTACACCTTCAAAGACACTGCAAAAATCACCCTAACAAATGGCGACTTTGTTGTTCTCACTATAAAAGAAGATCCAAAATTCCCAGCACGCGGTCTTGGATACATCATGGAGATTGATTGGGAGAGTAAAAAAGCAAAAGTATTAGTAGAAGAGGAATTTAGAGGTGTCCTAGATGCCCCTGAAGAATCAGCAACAGGATTGATTTGGCGCTCGTTAGATGTAATTGAGAAGCCTCTAGAATTGTTTTATGAGCAGATTGCTAAGAGAAATGCAACCGGTCTTGCTTCTGTTGAGGAAACAGAAGAGAAGCGAATCGAGTGGTTTGAAAAGTTTTACAATGAACTTGTTTCGATGAACTTCATTCCTGCGGGTCGTGTCCTTTACGGGGCAGGAGCAGAGACAGATGTAACGTTCTTTAATTGCTATGTAATGCCTTTTGTTCCAGACTCACGTGAAGGTATCTCTGATCACCGTAAACAAGTAATGGAAATCATGAGCCGCGGCGGCGGTGTAGGAACAAATGGATCTACATTACGACCTCGGAATACTTTAGCAAGAGGCGTAAACGGAAAATCATCTGGTTCGGTATCATGGTTAGATGATATTGCGAAATTGACACATCTAGTAGAACAAGGTGGATCGCGTAGGGGCGCGCAGATGATCATGCTAGCGGATTGGCACCCAGACGTTATTGAATTTATTATCTCAAAAATGCAAAACCCTAGAATTCTACGGTTTTTAATTGAAAATACAAACGATGAAACAATCAAGAAACATGCCAAGGACAAACTAAAATTAACACCGCTAACTGCCCAAGAGAGAGCCATGTATCAGGGAATTGTTAACTATAAACAAATTCCAGGCTTAGGTGGCTTCGGTGAAGACATCATTGCAGAGGCTGAAGAAAAGCTTCAAACTGGTGGTAACTATACCGTTCATAATCCAGAATTCTTAACTGGTGCAAACATCTCTATATGTTTAACGAAAGAATTCATGGAAGCTGTTGAAAATGATAGTGAGTATGAGCTTCGTTTCCCACATGTTGAAATCTATAATAAAGAGGAAATGAAGATTTACAATGAAGAATGGCATAAAGTCGGAGACGTTCGCGAGTGGGAAAAACTTGGTCACAAAGTACGAGTTTACAAGAAAATTAAAGCGAAAGAGCTTTGGAACCTTATAAACATTTGCGCAACCTACTCAGCTGAACCAGGAATATTCTTCATCGATAATGCCAACGACATGACAAATGCAAAAGCATACGGTCAGCAAGTCGTGGCAACAAATCCTTGTGGAGAGCAACCTCTCGCACCATTTTCTGTTTGTAACCTTGCAGCTGTTAACCTTGCAGAAATGGCTGATAAGGAAACGAAAACAGTAGATTTTGAGAAGTTAAAGAAAACCGTAGCAGTCGGCGTTAGAATGCAAGATAACGTTATTAATGCAACACCATACTTCCTTGAGGAAAATAAGAAACAGGCTCTTGGCGAGCGCCGTGTAGGTCTTGGTGTAATGGGCTTGCATGATATGCTAATCTATTGTGAAACGGTGTATGGATCAGAAGAAGGTAATAAACTTGTTGATCAAGTTTTTGAAGTAATTGCTACTACTGCCTATAAGACATCAGTGGAATTAGCCAAAGAAAAGGGCAGCTTCCCATTCTTAAACGGTGAAACACGCGAAGAAACGGATCGTCTACGTCAAGCATTTATCGATACAGGATATATGAGAAAAATGCCTGAAGATGTCCGTCAATCTATATTAGAAAATGGAATAAGAAATTCACATCTACTAACGGTTGCTCCTACTGGGTCCACTGGAACAATGGTTGGTGTATCAACTGGATTAGAACCTTATTTTTCATTCTCTTATTTCCGCAGTGGACGTCTAGGGAAATTTATCGAAGTGAAAGCTGATATCGTTCAAGAATACCTTGATAAACACCCGGAAGCAGATCAAGATAATCTTCCAAGCTGGTTTGTTTCAGCAATGGAGCTTGCTCCTGAAGCGCATGCGGATGTTCAATGTGTTATTCAGCGTTGGATTGATAGTTCCATCAGTAAAACTGTAAATGCTCCACAAGGGTATAGCGTTGAGCAGGTGGAAAAAGTGTATGAGCGTCTTTACAAAGGCGGAGCTAAGGGTGGTACGGTTTATGTAGATGGATCACGGGATTCACAAGTCCTTACCCTTAAAGCAGAAGAAAACGAAATTCCAACATTCACAGAAAAAACAAAACAGCACGTCGTACTTGTTGATACCATTAGTGACCTTCGTTCAACAGATGTTACGATTGGTTCTGAGGTTGGAAACACTTGTCCAGTTTGTCGTAAAGGTAAAGTAAAAGAAATTGGCGGCTGTAATACATGTTCTAATTGTGGTACACAGCTTAAATGTGGTTTATAAAAATAAGAAATGAGGATGCC
>JAPSKD010000023.1 GCA_031177865.1 Bacillus sp. (in: firmicutes) | reverse complement strand
AGGCACTGGATTATGTAAAAGAAAAATTAGAAATCGAAATGAATGCTGCTACAGACAATCCATTGATATTTGATGATGGGGAAAAGGTTATTTCTGGCGGGAATTTTCATGGGCAGCCGATTGCTTTCGCAATGGACTTTATGAAAATTGCAGTCGCAGAGCTTGCGAATATTTCTGAAAGACGGATAGAGAGATTAGTAAATCCACAGTTGAACGATTTGCCGCCTTTCTTAAGCCCTGAGCCTGGTTTGCAGTCAGGTGCAATGATTATGCAATACGCCGCGGCGTCATTAGTATCAGAAAATAAAACACTTGCCCATCCAGCAAGTGTCGATTCCATTCCCTCTTCTGCAAATCAAGAAGACCATGTGAGTATGGGAACGATAGCCTCTAGACATGCTTATCAAATTATCCAGAATGCACGCAGAGTGATCGCAATTGAACTAATTTGTGCCATGCAGGCGGTTGAAATTCGCGGAATAGAAAAAATGGCCAGCCAGACCAAGAAGGTGTACGAGAAAGGAAGGGAACTTGTTCCTTCCATAAAGAAGGATCGAATCTTTTCTAAAGATATCGAAAGGGCTGCAACAGGTTTAAAAGAAATGGACTTAAGGAAACTCATTCAAAAATTTGATAATGTTAAATAGTAAGGCTCTTTTCGTACACTTTGTTGTAATTATTACTAAATTTCAACGTAATGCTGATATTAACCGAGGAAATTGGATAAATAACACGAAAAGATGCCCCGACATCATAATTAATACGGACAAAGACATTTGTATGAAAAGCAACAATCTATGCGAAAACAGGCATAAGCAAAAAGGCGTGAAATTCACGCCTTTTATTCTACGTCTTTCGTTTCAACTCTATTCTTAAATGCTTCTTGTACTACAATAAACTCCTCGTCCCCAATGGCATCCTTTGAATGTTTTTCAACTAAGGTATCTTTTGGTAAATTTCCAGGATGACCTTTCTTTTTATGGTTAAAATGTTCTCCACGTGCCAAATTAAACACTCCTTTCGTCTACGAATGTATCATTCCCAAACGAATGAAATTTATTAATGAAGAAGGAAAGAATAGAGTATTATTTACCTTCTATTTTTCATCAGACTTTGCAGGTTTGCACATACGATCTAGAAAGTAACCAAAAAACACAATAAAGGCAATCGGAATAGCGTAATTCAATACATGAATGGTTGTCATTGATTAAATTCACCACTGTTATTTGAATATTTTTAATATTTATGATATCGTAACGATGTTAATAGAAGAAGTCAATTGTCACAGAATAGACAAATTTCACAGCATTCTCTAGTCTTTTCGTACTATTTTAAAAAAACATATCCAAGGTAAAATAGTCTAAATTCGACTGTAACTACTTCCTTTTTTCAATAAACTTCCATTGAGAATGTAGGTTTTAGACATTTTGCAAAATACCAAAAGGACTTTTTGTAGAAAAATGGAATAATTTGTGTAAAAAAAGGTTCAAAAAAATAAAATATCTGACAAAATACAACAAGATACTAAAAAAGTACTATATATAATAAACATAGTAATTATGAATCAGGAAGACTTGTCTATTAAATATACCGAATAATCAATGATTTATGAGTATTAAGAAACAGAAAAGGGCAAACCTATTGAAAAATGGGGACGCAAAGCCGAGGATCTAAGGTATATATTTTACTATGATGGCCGGGCTGCCTGGAATACGAATATGTATTTTAGGAGTGAATGAGAGTGGAAATAGCTGATAGTATGAAGAATGGAATGGACCCAGAATGGTTAGCTCTTATTCTAGAGGCAAAGGAGCTTGGAATTTCAAAGGAAACAATCCTTAATTTCCTCCATCAGAACGAAGTTCGAGAGGTTGTACTTAAAAATCATTAAGATACATAAGGCTGTTTTCGTAAGGGTGGTTGTTAAAATCCTAAAGGGCGATTTTAACGCGGAACAAACTATTTTGTGCTTGAAATTAAGTATGCAAGCTCTTTTCTTAGAATCGAAGGCTATTTTGCAACAAATCATAACTCATTCTAGCGCGCTTTTAATTTCTCAAAGCACTAAGTTTAAGAAAAGAGCTTACATAAAAGAACAAAGCATACTACAAAAACTCTGGTAGTAGGCTTTGTTCTTTTACTATTCGTTATTGTTTTGGCCAATTCGCCACTTATTGAATTCAATAAAATCGCGGAATTGTTCCTTTGAAACACCTGATTCCATCGCTTCTTTTACGATGCTCATCCAATCACTATCTAATTCTTCTTTATTAATGTGTTCATTTATTAGATGATCAACAGGTACGTTTAATACAGAAGAAATCTTTTCAAGGAATTGAATAGAAGGATTTCTTTGCAGGTTTCTTTCCAAAGAGCTTAAATAAGATTTAGCAACTCCTGCTTGCTCAGCAAGTTCAGATAATGACATCTTTTTTTCTAACCGCAGTTTTTTAACACGATCACCTATCATTTGGCTCACACACCTAATTTTTATTATTGCAATAATAATTTTATCAGATAAGCGGAAAAAGTTCCATATTAAGAACAGTTTATTATGACAAAAATATTTCTCAAAGTCAAAAATTTTTTGAAAAAATGTGAGCTTAGCGATAATATTAAAATGTGTTTCCAATTCTATAAGAATACATAAAAATAATATAAAAAGGTTGGGAAGATCATGATTGTTCTTAAATCACAGCGGGAAATCGACGCGATGAAAAAAGCAGGAGAAATTCTTGCTTCATGCCATAAAGAAATTGCGAAAATGATTAAACCAGGCATAACAACTTGGGAGATTGATGAATTTGTGGATGATTATCTTTTAAAACACAATGCTACCCCACAGCAAAAGGGCTATAAGGGCTATAAATATGCCACATGTGCGAGCATTAACGATGAAGTATGCCATGGATTCCCAAGAAAGGAACCGTTAAAGGAAGGCGATATCGTAACCATAGATATGGTCGTCAATTATAATGGAGGGTTAGCTGATTCAGCATGGTCTTATGCTGTTGGAAATGTCTCTAAGGAAACAGAGCATTTATTAATGGTTACAAAAGAGGCGCTTTATAAAGGGATTGAGCAGGCTGTCCCTGGAAATCGAATTGGAGATATCGGTCATGCTATTCAAACCTATGTAGAAGGGGAAGGCTTATCGGTTGTTCGTGATTTTATTGGTCATGGAATTGGTGCCGTCATTCATGAAAAACCCGATGTACCCCATTACGGGCTGCCTGGAAAAGGTCCTAGAATAAAAGAGGGTATGGTATTTACGATTGAGCCAATGGTCAATATCGGTATGTACCAAACAAAAATGGATAGTAATGGTTGGACAGCTAGGACGATTGATGGTGAATATTCTGCTCAATATGAACACACCATTGCCATCACCAAGAATGGACCGATTATTTTAACTGAACAGGAAAAATAAAAAAACAGATCCCTCGAGATCTGTTTTACTTATTTTTGCGAAGGTTTCCTAACTCTTCGACCAAAGCTTGCATTTCGTTAGGGCTAAAAGAAGGTTTTTTCATAACCATCTCATAAATTTCTTTTAGTTCCTCGTACATTTCTTCATCAAAGTGTGAAGGTTTAATAGCACCGAGATTTAATACCTTTAATTTTTCTTTTATTTGTTCAATCATATACTCTACATTTTCAATTGTTTTTTCTGATAAATTCATCCCGTCACCCTTTCAGTATTCTTAACTTTATCTTTCCATTTTCATTGGTAGATGTCAATCTAAACTTGTTTTAATGCTTCTATTGAGGGGTAATAAAATAATAGGATAAAAATATGGTCAACTCTTGCATTTGGCTGCAGGCTTAAAGCAAAATATAAAGTGGAGTATATTGGAATTTTTTTTTAGTGATGAAAAGAATGATAAAAACATTTTGAAAGGAGAGGTTAAAAAAATGGGCAAAAATTTATTTTTGAAAGGCATGTTCTATGGTGCCTTAGCAGGTGGAGCTCTCAGCTTATTAGATAAAAAAACACGACAGGATATGAAGGTAAATGTGAAAAAAGTGTACGAGCACGTTTCTTATGTTATTCACCATCCTGGTGAAATCACGGA
Organism: Bacillus sp. (in: firmicutes); assembly: GCA_031177865.1. GTDB lineage: Bacteria > Bacillota > Bacilli > Bacillales > Cytobacillaceae > Neobacillus. The sequence goes on along the minus strand of JAPSKD010000023.1, from coordinate 23,902 downwards.
AAATGTTAAGGAGACCGCTGAAAAAATTAGGAACACGATTGAGCAGGTAAGCGAAGACATTTCTTACATTACCGGAAAAGTGGACGAACTCCGTGAGTTAACTCCACAAGTAAAAGAAGTGGTCAAGGAAACGAAAAGTACTTTCTCAAAATCTGAAGATTCAGCAATCGTCGAAGATTTGTTAAAAGAAGTTGTTACGGAAGAAGACACAGCAGAGAACTAATAATATTTGGAATACGTATTAAGGGAGAGGTGAGAAAATGGAGAAGGTAGTGAATGTCCGCAAATCCTTGTTAAGACTGTTATGGCACAGGATTGAAGAAGATGATATACCAGGTTTATCCGCTCAGCTCGCCTATTTTTTTCTTCTTTCACTATTTCCACTTCTTATTTTCATTTTTACGTTACTGCCATATCTGCCTATTCCATACCCGGATATTTTAGGCAGTATTAGAGAGTTTGCACCCCCGCAGACAATGGATTTAGTTGAAAAAAATGTTAACCATGTGATGAATAATCGCAATGGAGGGTTGCTTTCCTTTGGGATTATTGGGACGATTTGGTCCTCATCTAATGGAATTCATGCCTTAGTAAGGGCCTTTAACAAGGCATACAATGTCAATGAAAGCCGTTCTTTTATCGTTTCTAGAGGTATGGCCATTCTGCTGACTATAGGGATGATTCTTGTTTTTATCGTAGCTGTATTACTTCCGATATTCGGTCGAGAAATTGGAATTTTTCTTTTCTCCTATTTAGGTTTTAAAATGGAATTCCTCCGTATTTGGGAAATGTTAAGATTGGTCGTCAGTGCTCTAATACTATTTTTAATTTTCACTGGATTGTACTGGATTGCTCCCAATGTTAAATTACGCTGTAGAAGTGCATTTCCAGGAGCAGGATTTGCAACCGTCGGCTGGATTCTTTCATCCTATGCTTTATCTTTTTACGTAAGTAAATTTAACAACTTTTCACTGACCTATGGAAGTATTGGAGCCATTATTGTTTTGCTCATATGGTTATACATATCTGGGTTTATTATCATTATCGGTGGCGAGATAAATGCTTTCTATAGTGAGAAAAATAAATCAAACTGTTAAAATTTTTCATTATGAAAAGTTCCTTATTGCAAACAATAATAGTGGGGAACAGACAACCAAATAGGGGGGCTCACCATGACTAAACATACAAAAAAAGATGGCGGTACAAAACAAAAGGGTAAAGGTAGTAAAGGAAATAAAACTTCAGGATCTGCAAACGGAAGCAATGGATACCATTAAATAGAACCGGGCTTATAGCCCGGTCCTTTAATTTTTAAGAAGTCTTAAACTGTTAAGAATCACAAGAATCGTACTGCCTTCGTGCCCAATTACACCAAATGGCAAATCCAGCAGTTGAAAAAAGTTAGATGAAATTAGGACCATGATCACTGTGATGGAGAAAATAACATTTTGTTTAATAATTGTGTTCATCCGTTGCGAAAGGTGAATAGCTTCGGCAATCCTCGGTAAATCACTTTTCATTAGGACCACATCCGCTGTTTCAAGTGCAACATCTGAACCTTCCCCCATGGCAATTCCAACATTTGCAATCGCTAATGCTGGGGCATCATTAATGCCATCACCAACCATTGCAATGGTTCCGTATTTCTCCTTCAACTTTTTAAGCTGCTCGACTTTTTCTTCAGGCAGACATTCTGCATAGAACTGATGTACATGACTTTCTTTTGCAATCGCATTTGCCGTTTTCTCACTATCACCAGTTAGCATAACCGTATAGATACCTTGTTTCTTTAGATGATCGATAGCAAGCTTTGTTTCTTGTCTAACTACATCTTTTAAAGCGATCATCGCAGCTAAACAATCGTTTACTTGCACAAATACAAGTGTATTCCCTTGGCTTGCAAGGTCAGCAGCTTTGCCGTCGGCGAATGTTAAAGCAGCTTCTCTGCCAACAAAATCAGCCTTGCCTATTTTCCACTGTTCCCCACATATTTCGGCTTTTAAGCCCCATCCAGAGACATCTTCAAGGTTTTTTGGCTGAAGAAGGTCTCGGTCAAGATTGGCTTTCACATATTTGACAATCGATTGTGCAAGAGGATGATTGGATTGATTTTCTATCGAAGCTGCTTTCCATAATAGCTCCGCTTCCTCAAAGTCTTCATTGATGATAATTTCGGTAACCTCAGGTTTCCCTTTCGTAAGCGTACCAGTTTTGTCGAAGGCAATGGCTTTCAAGTGGCTTAGATTCTCCAAATGTACGCCGCCTTTTACTAAAATCCCGCGCTTTGCACCATTTGAAATGGCTGACAATGTTGCTGGCATAATGGAAGCAACAAGGGCACAAGGGGAAGCAACAACTAATAAAATCATTGCCCGATAAAAGGATTCATTCCAGGTCCAATCCAGTAAGAAATAGGGCAGGAACATCATCAATAAAACGACAACTAATACGGTTTTTACATAGGTACCTTCAAACTTTTCGATAAACAGTTGTGATGGAGATTTTTCACTTTGAGCAGATTGTACGAGTTCAATGATCTTGTGAAAAAGTGTTTCATTACTTGCTTTTGTTGCCTGAACAGTAATAGCGCCTGTTAAATTCACCGTCCCAGCGAACACCTCCGTCTCTAGTCCTTTTGAGACGGGCATTGATTCACCTGTAATGGCAGCTTCATCAATGTTTGAATATCCCTGCTTAATGAGACCATCTGAAGGAATTCTTTCCCCAGGCTTAACAAGAATGTGGTCACCGACTTTTAGCTCGGAAACAGGTACACGCCTTTCCACACCATTGTTAATAAGAAGAGCTTCTTCAGGCTGAAGCTTCATTAGTGAAGAAATCTCTTTATGACTCTTGTTCATCGTATAGGTTTCTAATGCACCACTAACAGCAAAAATAAAGATTAGAATGGCACCTTCTGTCCAGTAGCCGATAATCGCAGACCCAATCGCTGCAAAAATCATCAGCATTTCGACATTTAACTGTTTGTTTTCATAGGTTGCTTCAATTCCTTCCTTTGCCTTGGCAAAGCCGCCAATCACAAAAGCCAACAAATAAAAGATAATAGAAACAACATGGTCATTCATTTTGTCGGTAATCCATCCTGCAGCAATGAAAACGCCGCTTAAACCAGCAGCAATCAGTTCTGCATGAGGTTTAATTTTTTCTATAATCCCTACTTTGGGTATTACTTTTGATAAGCTCTTAGCATCTGTGCTCATTTTCAGTTCCCTCCCCTTGTCTAGCTGCAGCGCCTAGGGGCTCTCAGGTCTAAGCCAATCCGTCAAGAAGGTTAAAGAACAACCTTCTCGCCGGCTCGCCTTATGCCTGTCGCCCCTACGAAAAATTGAACTGCATTTTTCCCTGTGCAAGGCGCTTCCGCTTTTTCTACTAATTGAGAAAAATAATCAAAATCATTACCCCAAAAAAACACGAAAGCTGTCATCAAAGGAGATGACAGCAAATTTCACAAACAATTATTTATTAAGATTTATTTTAATTTTACCATATAGTCTATGTTTAATATATAAAAATGCTCCAAAAATTAGAGATTAAGAATGGTGTTGCTCTGCCATAGAAAATGTCTTTTTCCCAAATACATAAATGACGATTGATAAGATTAACAGCATGGAACTGATAATATAAAAGAAGCTTATACTTTCGAAAAATTGAATGAAAAGACCGCCGATGATTGGGCCGATTAAACTTCCTAAGCTAAAAAAGATACCACATAATAAATTACCGGTCGCCAACAAATTCTTAGGCACTAAATCCGTCATATAACTGATTCCAAGAGAAAATGTCGATCCCACTACCATTCCTGATAAAAGCACAGAGATAAATAACCCTATAAAGGACTGTTCAAATATACTTGCAGCTGAAAAGCTTATGAATCCAAGAAGTAACACAATCATCAAGATATTTCTTCTTCCATACTGGTCGCTTAGGACACCTAATGGCAGCTGGGTGATAATGCTTCCAATGGCAAAGGCAGTTAACACTAAGGAGACACTGGCTACGTCGATGTCACTTCTTAAAGCATACACTGGAAAGCTGCCGTTTAAAGAGGATTCTAAAAAACCGTAGCAGAAAGGTGGTAGAAAGGCGACCCAGCCATATTTCATCGTTTTCTTAAAGCGCCCGATCGTATTGAAAAAAGAATTAATTTCAACTTCCTGTTCTGGAAACTCGTTCTTTAAGGCAAATACAAACACCCAGCCGATTAAGCATAAGATTGATGAAACGATAAATGGCAACGCCTGATTAACATTTACGAGAGGGGTCATCAAAGGTCCGCTTGCAAAGCCAATTCCAAAAAATAATCCATACAATGAAATATTGCGTCCTCTTTTTTCGCTTGGAGAGGAGGAGGTAATCCAGGTTTGGGTGGCAAAATGTAAGGCGTGGTCACCAATCCCAATTAGAGCTCGTAAACAAAACCAAAACCAAAAGGATTTCCACGATGGAAACAATGCCAGTGCCACAACCACAAGCCCGCCGCCGATAATAATCGTTGGTTTATAACCATATTTTCGCAGTGGTGCTTCCATAAAAGGAGAGACGAGAAGAATTCCAATATAGAGAGCAGTGGCATTTAATCCATTAAGGGAAGAAGATACCCCGCCTTGTTCAAAAATCACCGCAATGAGAGGAAGAAGCATTCCTTGGGAAAATCCAGAGATCGCAACTATGGTCACTAGAACCCAAAACCGAAAGTTATTTTTATTCATATATAAACCTCGTCAGTTTAATAATTGATACCCATTCGATGGTATCGGGAAAATAAAGCATATGCAAGAAAAATATTCTTCAATCCTGTTAAATAGCACAAAAAAAGGGAACTATCATAACGGGAGGAATTTTTATACATTTTTGTCATATTTATTTCCTATGTTAGCCCTTAGGAGGAGAAACAGTGGAAAAAATATTTATGCTGCTTACTTTTATTGGAGTCCCACTTTCAGTGATTGGGACATTCATGCATTGGCCAACCATGATCCTCTTTATTGTTTACTGTGTTTCAATTATCGCTCTTGCTAGTTATATGGGGAGGGCAACGGAGAGTTTGGCGATCGTTGCCGGACCTCGGGTAGGAGGTCTCCTCAATGCTACATTTGGAAATGCAGTTGAATTAATTATATCTATTTTTGCTTTAAAGGAAGGATTGGTTGGGGTTGTTCTTGCGTCCTTAACAGGGTCAGTCTTAGGTAACCTTCTCCTCGTAGCAGGATTATCGTTTTTTATCGGAGGGTTAAAATTTAAAAGGCAGACTTTTAATGTGCATGATGCAAGGCATAACTCTGGTCTGCTTATGTTCGCTGTAATTGTAGCCTTTGTTGTCCCAGAAGTTTTTTCGATGGAAATGAATGAATCAAAAACATTAACACTAAGTATTGGAATATCCATTATTCTTATCTTACTTTATCTTGCAGCACTTTTCTTTAAACTGGTTACCCATCGCGGGGTATATCAAAGTGAGAATGCACAAACACATAATGAGGAAGTGCCGGAGTGGGGCAAAGGGAAGGCGATTGGTGTTCTTTTAACCGCTACGCTAGCTGTAGCCTATATTTCAGAGAACCTCGTTCATACCTTTGAATTTGTAGCAGAATCATTTGGCTGGACGGAGTTATTTATTGGGGTAATTATCGTAGCCATCGTTGGTAATGCGGCGGAACATGCCTCTGCCATTGTCATGGCATTTAAAAATAAAATGGATATTGCAGTTGAGATTGCCATTGGATCAACCTTGCAGATTGCTATGTTTGTTGCGCCGGTGCTAGTCTTAATTTCACTATTGTTTACTGAAACCATGCCGCTTGTTTTTACCATGCCAGAGTTAATTGCAATGGTAACTTCAGTACTGCTGATGGTTGTCATTTCAAATGACGGTGAATCTAACTGGTTTGAAGGACTCACCTTACTTGCTGCCTATTTCATTATGGGCATAGGATTTTTCCTGCTATAAATAATAGTACGTAAAAAGACTCTGAGCCAGAGGGCCCAGAGTCTTTTATAAATATTCAATTCGATGTAAGGGTAAATCCTTTAACTGTGCTATAATATTTAAGCATTATGCGTTTGCGGGGTAAAACCAATCGCGTTTCTTGGGACCATCAATCACCAACCTTCATGTTTAATTTATAATAGAAAAACACGAGTGTTGAATTTCATATATGAGTGGAATCCCAACCTCCTTAACGTAAATGGTTCGTCGATTGATTACTGCCCTCCTTCTTTAAGGTTAAGTATATTATAATTGATTAATTGAATTTTGTAAATGTTCTGATTATTTTTTTTTTAAGGAGATAAAAATGGCGTTATTTTATCGGTTTCTCTTCTTTATTGGAGGGTTATCCATTATGACTTTTGGTGTTTGTTTAACCATAAAAGCAGAACTCGGGGCTGGGGCTTGGGATGCATTAAATGTGGCCCTAACTGAATGGCTCGGTTTTACGATTGGTACTTGGATCATAATCGATGGAGCCGTGTTAGTTGTAGTAAATTCGTTATTGGTAAAGAGAAGACCTGAAATATTATCGATATTAACAATTATTCTGATTGGTTCTTTAGTTGACTTATGGATGTTTTTTGTATTTGAGACATTGGAAGTCAACGGATTATTATTTAAAGTGGTTACGTTAGTTCTGGGAATTTTCATCATTGGGCTTGGTGCTGCAATTTATTTACAAGCAAAGTTTCCTTCAAGTCCGATTGATTCATTTATGATGGCCATTCGAGAACGATTTCGTGTTAATTTAATGGTGGCGAAGACAATTGGAGAACTGATCGCATTAGTTCCAGCGCTGATTCTTCAAGGACCCATTGGTGTTGGTACCATCATTATTACGTTTACAATCGGTCCCTTTGTTCAACTGTGTTTTCCTTTGTTTGAAAAACTAATGAATCGCCTGGTAGATGGGAATTTTCAGGAGAAATATTGAAATATTTTATGGAAATGGATAAAACTTTTCAACTCCGAAAACACTATGAGCAGACTTATTACTGCTATATTGTGAAAGGAGTTTTCTTTGTGAAAAAATTGTTTCCTGTCGTAGTGACGCTTGTTTTACTGTTAGCTTTCCTGCCGACAGCCTCTGCTGAAAACAAAGCTGCTAAAAAAGAACCTGTAAACTATCAAATTCCTCCTTCGGTCCGTAACATTACGAAGGAAAATACGTATCCAAATTCAACACAGGACTTGCCAACTTTGCAGCCTAGTGAATTAACGAAGCAGCTGATTGACTCTTCCAGGGTGAAAATTGAAAATCCTGATTTAATCCGTATGTTAAATGAGACAAGCATCAATAGTACACCATTTGCCCTTGGTTATCGAGCAATCGTATACCTAGGTCAGTGGCCATTAAATTATGAATCAACAGAAACTGCACCAAACTGGGAATATCAAAAAATTAATACAAACTACTATGATAATCGCGGCGGGAAGGTACCTTACCAGATTCATTATGTTCAGGAAGCACAAAAAGTTATCCGCGGCGGGTTAACAGCGAAAATTGAAAATGCAGAAGATGTAAAAAAGATGATGCTTTTAAAGGCAATGGAAAAAACACGCCTGCCGCTAGCGTTTGATACGATTATCGGTGCGGGAACGAAAAACGATCATGTCTACAATATACCTGTCAACCGCTTAGGATACTTATATGCATACGCACCGGCAGTGAATGAAAAAGGGAAAGTTACCTACGGAGAAGTATATTTAATGCTTAAGGGAAATAAAAAAGTAATTGTCGTTAAAAATGTAACGTCACAAGGAATTGGAGCATGGATTCCGGTTCAGGACCATGTTTCATTTGGTTTTGCTGCATCAGAAAGACCAAGATGATGATGGAGAAAGAACTCCTACTAAGGTCGTAGGGGTTCTTTTTTGAAAAAGAGCTGCAGAAAGTGTAAGATAATTGGCATAGAAGGGGGAGAATCAACTTTGGGCAGTCCTAATCATGATAAAAATTCACAAGTTAGTTTTTTAAAGCAACGTTTAAACATGTTTCTAGATGTTTTGGACGCAATTGATCCGGAGGATACGGATCTTGATGATATTGACAACTTAATCAAAATGATTGATGAATTAGAATCAAAGTGTAAAGAATTCAATCATCGTGAGGCACCAGAGTCTGTATAAATTACAGGCTCTATTTTTTTTGAAAACCTTTACCTTTAAAAGATTTGTTTATAGGAGTATAATAATAATCGTCAAATAGTTGTAATTTTTAAATAGATTGCGAAACGGACATGGGGAAAGGGGTATTTTAGGTGAATATCGAGAAATTTCAGGAAAGCATGTACAAGTTAGTGGTTGAAACTTCTACAAAGCTGCCAAAGGATGTACGCCGTGCAGTTAAAGCGGCAAAGGAGAAGGAAAACGCAGGTACGAGTGCAGCAATGAGCCTCGCCACAATTACAAATAATATTAAAATGGCAGATGATCAAGTTTCACCTATTTGTCAGGATACCGGATTACCAACTTTTAAAATTAAAACGCCTGTTGGGGTAAACCAATTAGAAATAAAAGAAGCGATTAAAAATGCGATTGTCATCGCCACAAAAGAAGGAAAGCTGCGTCCAAACTCTGTTGATTCATTGACAGGTGAAAACAGCGGCGACAATCTTGGTGCAGGTTTGCCGGTTATGAAATTTGATCAATGGGAAAAAGATTATATCGACGTTCGTCTGATTTTAAAAGGCGGCGGCTGTGAAAATAAAAACATTCAGTACAGTCTTCCATGTGAATTAGAAGGACTAGGAAGAGCCGGACGTGACCTTGATGGTATTCGTAAGTGTATTATGCATTCCGTTTACCAAGCACAAGGACAAGGATGCAGCGCTGGTTTCATTGGAGTAGGTATCGGCGGCGACCGTTCATCAGGCTATGATTTAGCAAAGGAACAGTTATTCCGTTCGTTGGATGATGTTAATCCAAACGAGGATTTGCGTGCTCTAGAAGAGTATGTGTTAGAAAATGCAAATAAACTGGGTATCGGTACAATGGGCTTCGGCGGAGAAGCAACGTTGTTAGGATGTAAAGTGGGAGTAATGAACCGGATTCCTGCAAGCTTCTATGTTTCTGTAGCTTACAATTGTTGGGCATTCCGCCGCTTAGGTGTTAGTGTTGATCCTGTTTCGGGAGAAATTAACGAGTGGATGTATCAGGAAGGCGATTTGATAGATTTCACTGAATCAGAAGCGGAAAAAGAAACAGCTGCTGCGCGTGCTAATGACGTTATTACACTCCAAGCACCAATAACAGAAGAACAAATCCGCGAATTAAAGGTTGGCGATGTTGTTCAAATTAACGGCATGATGTACACCGGTCGTGACGCGATTCATAAATACCTGTCTGATCACGATTCACCAGTGGATTTAAATGGTCAAGTCATTTACCATTGTGGTCCGGTTATGTTGAAGGATAAAGATGGAGTTTGGCATGTAAAGGCAGCAGGTCCAACCACAAGTATTCGTGAGGAGCCTTACCAAGGCGACATCATGAAGAAATTTGGTATTCGCGCGGTAATCGGAAAAGGCGGAATGGGTCCTCGAACGCTGGCAGCTCTTAAAGAACATGGCGGTGTGTATCTGAACGCTATCGGCGGCGCTGCTCAGTATTATGCAGATTGTATCAAGGGGGTTGAAGGTGTCGACCTCATGCAATTTGGTATCCCTGAAGCTATGTGGCACCTACGCGTGGAGGGCTTCACAGCAGTTGTAACAATGGATTCGCATGGAAACAGTTTGCATGCTGATGTGGATAAGTCTTCGTTAGAAAAATTAGCACAGTTTAAGGATAAGGTGTTTAATTAGGGTTTCGGGAGTAGGCTCATTTGGTGGGCCTGCTTTTTTTTGTGTGGAATGGTCAATTTGTAGATATATTTAGGAAATGTGTAGATATATTTAGGATTTGTGTAGATATCAGGAGAAAGTGTGTAGATATTGTTTTAATATGTGTAGATAAATGATCTGAGTTAGTGAATTCTTAAGGGTATATTCGTTTTTAATGTAGCAAATCCGCCAATTTGTAGAAAAATACGAAAAGTGTGTAGATATAATTAGAATTTGTGTAGATAAATTTCAATCTGTGTAGATATTAGACCGAAGTGTGTAGATATCGATAAAACTACTCGTAAAAATGTGTAGATATATTGAACGAATTTACTTAATTAAAGGAATATCTTCTCTTTTTACCGAAATTAATATCCTAAATGATATAGGAGGGATAATTTGTTTGATTTAGAACTTACCAAATCGAATAATTTAGAAAAGCATGAGGCACTAGTTGGGAGACTAGATAAAAATCACCCGAAATTCCTAGAAGTTGCAGGAAATTTTAAAAAGTTAACAGCTGGTTATCTAGGAGAAAAGACAGTTGATTACTTTTTACATTCCCTTCCTTCAAAAAGGCACCATATTTTTCAAGGGTTGAGGCTGCCAATTGGAAAAAACTTCTTCCAAATCGATTCCCTTTTGATGTCGACTAAATCTGGTTTGCTCATTGAGTCAAAGAACTTTGCAGGCACACTTCTCTTTGAGAAAAATCAATTAACCCGAACCTTATCAGCATCGAATGAAAATGAAATCTTCCAAAATCCCCTCATACAAGCAAACAACCATAACATCCTTCTTAAATACTTCTTTGAGAAAAATAAATTCCCAGTTATACCGATCCAACACTTAGTCTGTATTGCGAATACAAAATCAAAAATAATCATAAGTCCGGGATATATAGACGCGGAGAAAAGGGTTACCCGTGCTGAGAATCTTTTGCATAAAATTGAGGAAAATGACAAATTCTATACCAAAGATGTATTTGATGAAAAAACAGTAGGAAAACTGAGTAAATTATTAAAAAATAAACATACTCCATTGATACCTAATATTTTGCAAAAATACGGAATTCATAAAAGTCAAATAACCGGAGTTCAGTGCCCAAGATGTTCAATTATTCCAATGCTATATAAAGGTCGATATTGGGAATGTTTGTCTTGTCAAATGAGAGCTAGAGATCCTTTTATTAAAGCCATAAATGATTATTTTCTACTTTTCAAACCTACTATTACAAACCATGAATTAGTGGAATTCCTCCATCTTCCTTCTGCAAGAGCGGCTACTTATCTGTTTTCCTTTTTAAATTTCCCTTATACAGGAACAAATAAAGGCCGTGTTTACCACCAACCAATTCTTTTTCCTTAAAATACTAATCATGTTTCCTAATTACAAACAAACACTATAAAAAACATTATAGGGGGAACATGGATGAAAAAATTAGTATGCATCCTTAGTTTGCTGCTGTTAATGGTACCTCAGGTTACGTATGGCTACGTTCCCAATAAGCCGATTCATTGGGGGTTTAAAAAAGCTGTGGATGAACAGCCTCCTGATGCTGGAGCGGAGTATGAGAAAGTGCTTGAAAAATACGGTGCGTTCTATAAGGGAGACCCAGATTCAAAGATATTATATCTAACCTTTGATAATGGTTATGAAGCAGGACATACCGGTAAAATACTAGATGTATTAAAAAAGGAAAAAGTTCCGGCGACTTTTTTTGTGACCGGACATTATTTATTATCGCAGCCTGAATTGACGAAGCGGATGGTGGATGAAGGTCACATCATTGGCAATCATTCTTGGCACCATCCCAATATGACACAAATCAGTGATGAGCGAATTCGTGAAGAACTTCGAAAAGTGAAGGATAAAACAAAAGAGATAACAGGTCAAAAGAAAATGAAGTATTTGCGTCCGCCAAGAGGGGTCTTTAGCGAGAGAACGATGCAGATTGCGAAGGAAGAAGGGTATACACATGTTTTTTGGTCATTGGCTTTTGTGGACTGGAATACAAATGCTCAGAGAGGCTGGGAGTATTCTTACCTCAACATTATGAGACAAATCCACCCTGGAAGTGTATTACTTCTGCACACTGTTTCGAAGGATAATGCTGATGCACTTGAAAAAGTAATTAAGGATTTGAAAAAGAAAGGCTATAAATTTAAAAGTCTTGATGAATTCAAACCAGAAAAGAAAGGTTTATCAAGAATCATACCGAGTTTCTGGAGAAAATAATTACAAAAAAGCTGGATTCGCGAAGAATTCGGCTTTTCTCTGTTAATAATGCTATAATACGGAGATATCAAACAGGAACCGGAATATGGAGTGAACGAAATGAAAACAGATCAATCAATTAAAATACAGCTAAATCAGACCTTTCCCTTAACAATCAAACGACTCGGCATTAATGGGGAAGGTGTCGGTTATTTTAAAAAGCAGGTAGTTTTTGTGCCTGGAGCACTTCCTGGAGAAGAGGTAGTGGTTGAGGCTACAAAGATTAACCCTAAATTTGCTGAGGCAAAAATAAAGAAGATTCGTATTAAATCACCGCATCGTGTTCAGCCTCCTTGCCCGGTCTATGAGGAATGCGGCGGCTGTCAGCTGCAGCATTTAAAATACAGCCAGCAATTAAAAGAAAAGAGGGATATTGTCATTCAATCGCTTGAACGTCATACCCGGCTTGCAGTGGATAAACTTGATATCCGAGAAACGATTGGAATGGAAGACCCATGGGGATATCGGAATAAAAGTAGTTTTCAACTCGCAGGAAGAGACGGAAAAGTTTTAGCGGGATTGTATGGTTTAAACTCCCATCAACTAATTAATATTGAGCATTGTGCCGTTCAGCATTCACAAACAAATGAAGCGGTTAATGCGGTTAAAAAGATTCTCGAAGAGTTAAAAATTACAATTTATAATGAAAAAACTCGTAAAGGGATTGTTCGTACAATCGTTACCCGCGTAGGAGTGCAAAGTGGGGAGCTTCAGGTGGTTCTTATTACAAATCAAAGGGAGTTACCAAAGAAAGAACAGATTATCGAGGAAATCCAAAAGCGACTTCCTAATGTAAAATCCATCGTTCAGAACATAAATGAACAAAAAACGTCGCTAATTTTTGGAGAGGAAACTCTGCCTTTAGCAGGTGAAGAGTTTATCCAAGAAACATTGGGAGACCTGCAATTTGAGTTATCCGCAAGGACTTTCTTTCAGTTAAATCCTGTTCAGACCATTAAGCTTTATAATGAAGTAAAAAGGGCAGCGGCGCTGACAGGTAAAGAAAAAATAGTCGATGCTTATTGTGGTGTGGGAACAATTGGCTTGTGGTTAGCAGACCAGGCTGCTGAAGTTCGTGGTATGGATGTTATTCCTGAATCGATAGAGGACGCAAAGAAAAATGCCAAACGTCACGGGTTTACCAACACTAAATATGTACCAGGAAAAGCAGAAGAGGTACTTCCTAAATGGGTGAAAAAGGGTTGGAAGCCAGATGTGATCGTGGTTGACCCGCCAAGAACCGGTCTCGACGGGCAGTTAATTCAAACGATATTACAAACAGCACCCGAAAAACTCATTTACATCTCATGCAACCCGTCTACTTTGGCAAAAGATATTCAACTGTTAAGTGCCAAATACGACGTGAATTATATTCAACCTGTAGATATGTTCCCGCAGACGGCACATGTGGAGTGTACAGTGTTGCTAAAATTGAAGGGGCAAGATTAAGCACTATGCCCCTGATATTTATTAAACTTTATGAATTATTTCTCAAAGAAAGGCTGTATCACTAATATTAATACAATGTTTTCAAGCTGTTCTTATTGAACAAACGGGGCAGGTTAGTGGAAGAAGAAGGATTACCATTTTTTATGTCGAATAAGGAAGAAAGTGAGTTATTTCTGGTTTGCCTATTATATGGTTTATGATTTAGGTAATCGTGGTTGGACAATCGGTGCGTTGGACTTAAATAGCGACCGGAATCAAGCCCTAAGGCCGTGAGCGTCCTGCCCTACGAAATAATTTGAAGGGGGGTTACCCATGGACAAAAACAAACAATCGTCTGCTGAATCAGAAATCAACCAAGCCGAGGAAATAGTCATTCAAGCCATTGCCGAAACAATGGATTTGTACGGTATCACTCCGTCAATTGGCCGACTCTATGCCATTATGTACTTTAAACAGCATTCGATGACTCTTGATGATATGAAAGACGAAGTCGGTATGAGCAAACCAAGTATGAGCACAGCGGTCCGCCAATTACAGGACATCAAAATCGTTCAGAAGATATGGCAAAAAGGCTCCAGGAAGGACCATTTTGTAGCTGAGAAAAACTTCTTTAATTATTTTAGCCAATTTTTTGGAGGCAAATGGAAAAGAGAGGCTGAGTTGAACCTTTTCGCCATTGAACAAGCGGAACATCGACTACAAGCAGTAATGGAAGATGAAAAAAACGAAGAAAGGTTAAGAGAGAGAGCTAGGCTTGACTTGCAACAATTAGAGGAATACAAGAAATACTGTTACTGGCTCCTACAACTGGTGGATTCAATTGAGTCCGGTGCAATTTTTGACTTTTTACCAGTGGACAATTTAATTTCAAAGAAATAAGGGAAGGTAGAGAAACTTCTGCAATACGATAGGGCACACTTCTTGAAGAAGGGTGTCCTTTTTGAATACTGAAAGGTGATGATATAACAATCATCGATCAATAAGGGGAGAAAGGGATGGATAAAGAGCTTGAAGAAATGCTTGTTAAATCTATCTTTAATAAAAGGATTCAGCAAAGAATTTTATTTGAACTTTTTTCACTGAAAAAATGAAATGATATAATGAATAGATTGTGTCATAACTATTCAGATATTCTCCGTAAAGAATTTATGATTGAAATACAAAAGCCTAATTATTCCTCGGAATGAATTTTGAATTTTTTGAAAAATCACGGTGCTGGTAATGATTGTTATGTAATGTCGTGGAATCAGTGGATTGATGGCAAATATATAGCCTTAGCGCTTCAGCTATAGAGGTGGCGGTGGGTGAGGGTTTTCCAACTATAATATCTTGTATTCCAGGAAAACTCGCCGATTTGAAGCAGAGCAGAAATATGGTTCACCAACAAGATTTATTTTGAAAAGATAACTTTAAAGTAGAACGTTTCAGCTGAACTACATAGAAATGAGGCTAATTTAATGAAGGATGCTGGTACTTTTTTGATAATGTTCATCTTTGTAACCGTTCCCTCTGGATGTTCTCAAGATTATAAATACCCTAATCGATAAAAAACAAGTTACTATTAATTAACAGGGGAGAACTTGTCAAGGGTTCGGCATTGCCCTTACTACCTCGCCCTTGACAGAGCCTCTCCTACAGAAGGAAAAATAAAGTAGGATGAATCGTTAAAAAATGGGTACAACCCACTGATAATCCCCAACGAGCGCTTCACGCTCTAGTTACCAAACTTCAGTATTTTGATTCTACCCCATCTTAATAATTTAAAAAAAGTACCTTGACCATGGGGTTCGACTTAGAAAAACTTTAAAACTAATTCTAAAAAATCACTTGTCCAAAATCAATTTGTCAAACTGAACAGCCCATTAATGTGAGAAAGGTACCGAATGTTCTTAAATTCATGGTTTTCCCACGCAGCAATTATTTTAGGGGTAATGCGACTGCCTTTTCAGATAAATTTCCTACAGCCAGACGGTGTAATTCTGTGATAATTTGGTAGTTTGGAAAACGGTTGACGAGAGTAATGGACGCATCATCTTGCTTTATATAAGAAAGGTTTAGAGTTTCTCTCGTTTATTAGCTGCTATTACAAAATATGCCTGTCAAATCGGAACCCCTTTTGTATTTGTGGATCTTTCTTCTTAAACTTTTTTTAGAGGAATAGCCCCTCTTGACTTCATTATTCTTTAATGGGTTTTTTGCGTAATTGTATTGGTGGGCATTTATGTCGAGTGAAATAAGAGACTACTAGAATGGTGATCCATCCTGCAAGCATGGCGGTGGTGCGGAATGGAAAATATACTGTTCCATGCTCAGTCATTGGATAATCTATGATAGCAGGTAAGCCGAGTAATGGTTCCCCACCACCGATTCGCAATATTAAAGCGACAATAAATCCAGCAAGTGACCCATACCAATTTACACATTTAAAGTATAAGGCACAAGTAAGCTGAGGAAATAAAATACAATAAACCAGGTCGCTCGATAAGTACCATAATACATAGACGCTTTTTGCATTTATGGCAATTAAAGTTGCTGTTACACCAACAATGACAACGGTTCTTCTAATCACTGTTTGAAGTTGCAGAGGTGTAGCTTTTGGCTTTACTAATGGTCGATAAACGTTCCAAGAAGCCATACCAGAAGCGGAAAGTAATGATGCTGCTACAGCTCCCATAACAGCAGCGGCTAATCCGCCAAGAGCAATCGCACCAACAATATCCGGGGTCATAAACTTAAACACATAGGTGAGAATCATTGAAGAGTTTTCCGGTGCTGACGTTCCAAAGGATGCCCAGTTGGCATTAAATCCAGCAATTCCAATTAGGGCAGGAGGTATAGCAGCTATGAAACACAAGATTCCTGCAGTAATAGACAACCACATAGCAACATTTTCATTTTTTGCCGAAAGCACGCGTTGGAAATAAATTTGCCAAGGGATACCGCCAAAGACAAGTAAGAAAGCATAATCCCACCAATACCAATACTGACTTCCCCAGTGTGGATCCTTCCATCCCATTAATGGAGGGAAAAGGCTCATCGAATCCTTCATGCTGCTTGCGTAATGGTTAAAAGCCGTTGATAGCCCTCCAACATGACCAAAAGCGAAGGGTAAAACAAGTAGTAACCCGATAAACATAATGGCTATTTGCAGTACATCTGTATGAGCAATTGCCCAAAGACCACCGATTATTGTGTAACCAATAGCAACAACTGCGGAAAAAATAATCGCTACGGTAAAGTTTAATCCAAGAATTACTCCAACTGCCGTTCCTAAAGCAGTTAAAATCGCTGCACTCCAAAATAACTCACCGAGTAGAGCAGGAATATAAAGAAGCCCAGCCATCTTTTTGCCGAAACGTTCCTCCAATGGATCCAACATTGTTGTAAATTCAAGTCTCCGCATTTTTCTTGCAAAGAAAATGCCCCCGAATATTAAGCTTAATGAGTAGGCCCATGGCCCTTGTGTCCATACGATCCCTGAACTATGAATAGTTTCTGCCGTTCCTGCAATGTATCCTCCACCGACCCAGGTTGCGGTCATAGTAAACATTGAAATCCAAAGGGGCATTGACCTTCCCGCGACGAGCATATCATCTGTTTTTCCTTTGTGTTTTACTACAGCTTTGGCACCTACATAATAAAACGTGCAGTATAGAAAAAGCATCATCAACAAACCTGGCCAATAAATGCTTTTATGAGAATAAAGAGAATAAATCACACTAAAACTAGTAAATACAATAAAACCTGCTACTGCTGTTTTTAATGGAGTCCAAAATGTTCGCTTTGGAGTTTCTTGTAGATCGATGGCAATAGTTTGTACATTGTCCTGTGTTTGAGGTGCTTCATTTACGCTCAAATTCATACCCTCTTCCAAATGGTTTATTAGGAGCTCATTATATGAACACTTAACATCTAATTGATCTCTAGAATTCTATTGAAAGGATTTATTCGAAATTGAAGAAGATATGCTATAATAAATTAGATGTGCCATGTTATTTGACCATCACATCAAAGGGGTGAACTTGTATAGCGCCAACTTTACTTAGTCCACCCTTTTTCCCCACCTTTTACGGACTTACTCCATATTTTGAATCGGCAACCCTCCTTGTAAATTGTGTTGAAATTTTTTTTGCTCTTGATGTATATCTATGGATAAAGGATAAGTTGAATCATAGGGGGCTCTTAATCTTCATAAATAAAGTAGAATTCTTGGCCTCACTTTGATAGAAGAAATTATTCCTTTTCTCTTGAAGAAATGGTTCCTAAAATATTTTTCGGAACCGCTTACATTTTTAAAAGGTAAAATCTAACTGGATAATACCAATTAGAGAATCAAGGGTAGAAGGATCAGACTTTTAGCGAATTTTTTACTTATTTATCCCTTATAAGAAGGGGTGTAACATTGTACATTTCCCAAATCGTACTAACGTACTATTAAACTCTTCAATTACGGTTGCCTCTGCCTCTTTAGAATTACTAAATAATTCTTGACTTCGGGTTACAAGATCTTGTTCTACGAGATCAACACACTTCCTCCCCATTTAATCACCCCCTTTTTTGCGTGAAAAAATAGATAAAATATAAATTTAATATAGCAAAGTGAAAATAAAAGTCAATACTTAATATTTAGAAAATTCCACATTGACCGAATAAATGAAATGTTCTATACTTTCAATAGATTCTAAATATTTAATTTTTTCTTAACAAATACCAATTTATGGGGGTGCTTTTTTCTGATGAAACGAATGTATATCAATGGTCAATGGGCTAATGCCAAAACCAATGAAATCAAAGAGATAATCAATCCTTTTAATCAAGAAGTGATTGAAACGGTTCCTCGAGGGAGCAGGGAAGATGCAAAAGATGCAATTCTAGCAGCAAGAAGAGCTTTTGATGATGGGGAGTGGAGTAACCTTTCAGCAATGGAAAGAGGGGATCTTCTTTTTCAAGTAGCTCAAAAAATAAAAGAGTATAAACAAGAACTAGCCGAGCTAGAGTCGCTGAATACAGGAAAAACGGTTACAGAAAGTCTTGATGATATGGATGGAATTGCGGGGGTGTTTCAATATTATGCAGGACTTGCTGATAAAGACGGGGGCTTGATGATTGAATCTCCCAACCCAAATTCGGTTAGTCGTGTAGTACGTGAACCTATTGGTGTTTGCGGGTTGATTGCTCCTTGGAACTATCCATTGCTTCAGGCATCATGGAAACTAGCGCCGGCATTAGCAGCAGGGAATACAGTTGTACTAAAACCAGCTGAAATTACGCCACTAACATCCATTAAAATGTTCGAGATTTTTGAGGAAGTTGGCTTTCCAAAAGGTGTCATAAATCTCGTATTGGGCCCTGGTTCATCTGTCGGGTCAGAATTGGCTGAAAGCCCGCTTGTCGACCTTATTTCATTTACAGGTGGAGCAGAAGTAGGCAGACAAATTATGAAAGCAGCCAGTGGTAACTTTAAAAAGATTTCAATGGAACTTGGCGGAAAAAATCCAAACATTGTGTTTGCGGATGCCGATTTTGATACGGCGGTTGATTATGCCCTAAATGCAGTTTTCTTCCATGCTGGGCAAGTCTGTTCTGCCGGGGCTCGTTTAATTCTGGAAAAATCCATTCATGATCGATTTGTAGAGGCAGTTATAGAACGAGCAAAGTATATTAAAATTGGAAACGGTTTCGATGAAGATACTCAAATGGGTCCGGTTATCTCTGCGGAGCATTTGGCTGCAATTGAAGATTATATTCAAACAGGGCTGAAGGAAGGTGCAACACTTGTTCTTGGAGGAAAAAGACCTAGTGCACCTGAGCTGCAAAAAGGCTTTTTTATCGAACCAACTATTTTTACAAATTGTCATACGAATATGCGCATTGTACAAGAGGAATCCTTTGGACCTGTACTAACAATAGAGAAATTTGAAACAGAGGAAGAAGCAGTCCGTCTTGCTAATGATAGTTTGTATGGACTTGCTGGAGCAGTCTGGACACGCGATATGAACCGTGCTGAGCGTGTTGTAAAGAAACTTCGTATTGGAACAACATGGATTAATGACTATCATCCGTACTTTCCACAAGCACCATGGGGTGGTTATAAACAGTCCGGAATCGGCCGGGAGTTGAGTCATGTTGGGATTGAAGAATATACAGAAATCAAACATATTTATTTGAATACGAAACCAGAACCTATGAATTGGTTTAAAGATGTAAACGGAAAAGTAAGTCAATAAGGAGGTCTGGAAGATGAATGAAACATATGACATTGTTATTATTGGCGGCGGTAGTGCGGGTTGTGTTCTTGGCAACCGTCTAAGTGAAGATGGGACACGTAGTGTTCTTGTTCTAGAGGCAGGACGCAGGGATTATGCGTGGGATCTATTGATCCAAATGCCAGCAGCTTTGCCGTTCCCCGCAGGGAAACCACTCTACGACTGGAGATACGTAACTGACTCTGAACCTTATATGTATGGACGACGTGTCAAGCATGCCCGGGGAAAGGTGCTCGGAGGTTCAGGCTCAATCAATGGCATGATTTTCCAACGCGGTAATCCCTTGGACTATGAACGCTGGGGAGCAGATCCAGGCATGGAAACGTGGGATTTTTCGCACTGTCTCCCGTATTTTAAACGTATGGAAAATGCCTTGGATTCGGACCCAGAAGATGAACTTCGCGGCCACGATGGTCCTCTTAAATTGGAACGCGGGCCAGCTACTAATCCTCTATTCCAAGCCTTCTTTGACGCAGCTGTCGAGGCTGGCTACTCGCGAACCTCCGATGTGAACGGTTTTCGACAGGAGGGATTCGGTCCGTTTGATAAGCATGTGTACAAAGGGAGGCGGTTTTCACCTTCACGCGCATATCTGCATCCGGTTATGGGGCGTCAGAACCTCACAGTGAAAACTCGTGCTTTTGTTACAGGTATCGATTTCAATGGTAGACGAGCCAACGGTGTGACATATCGTCGAAACGGGAAAACTCATTATGTTACGGCGGGTGAAGTTATACTCTCTGGCGGTGCAATCAACACGCCGCAGTTACTTCAGCTGTCAGGTGTGGGTGATGCTGATTATTTGCGCTCACTTGGCATCAAACCGGTAGTTCACCTTCCAGGTGTAGGCGAAAACCTTCAGGACCATCTTGAAGTCTATATCCAACACGCTTGTCCGCTGCCGGTTTCCGAACAGCCCAACTTAAAGAAAAGGCGGATGCCTTGGATCGGTTTGCAGTGGATACTTGGACGCACTGGTCCGGCAGCGACCAACCATTTCGAAGGTGGAGGTTTCGTACGTTCGAACGAGGATGTCGCTTATCCAAATCTAATGTTCCATTTCCTTCCTGTAGCGGTTCGGTACGACGGGCAGAAAGCGGAAACTGAACACGGATTCCAGGTACACGTTGGACCAATGTACTCCGATGCTCGGGGAAAATTGAAAATCCGTTCGAGTGATCCCACTCAGCACCCGAGCATGGTCTTCAACTATCTTTCTACCGAACAGGACCGGCGTGAGTGGGTTGAAGCGATAAAAGTTGCACGTGATATCCTATCTCAGCCAGCTTTGGCACCCTACAATTCGGGAGAAATCTCACCCGGCCCTTCCGTTCGTACAGACAAGGAGATTTTGGATTGGGTAGCGAAAGATGCCGAGACTGCACTTCATCCGAGTTGTACGGCAAAGATGGGGCCTGATTCAGATCCCATGGCTGTCGTAGATCCGCTAACCATGAAGGTCCATGGGCTCGACAATGTACGAGTGGCCGATGCGTCTGCTATGCCTTACGTCACTAACGGCAATATTCATGCACCGGTGTTGATGTTGGCAGAAAAGGCATCGGACATAATCCTTGGACGTAAACCGCTGGAGCCTTTTAAAGCCGACTTTTACCGTCACGGAGTACATCCGGCTTACGCAGGAACAATTAAACGTTAAGCCAAATAATGCTTTCCATGAGAAGGCCTCTTTCTAAATGTATTTGCCCGTCAAAGCATACATTTTTATCGAAATCTGTTACCCGGACTTCTGCGGTGGAAGCGCCTACATTAGAAACAAAAAATGCAAAAATCTCAGTTGAATATAAAAAGAGGAGTTCGGTACAGCATGTTCCGTGCTCCTCTTTTTATAAAGGTAAATGAAAACCTATTTTTTTATTTTGGCGGGAGAGAATGGGAATCGAACCCACCGAACGCCTCACGGACGTCCCACTCAGTTTTGAAGACTGGGAAGAGCACCAGCATCTCAGTCACTCCCATAAATTATTTTAATTAAAAATGGAAATTATGACAAGCATTTTATTATTAAACTATTACGAAAACTACAGTTCCTAAATATTTACTTTCTGATACAACATGATAACGGGGAGATTAAGATGGCATATTTTACTATTGGGATTGCAGGGCATATTGACCATGGGAAAACAACATTGACAAAAGCTTTAACGAATGTTGATACAAACCGGCTGAAAGAAGAGAAAGAACGAAATATCTCGATTGAGCTTGGGTATGCTCCGTTTCATCTAAGAGAAGGATATCATGTCTCGGTTATCGATGTACCTGGGCACGAAAAGTTTATTAAGCAAATGATAGCAGGTGTGACAGGTATTGATCTAGTTATTGCTGTTATTGCTGCAGATGAAGGTGTGATGCCCCAAACGAAAGAGCATTTCGAAATCTTATCTTTATTAGGTATTAAACAAGCGATTATTGCCGTTACGAAGGCGGATTTAGTTGATAATGAACTGTTGGAACGCGTTGATGAGAATATTTGGGATTATATCAAGGGTACAGTTTTTGAAACGGCCGAAATCGTTCACGTAGACGGGATTTCTAAGCGTGGTATTCCTGAATTAAAAAGAAAAATAGTCGAAAGTCTTGACCGATGCAAGAAGCGAGACGACAATGGGGCTTTACGTTTGCCGATTGATCAAGTGTTTACTCTTCAAGGCCATGGAACGATTTTGCGTGGAACAGTGTATGACGGTACGATTACTGTCGGTCAATCAATCACGGTTTTGCCCGATGGTTATTAAGCAAAAGTTCGTCAGTTACAATCGCAAAATCAAACCGTTATCCAAGCTTTTGCTGGACAGCGAGTTGCCATCAATATTTCAGGTGTCAATCGGGAAAAAGTACACCGCGGGCATGTTATAGTGAACTCAAACCATTACGTCGTGACAGATTGTATTGATGTTAATATTCGTACGACAAGATTAATGGAGTTTCCATTGAAACAGCGGGCACCGGTAAAGCTGCATATCGGAACTTCAGAGGTGATGGGAAAAATTGTTTTCTTTGACCGAAATACGTTAGAAGTATCTGCGGGGGAAGAAGTGTATTGTCAAATCAGACTGGAAGAACCTATAATTTTAAGACGCCCTTCCCCAATGGAAACGTTCGCTGGTGGAAGGATTATTAATGTAGCTGGGAAAAAATATCGCTTTAGTATAAAAACAGTTGAAAAATTGAAGCAAATGGAGAAAGGTTCGATTATTGAACGGTTGGTTTTACTTCTTGAGGAACAAAAGCATTTATCTGGTGAAAGTATAATTAAACATCTTGGTTTAACCAAGCGAGAATTAAATGAATTGCTTAAGGAAGGAGAATCAACTGGGCAAATCGCTCAGCTTTCCGGGCAGTTTGTTGCCCAAACTATAGTAACAAGAATAAAGAATGATATTTTGCTGCAATTAGAGCAATATCACCATCAATATCCGTTACGGCAGGGAATTCCAAAAGCAGACCTGATGCAGAGTTATAAGAAGGTTTATCCTGAAAAATTGATGAACGCTGTCTTTGAACTACTAAAAGCCAATAATGCTATTTGTTTGTACGGTTCAAATGTTTGCTTAACTACTTTCAAACCAACAATACCGAAACAATGGCAAAAACAAATGAATGATGTGATTTCCCGACTTGAAGGACAAGGGCTAGAGCCACAACCGATTGGCGAATTAATCGCACAAGCAGGCATACCTAATAAGCTTACTATAGAATTCATTAACTATTTAAAAAATGAACAGATTGTCGATATATTGGATGAAAAACACTTGGTTCATCGTAAAGCTGTGAATTATGCGATCACCCTGTTAAAAAAAGCATATCCAAACACTTTTTCTTTGCAGGAAGCAAAAAGTATTGTGGATGTTAGTCGTAAATATCTTGTATCAATTTTAGAGTTACTTGATCGAAAAAAGCTGACGGCTCGTCACGAAAAAATAAGAAAATGGGTTCGATGATCTGTTTATACGATGTTTTAAGATATTTCACTTGCCTTATTTGTGCAGACAGCGGAGAAAACAGTACTAGAAATGATTACACTTTCAATAGGAGGACAACATTATGAATCTATA
>JAPSKD010000297.1 GCA_031177865.1 Bacillus sp. (in: firmicutes) | reverse complement strand
TTCATCTAGATTTAATTCAAAAAGGGATTCAGATTCACCATCATCCACTGAATCATCCTATATACGTTACGGCTGACCGCGAGAAGTTAAAACGAGTTTTGGTAAATCTCATAAACAACTGCGTAAAGTATGTGAATAAAGATGATAAGTACATTTCTATTAGACTGCATGAAGGACCATTTGATGTAATCATAGAAGTATCTGATAATGGTTATGGCATAGAACCCTCTGCGTTGCCATACATTTTTAATCGCTTTTACCGCGCTGAAAAGTCTAGAAATTCCCGCACTGGTGGAAGTGGACTAGGGCTAGCCATTTCCAAACACATTATCGAAGAGCACGGAGGGGAGATTTGGGCAACGAGTGAGAAAGGCAAAGGTACAAGTGTTTTCTTTTCTTTGAAGAAAGGTGTGTAAGGATGAAAAAGATATTATTGATTGAAGATGAAGTGAGTATCGCAGAATTGCAAAGAGATTATTTAGAAATAAATCAGTTTCATGTCGATGTAGAACATAGTGGTGATTCAGGACTCCAATTGGCACTTCAACATGATTATGATTTGATTATATTGGACATCATGCTCCCAGGAGTAAATGGGTTTGATATATGTAAACAAGTACGTCAAGTTAAAAATATTCCGATTTTGTTTGTTTCCGCGAAAAAAGAGGATATTGATAAAATTCGAGGACTCGGATTAGGGGCTGATGATTATATTACCAAACCTTTTAGTCCAAGCGAGTTGGTAGCTAGGGTGAAAGCGCATATAGAGCGGTACGAACGATTAGCAGGAAGTCAAGCAACATCAAATACGATTAAGGTTAAAGAGATTACCATCGATAAGTCAGCGCGCAAAGTTTATATAAACGGAGAGCCCACATCGTTCACAACAAAGGAATTTGATCTGTTGGTATTTCTTGTGAATCACCCGAATCAAGTTTTGAACAAAGAACAGCTATATGAACATATTTGGGGTTACGAAATGGCAGCAGATGTTTCAACTGTGACTGTTCATATCAGAAAAATACGCGGGAAAATTGAAAAAGACCCTGCCCATCCAAAATACCTGGAAACGGTTTGGGGGGCAGGGTATCGATTCAATGTTTAAACTAAATATTAGATAGCACTGTCCGTCACATAGGTGGCGGATATTTTTTTTATAAAAATGAAGAAACTTTTTGAAAAAGTTTATCTTTTTTTAAGAAATTTTTTCGAGGGAGTTTAAATTTAAGTATTAACATAAATGTAAGTTCAAATTTATTAGGGGGAGGTAAAAAATAAGTACGAAGGTGATGAATTTCATGTGGAGGCGCTTAGCAATAGTCATTGGAAGTATATTCATTCTTCAGGGATGTGTCTCAGATAACGATGGCAATCCAACTAAACAGAAGGATGATAAAAAAGTAGGTATAAATATGAGTGAAAAACTGTTTCGTGCAGCAAAAGATAAAGATTCGGAAACTGTAAGAAGATTGATAGAGGGAGGTGTCGATATTAATACGCAGGACTCACAGGGGCGAACTGCCACTATGATTGCGACTTACAACAATGATATAGAGGCTGCAAAAATACTTATTGACGAGGGGGCAGACGTCAACATCAAGGATTTCATGGAAAATACCCCTTTCCTATATGCTGGTGCAGAAGGGTATATCGATATTTTAAAACTAACGATTAAAGCGGGTGCCGACCCATCTATAACGAACCGGTATGGAGGAACTGCTTTAATTCCTGCCTCAGAACATGGATATGTAGATGTTATTAAAGAACTTCTTACCAATACTGATATCGATATAAATCATATAAATGATCTCGGCTGGACAGCTTTACTAGAAGCTATAATTTTGAATAATGGTGATGACAAACAGCAGCAAACAGTGCAATTGTTGATCGATCATGGGGCAGATGTGAATATTCCCGATCATAATAATGTAACCCCTTTACAGCATGCGCGAAAGAAAGGTTTTAAAGAGATTGAAAATATATTGTTAAAAGCAGGGGCAAAATAACTAGGTTTTTTAAAGACTTAATCAGGAACAAAACATGTAATTGACACCAAAATAAAGAAATGAGGAGACAACAAAATGAACAAAAAAGCAAAAATGTTACCATCTATTCTTCTTGGGTTAACTTTAGTTATTTCAGGATGCGGCACAATCACACAAGCGCAAACAAATGACCAGAAGCAAGAACAAACTGAAAAAAAGGGAAGTGAACAAACTAAGGAAACCAAAGGACAGGAATTCGCTAATATTTTAAGTAGCACAAATTGGCAAGGTACAAAAGTATATGATAAGGATAAAAATGACTTAACAAAGGAGAATGCAAACTTTATTGGTCTTGCAAAATATGATGATAAAACCGCGAGATATGAATTTTTTGATAAAACCACAAAAAAGAGCCGCGGTGACAAAGGAACGTTCTTTATCACCAATGATGGAAAGATTAGAGTATTAATATCTGAATCAATGGGTTACCAAGCTGTTGTTGAAATAACAAAACTCAATAAAGACATATTTACTTATAAGAGAATTGGAAAAGATGCGAATGGTAACGAAGTAGAGGTATTTGTTGATCATATTCCATATAAAGAAACAAATCTATCTTTTACGGATCCAGATAAGAACTTGGTAACAAAAACGGGAGAAATTATTACAGATAAGGATGGAGATAAAATTCTATCAGATACCCTTTGGCTAGGAACTGTGGCATTAGATGAAAACGGCAATGATGTATCAGCCTATAACACAAATTTTCTAGGGCTGGCGAAATATGATTTTAAGACAAATAAATATGAATTTTTTGATGCGAAAACAGGAGCAAGCCGTGGTGATTACGGGTATTACGATGTAGTCCACGGGAATAAATTAAGAGCACATGTCTCATTAGGAATGAAGTACGGTGCAGTTCTTGAACTAACAGAACTGAATGAAAAGAAATTTACCTATAAAAGAATGGGTAAAGACAAAGATGGTAAAAACATAACGATAACAGTTGAACATGTTCCATATAAAGGTGAGTTCAAACTAAAATTCACTAAATTTTAATGACAAATTGGCGCGTAGCCAGGAAGGGAATGGATTTACTCCACTCCCTTTTTTATTTGGAAGAATTAAGGAACAATTTCAAAAACAGTACCCTGATTCAAATCAGTTACCCTCATCGATCCATAAACCCCTAAATATAGTCTGGTTTGATCTAGATTACTTCCCAAACTAACATAGTAAGCGGCTTGAGACCCAAAATCATAATCAGTATTAATCACACTAAAATCATTTTGTTTCCCATCCTGTCTTACTTGGGTGTAAGCTAATGCCCCTCTAGACTGAGGTTGAGATTCTTTCCGGGAAAGATCAGTAAACACAACTCTTCCCGTTAAAGAGGGAATTGCATGCCCCATGTAGGCTTGGACTCCTGTAAGTGCCGTCCCACTAAACTTATCGGGGCGTGGATCTCTATGATAATAACTAGCCAAAGGATGAAGACGTCGCACTGAAGTGTATATAGCTTCATTGTAAAAAGCAATCGTTTTCTCATCTAAAGTTGGATTTGCGGAGCAGCCTCTCATCATCGAGGTCGGAAATGCACCTTCCCACCCCCGCCAGCCAAAGTTGATAATTCCTTCTGGGTCACTATCAGAGTTCATTAATGAAGCTTGAATAAGCTGAGTAACCAGTATGGGTTTATAATGAACGAATGAAAAAATCGCCTCTTCCAAATCCTGTCCAACATTTCCCGCGTATTTGATATACTGATGATAAAACCTTTGATATGAAATGCCAGGTATATTACGAATTCCTTTGGCCATTACACTAAGCGTTTCCTGAATAGGTACGGGAAGTTCATTAAAACGTGTAACAATGGGGGGAGTAGAGATAGACGTATTCTTACCTACATCAATTTCGATTATTTTTCCGGCAATTTCCATATTATCCTGACTTAAATTAAATGGATCATAGCCTGATCCACCATCTCCGGTTGTTAAAACGAGTTTTCCTGTTTCAGGTGAAAAGTTTAAGCTATTGACACCATTATGATTAGAAAATGGTCTTCTTAAATTGAGCAATGTCCTCCGTTTCCTAGGTTGACCATTTGATTGTAGAACCCATTCTTCCACTGTATCAATATGATCATATTGAGTTTCTCTGTTAACCCACTTAAGGCTTAACGTTCTAGGGTCACATGGGTCAGGTTTAAACGAATCAGGTTGAGCACCTGGACCTTGTGTTCCAGCTACTGAATAATGAAGATAAAACAGACCGTTATAATAAAATTGGGGATGAAACGCTAGTCCTAGCAATCCCCGTTCATCATAACCACTAAAAGCACCAAGTTTTATGATCCGCGGGCGTATATCTAAAAAAGTCCTAATAACTCCATCACTTAAAAGTAAGATTTCTCCGACCTGGGTTGCAATAAATAACCTTTCCATTGAGTCACCCGGGAGTATAGCTGTTTTCATAACAGTGGGTAAATTTATCTTATTAACAATGGGCTGTAAACGAACCTTAACGTTTATCACCTAACTTCCCACTCCTTCTAATTGTTTTCTCCTATGAGAATATGATTAGAGCCGTTCTCTTAGTACCAAATGGGAACGGGGATTTGACAAGGATAACTTGGGCAGCGTTCTGTTTTTGGGAGATTAACGACAGCATAATAGTAAATACTAAAAAAAATTCAAAAAAAGGGGATTATCATGGGAGCTATTGAACGAAACGGATTTCGCTTTGTACCGGAATACAGTGTCAGCCACCAAAATGGGGCCATTCATGTATATAACAAGAATCGCTTCATTGAAGAAATCAAATTTGAATTTTCAGGGGATTTTCCTGAACTAGATCAGATAGAGGATTTAGTCGATCAATACTGCAATAAACGGGAAATTTAGAAACCGAATATTTGTTCGGTTTCTAGTTTTTTGATATACTAGAATTACCAAATTATTGAACAGGAGGGATGAAGTTGAGTAAATTAACCGCCATTTACCCTCAAGCGATTGAACATACCAAGAATAAAGTCATCGAAGATATGAATTATTATTTAGAATCAAAGGAAAGTCTTCCATCTTTTAACCAATATTTAAATGACCGTGGTCATTACCTTGAGCAAATTTGGATTAATGTCTGGTTAAATAAGGTCACAAATGATGTTCCTAAGAACGAGAAAAAAGAGTTTTTACGGGAAAAAGGGTTTGAAGTACAAGGAGTGGATCGCAAACTTATTAATAAGTTATTTCGGGATGAAATGAGAGAATATCAGCCCTTTCATGTGCAGAAGTGGACCAAAGAAACTTTTGCCGGAAAAGAAGAGGAATGGGAACAAAGGTATCACCAAGCGAAAGCAGATTTTATGAAAAGGCAAGAAGCGAACCGCTTGGCAGAAATGCGCCATACGCTCGCAGAAAAGATAGAAGAAATCGCTGCTGAAATATTGGAAAAGGATTATGCTGAATTTTATCTCTATGTTCGTTATTTTACTGCGAAGCAATTGGCTGCAGACATCAAGAACAATGTGAAATTTCAAAATGTCGATACCTTTGCACTTGAAGAAAAATTAGTGGATGAGGGTCATTTTAATCCGGATTTATACACGACAGTATCAAAGTTTTTTGAGGAGCTGACAGGTGATATTCATAAGACGGTTCACTGGGGACGGAGTTTGTATGAATATCAAACGTATTTCTTTGTCTATGAAAGCTTAATTTCAGATTATCTGTCTGAGCTGATCCCACAAAGGGTTCTGGAAAAACTTCCGCAGGAGATGAAGGAACAATTTCAAGAAGCCTTTGGTGAAAAACTGACTCCTCCCTTCATTAAGGGAAGTATGACGCAGCTTTTTTATGAGGTGGAAGATTATTTTATTGAAGATATTCAAGAGGAATATCTTTCGGATTTATTAAAAATTGCAGAACTTCCATTTGACCTTACAGTCCATCAGCAAATTTTTGATAAGGACTACTCCGAAAGAGAACGTAAAAAGGCGGAGGAAGAGGCAGAATTACAACGAAAAAGAGAAGAAGAAGAACGAATGATGGAGGATATTTTCGGTCAGGAGTACAACCCATCGCTTGGTCGAAGAGTTCGTTATATTCTTCATATTGGTGAAACCAATACGGGAAAAACTCACCATGCACTTGAGCAAATGAAGCAAGCAA
>JAPSKD010000022.1 GCA_031177865.1 Bacillus sp. (in: firmicutes) | reverse complement strand
TATGAATTTCCTGACTACTCTAAATAGGGAGACAAAAGCGTCTGTCTTGTCAAGATTAGCAAAGGACTGATAAAATAAGAGGTGCATGTTTAAACTATCCATTATTCGAATCCAATTTGAAGGAGCGAATTTCCTTGAGCGAAATTACACATCGTACAAAAACCCGTCCCGTTAAGGTTGGTAATTTAACGATTGGCGGAAGTAACGAATTATTTATACAAAGCATGACCACTACTAAAACACATGACGTTGAAGCAACCGTTGCTGAAATCAAACGCCTTGAAGAAGCAGGCTGCCAAATTGTTCGTGTTGCATGTCCAGACGAAAGAGCAGCAAATGCTATTCCAGAAATTAAAAAAAGAATCAATATTCCATTAGTAGTTGATATACATTTTGATTATAAATTGGCGCTTAAAGCCATTGAAGGCGGCGCCGATAAAATTCGGATTAATCCAGGAAATATCGGAAAAAGAGAAAAAGTGGAAGCTGTTGTTAATGCAGCCAAGAAGCGCGGAATTCCAATCCGCATTGGTGTGAATGCTGGCTCGCTAGAAAAAAGAATTCTCGAGAAATACGGTTATCCTACTGCCGATGGAATGGTCGAAAGTGCTCTCCATCATATCAAAATTCTGGAAGACCTGGATTTCCACGATATTATTGTTTCCATGAAGGCATCAGATGTAAACCTTGCAATTGAAGCATATGAAAAAGCTTCAAAGGCATTTGATTATCCTCTTCATTTAGGTATTACAGAATCAGGGACTTTATTTGCTGGTACTGTAAAAAGTGCTGCAGGGCTAGGAGCGATTATTAGCAAGGGTATTGGTAATACACTACGTATTTCCTTAAGTGCCGATCCTGTTGAAGAAGTAAAAGTAGCCAGAGAGCTTTTAAAAGTATTTGGTCTATCATCCAATGCTGCAACGTTAATTTCATGTCCAACCTGCGGCAGAATCGAAATTGATTTAATCAGTATTGCCAATGAAGTGGAAGATTATATTTCGAAAATAAAGGCGCCAATTAAAGTAGCGGTATTAGGGTGTGCAGTAAATGGCCCTGGTGAAGCAAGAGAGGCTGACATTGGAATTGCTGGTGCACGTGGTGAAGGCTTACTATTCCGTAAGGGTGAAATCGTTCGTAAAGTTCCTGAAGACCAGTTAGTCGATGAATTGAAAAAAGAAATCGATCAAATTGCTGAGGAATATTTTCAGAAAAAGGCATTAGAGGAAGCAGAAGTAACCAAGTAAAATCATTAAGAAACCCGGCAAAGCTGCCGGGTTTCTTTTTTGTCTAGCTTCAGCGCCTAGGAAAAATTGAACTGCATTTTTCCCTGGCAAGGCGCTTACGCTTTTCTTTTTGCCCCTATATTTGCAAGCTGCTGTTAAAAGAACGGCAGGATAAAGATACCGACGATAATCGAAACGGCGCCTATCCCGATTGCCCACGCTCCAAGACCTTCTGCTCCACGACGTCTAGCAACGAATCCTAACACAATACCTGCTGCACCAAAAAGAATCGGCATTACAAACAGTGATAAAATAGATAACGCTAAAGCAGCCCATCCCATTCCTGCACCAGCATTTGTACCCGTGCCAGCCCCGGTACCATTTTTTGATTTTTCCTGGAAAGTTGGTCGGGTGATAGGAACAGGTGCTGCAATTTCAGCAGCTGTTTCTTCTCTATATTCTGAAGAGTTGTCTGGACTATTTTGGTTAGATTTTGGACTTGGTAGATACCCAGCCACTTTCGTGTCTTTTTTATCTTCCATCCGAATCCCTCACTTTCAGTAATAGGAGCATTAATTATTGTTTGTAACTTTCATCATTTTAGTATGGTAAAATAAAGTTAAAAACTTGGCAGTTGAAGGTGACTACATATGAGGAAAAGATTTGGCATTGATATTGATGGTACCGTAACGTGTCCATCAGCACTTGTACCGTTTATTAATGAAGGATTTGGATTAAACATCACATTAGAGGATGTTAAAGAATATGACTTAAATAAGGTTGTAAACGTACCTGAGGAAAAATTTTCAAAGTGGTTTGTTGAAAACGAACCAATCATTTATGAGCAATCTCCACTTGCAGAAGGGGCAGAAATAATACTTAACAAATGGAAAAAGGAACATGAATTATTTTTTATAAGCGCCAGGGGTTCACACCTTTTAGAAAATACAAAAAAATGGTTTAGTAAAAAAGGCTTGTCCTACAATCATATCGAATTAATTGGTTCCCATGACAAAGTAGCAACTGCAAAACGGCATCAAGTTGATATTTTTCTCGAAGATAAACACGACAATGCTGTCATCATCCATCAAGAATGTGACATACCTGTTCTTTTGTTTAATACGCCATATAATCAGGACCCTATTCCAAAAGGTGTAATACGTGTTAATAATTGGTTTGAAGCGAATAATTGGGTTAAAAATTGGCTTCGATAAATAGTAAAAAACAGCATGGCCGCTGCCATGCTGTTTCTATTTGTTTAACTGCAGTGCCTAGGGGCTCTTAGGTCTAAGCCAATCCGGCAAGAAGGTTAAAGAACAACCTTCTCGCACGATTGGCTTATGCCTGTCGCTCCTAGGAAAAATTGAACTGCATTTTTCCCTGGGCAAGGCGCTTCCGCTTTTCTTGTTTTAATGACACTCAGGACAGCGTCCATAAATTTCAAATTTGTGTCCCGAAATATCGTACCCTTTCAAATCCTCACTTAAGCTGTTCATTGGGCAAGTTTCAATTTCTTTGGTTTTACCGCAATCCATACAGATAAAATGGTGATGATGCTGGTGGCGTGAACAGGAAAAGCGAAAATGCTTTTCACCAGATAGTTCCGTCATTTCAAGAATTCCCATTTTAACAAAAAGAGAAAGATTCCGATAAATGGTATCAAAGCTTAGACCTGGATAGTCTTCCTTTAATTCATCTAAGACATCCTTAGCTGTTATATATTTATCGCTATCTGAAAACAATTGAAGCATGTCTTCTCTTTTTCCCGTTTGTTTAAATCCATTTTCTTTTAAGAACTGAATGGCTTCATTTACATTCATCCTGCTGCCCCCCCTTGTGAAACGTGATTTTTAATTATTAATTTTTTATAAACGATGGTAAATACTAAAATAGCCACTGCAATCATGACAATCGTTCCACCGGGAGCAAGGTCTAAATAATATGAGCTAAACAATCCCCCAAGAACGGCTATTTCTCCAAAAACAATCGACAAGAAGATTGTTTGTTTAAATCCTTTGGCAATGCGGATACTGGCTGCAACTGGTAAAGTCATCAATGAAGAAACAAGCATGATTCCAACAATTCGCATAGAAGCAGCAATCACAAGTGCCACCATGATAATAAAAATAAAATGAATGCTTTTTGCCGCTATCCCAGAGGCTTTAGCGTGCTCTTCATCAAAAGATAACAAAAATAGCTCTTTGTATAATAAAATGACCGTGATCACAACGACGATACTAATAACAAAAATAACCCATAAATCTGTGCGGCTTACCGCAGAAACACTTCCAAATAAATAACTATACAAATCCGTATTAAAACCATCAGCGAGTGAAATAAAGATGACGCCAAGCCCTATGCCGCCAGATAAAATAATGGGGATAGCGAGCTCTTGGTAATGTTTATAAACGCCCCGCAGCTTTTCAATAAACAGTGAGCCCCCTACCGAAAAAACCATTCCCAAGTAAAGGGGATTTAGTCCGCTTAAGACAACAAAGTATTTTTCAAGTAATAAACTGGCTGCAATTCCTGCTAATGTAACATGACTTAGGGCATCTGCAATTAATGAAAGTCGCCTGACAACGATGAAAACACCTAATAGGGGTGCAAGAAATCCAATCAAGATTCCCGTTAGGAAGGCATTTTGTAAAAATTCATATTGAAAAATTCCTTGAATCATTTAAAAACGCCTCCGTGGTCATGGTGATGGGAAAGAAGATGGACATCCGTCCCATAAAATTCAGACATCCCTTCACTACGATGCTGTTCAAATTCACTCGTTTCCCCATGAAAATGTAAATGCTTGTTTAGACATGCTACATGAGTCACTTTATCTGAAATTGTTCCGATGTCATGTGTAACTAAAAGGAGGGTAATCCCCCGCTCCTTATTTAAGTCAGCGAGCATATGATAAAATGAGTTTACATTTTCAGCGTCCACCCCAACTGTTGGTTCGTCAAGAATTAATAGTTTGGGCTCACTCACAAGGGCACGGGCGATAAATACTCTTTGCTGCTGGCCGCCTGACAACTCACCGATATTTCGATTACTAAACTTCCTCATTCCTACGGCTTCCAATGCTTCATGGACTTTTTGTGTATGTTCTTTCTTAAAAAAGCGGAACAACCCAAGCTTCTTTGTTAATCCACTAGAAACAACTTCAAATACTGTAGCAGGGAAACCGGTATTAAATGAATTTGCCTTTTGTGATACATAACCGATTTGCTGCCAATCTTTGAATTTACTTATGTCATGTCCAAACAAGCGAATTTCTCCTTTTTGCGGCTTTAATAGTCCCAAAATCAATTTTAATAACGTTGATTTCCCAGAACCATTTGGACCGACGATCGCCAAAAATGAACGATTTGGTACAGTTAGGTTAATATTTTCAAGGACTGTCTCTTTTTCGTAGCGATAGGAAAGGTTTTTTATTTCGATAATAGATAGTGATTTCATACACTCACACCTTAATTTTAAGAATCATTCCGATTTAACTTAAAGTAGTATACAATAGGAACTAATCAATGTAAAGTCTTTACCTTTACAGGATTCTAATAAATTGTCCTCGTTTCCATTTTGTAACACTCTATTTTACCCCTTCATACAGTAGATGAAGGGGTGATAAGTGTGAACATTTTTGAGAGCATCATAAATCATAAGATAAATACCATTACTGGTGATGAACTATTCAAGTATGCACAACAATTTAATATCCGGGTAAATCGACAGCAAGCATATAAGGTTGCTCAATACTTAAAAGGGAAGAATGTAAATATATTTGATGACCGTGAAAGGTCGGCTTTGATTAAAGAAATTGCAAAAATTGCAGGACCTGAAGTTGCAAGAGAAGTAAATAAGCTCTTTGTTCAATTTACAAAATGACATTCAAAAAGCTGTGCCCAAAGCACAGCTTTTTGTTACCCTTGTATAATTCTATCCAGCAGGTCTTCATTAAACTTTTGTTGACGTAGCATTTCAATTTCGAATGCATAGGGAGGCTTTTTATTATCTTTATCTTCACCGACGAATGGTGTTTCAAGAATTTTCGGTATATCGGTCAGCTGCGGATGGTGGACGATATAATTGAGGGCTTTGAAGCCGATATGGCCAAACCCGATGTTTTCGTGACGGTCTTTCCTCATTCCTACTGCATTCTTACTATCATTGATATGAAGAACTTTTAACCTGTCTATTCCAATAATTTTATCGAATTCATTTAACACACCATCAAAATCTTCGACTATGTTGTAACCGGCGTCGTGGGTATGACAAGTATCAAAACATACCGAAAGCCGATCACTATAGTTTACGCCATCAATAATCATCGCCAATTCCTCAAACGACTTCCCACATTCTGAACCTTTACCTGCCATCGTTTCTAGTGCAATTTGCACCTGCTCTTTACCTGTTAATACTTCATTTAAGCCTTCAATGATTTTCTTTATTCCAGCTTCTGTACCGGCACCAACATGTGCACCAGGGTGCAGTACGATTTGCTTTGCACCAATGGCCTCTGTTCTTTCAATTTCAGTGCGTAAGAATCTTACACCTAATTCAAACGTGTCAGGATTTGTGGTATTCCCAATATTGATAATGTATGGAGCATGGACAACAATTTCAGATATACCGTTCGCCTCCATATGCCTTCTGCCTTCTTCAATATTCAAATCTTCAATTTTCTTTCTTCTAGTGTTTTGCGGAGCACCAGTGTAAATCATAAATGTATTGGCACCATATGATACAGCTTCCGCGCTCGCTGCCAATAACATTTTTTTACCGCTCATGGAAACATGTGAACCTAATTTCAACAAACCTTTTCTCTCCCTTCTCGTTTTACTTCTTCTTTAATCTTCTTTGACGTTTTTTAATTTTGTCCATTTCCCACTGCATTTTCTTTTTATAGCCTGGCTTTACTTTTTGAGGTTTTTTGACCATAGATTTAGCGGTCTTCTCTGCCTCATCCTCTTTCCTTACACGCGTCTTCCTTTTATTTCGATCTTCTAATTCAACAAATTCCTCTTTTTTAAGATCGATGTACTTAAATTGAATTCCCATTTTTTCAAGGCGGTTTAACGCATCCTCGTCAGATATATCATATATCGTCAGGGCTACTCCCGTATTACCAGCTCTCGCAGTCCGTCCTACTCGGTGAACGTAAAAGTCTAGATCTGTAGGTAACTCATAGTTAATAACATGACTGATTCCTTCAATATCAATTCCCCTTGAAGCAAGGTCAGTAGCAACAATATATTGGTATTCTAAATCTTGTATTTGCTTCATCATTTTTTTTCGTTCGCGCGGGTTTAAATCACCGTGGACGCGGGCGACCTTAAGACCTTTATCAATCAAAAAGTTGGCAACTTCCTCAGCCATTTTTTTTGTATTAGTAAAAACGATTGCTAAATATGGGTTGTACTGAACAAGTGCATCGTGAACTAGTTGCTTTTTATTTCGGTGTCTCGAAGGTAAGAGATAATGAGTTAAATTTTCTGCCGTTTTTCTTTTCGCATCAATGTGAATCGTTTTCGGATTTTCCATGTACTTTTTAAGAAACGGTTTAAGCTTTTCTGGTATCGTTGCAGAAAATACAAGCATCTGCAATTTCTCGGGCATTTTCGCTGCTACTTGATCCAAATCCTCAATAAAGCCCATATCAAGCATCATATCTGCTTCATCCACTACAAGTACTTCTGAAGTATGAACAAAGAGTGCTTGTTCAACCATGAGGTCTTTTATTCTACCTGGAGTTCCTACTACAATATGTGGCTGTACCTTTAATTTATCGATTGTTCTTTGCTTGTCTGTTCCACCAATATAACATCTAGTCATAATTGCCTTATCAGGACTGCAATGCTCTGTCACCTTTAAAATTTGATGATAAATTTGTGAAGCAAGCTCTCTTGTGGGCGCAGTGATAACAGCTTGTACCTCTTGGCGCTCTGGATTTATCCGTTCTAGAATCGGCAAAACAAAAGCAAGTGTTTTCCCTGTTCCAGTTTGCGATTGACCAATTGCACTTTCATTTTTTAAAACTAACGGAATCATCCGTTCTTGAATTTCTGTTGGTTCATAAAAACCTTGTTCCTTAACTGCTTCTATAATAAAAGGCTGAAAATTAAAACGTTCAAAACGATTTTGCTTCATGTTATTGCTCCTTATATATTAATATCTACCGTTTATGGAGTAAGTTTCTTACCTTAGCAAGAGCTTCCACTTTTATGTCCATCATATCATTATAGTAAAGATTCATCTAAATAACCAGTTATTATCATCTTTTACCTTTGTACAACTTTTAATCATGAAAATTTACAGTTTATCCTGGTGTTTATTCCTAAACCAAATTTACGATGTTGCATACCTTAAATTATAAGATTTATTTTAGAGGAGGACATACGTATGCAGCAGCTTAGACCAAGATTTCCACTGCATGGGCATATGGGAGCGAGCATGATGGGTCCGGGACCATATGGCGGTCAACAACACAGGATGCCTCCATATGGCAATTATGGGCCAATGATGGGATTCCAGCAGAATTATAACGGTGGAAGACCTACGATGGGACAAACGATGGGGAGAGGCCAAGGCAGGAGAAATGGCGGTGGATTACTTTCGAAAATACTTGGAGGTAAAAAGCAAGGCAATCAATTTAGTGGTCCTAGAGGTATGCAGACAGCAACCCGAGCTGTTCCATCTGGTTCTAGAGGAGTTGGCTCCATACTTCAAACCCTGAGCAATCCCGATAATCTCACAGGATTTTTAAATAATACGCAACAGGTTTTAAAGACAGCTCAATCCATTGGTCCAATGATTCAGCAATATGGACCGATTGTAAAGAATCTTCCTATGATGTGGAAACTATATAAAGGATTTAAAGATCTGCCAACCGAAGCAAGATCTGAGGACGAAAAAAATAACCCAATAATGGAAGAGCAATCTGTCCCGTTAGAGGAAGAACCGAAGAGAAAACCGAAAAGGAAAAAGAATTTGGAAAATGAGCCAGTTGCAGCAAGAAAACAGCACAACGGTCCTTCTATTCCAAAACTATACATTTAATTTAGGGGTGCTGAAAAAACAGCATCTTTTTATTTTTCTCTTATTTTCACAGGGAATTTTTACAAAAATTTCAAAGGAAAAATGTATCTTTGTATTATTTCTATTAGTTTTATATAATAAATACATAGATTCAAAGTCAAATGTTCCTTAGGAGGACTTTATTATATGCAAATCATTAAGATTTCACCTCGCGGATACTGTTATGGTGTTGTTGACGCCATGGTAGTTGCAAGAAATGCCGCATTAGATAAATCATTACCACGCCCTATCTACATTTTAGGGATGATTGTTCATAATAAACACGTAACGGATGCTTTTGCCGAAGAGGGTATCATTACGCTTGATGGTAAAAACCGCAAGGATATTTTAGAGAAAGTAGATAAAGGTACTGTAATTTTCACAGCACATGGTATTTCTCCTGAAGTAAGAGAGCTTGCGAAAAAGAAAGGTCTTGTTACGATTGATGCCACATGTCCTGATGTAACAAAGACCCATGATTTGATAGAGGAAAAAACAAAACAGGGTTATCAGGTTATTTACATTGGTAAAAAAGGTCACCCAGAGCCTGAAGGTGCTGTAGGGGTGGCTCCAGGTGCCGTCCATCTTGTTGAAACACCAAGTGATGTGGAAGCCTTAAACATTACTTGTGAAAAACTGATTGTTACAAATCAAACAACTATGAGCCAATGGGATGTTGCCGATACGATGAAAAAGGTACTGGAAAAATATCCTCATGCCGAAGCTTACAATGAAATCTGCATGGCAACACAAGTTCGTCAAGAAGCAGTGGCTGGTCAGGCTACTGAAGCGGATGTGACCATCGTTGTCGGCGACCCAATGAGTAATAACTCTAATAGACTGGCACAGGTTTCTGAAGAAATTGCTGGTACGAAGGCATATCGTATTGCTGATATCTCTGAGTTAGAAATTGATTGGATAAAGGATGCGAAGAATGTAGCCGTAACCTCTGGCGCATCAACTCCAACACCAATTACCAAAGAAGTCATTTCATTCTTGGAACAATTTGATCCAAATAACGAAGCTACTTGGGAACGCCGCAAAAATGTACCGCTAAACAAAATATTACCTAAAGTAAAAAAATAAATGAAAACAAACACATTTAAAACACACGAGTTTTCGTGTGTTTTTTTATTATATTTACAAACTAAGACAAGCGATATGAATATTATTCTTGATAGACAGAATCCAAAGGTCTATTCGGAAAAGGCTAACTGCTTTTTCTCTTACGCTGTCCGAATGCAGGGTCTATTCAGACAAGGCCAACTGCTTTTTCTCTTCGCCTGTCTGAATACATCCTCTATTTGGACAAGACTAGCTGCTTTTTCTCTTACGCTGTCCGAATACGTGCTCTATTCGGACAAGACTAACTGCTTTTTCTCTTGCGCTGTCCGAATACGTCCTCTATTCGGACAAGGCTAACTGCTTTTTCTCTTGCGCTGTCCGAATACAAGGTCTATTCAGACAAGGCCAACTGCATTTTCTCTTTGGCTGTCTGAATACGTCCTCTATTTGGACAAGACTAGCTGCTTTTTCTCTTACGCTGTCCGAATACGTGCTCTATTCGGACAAGACTAACTACTTTTTCTCTTGCGCTGTCAGAATAAACGGTCTGCTCAGACAAGGCTAACTGCTTTTTCTCTTACGCTGTGCGAATACGTGCTCTATTCGGACAAGACTAACTGCTTTTCTCTTACGCTGTCAGAATAAAAGGTCTGCTCAGACAAGGCTAACTGCTTTTTCACTTCGCCTGTCCGAATGCATAATATTTACGGACAAGGCTTTCCGCTTTTTCA
Organism: Bacillus sp. (in: firmicutes); assembly: GCA_031177865.1. GTDB lineage: Bacteria > Bacillota > Bacilli > Bacillales > Cytobacillaceae > Neobacillus. Next base: position 17,908 of record JAPSKD010000022.1, on the reverse strand, counting down.
CTTACGCTGTCCGAATACGTGCTCACACGTTAATCCATTATCTATTTCACCGTTTTTTTAAACAAATTGAAATGGATCTGTGTTCACTTCTGAAGGGAAGATTTCTACTGCATAGCCAGATTCCTTGCACATTTTTGTAAGTGTATTGGTAAGTCCTTTTTTCATGATTTTTTCGACATTATGTCCGGGATCTATCATGTTTAATCCCTGCATCATCGCGTCGTGAGCGGTATGATAATAAATATCACCTGTAATGTAGACATCTGCTCCCTTAAACTTAGCACTCATGAAATACTTATTTCCATCTCCGCCCAATACAGCAACTTTCTTGACACGTGACGATAAATCACCAACCACCCTAACCTTTTTAACTTCCAAAGCTTCCTTTACCCTCTCAGCAAATTTCGCGAGTGTCATTTCCTTAACTGTCCCGATTCGACCAAGTCCAAGAACCTCACCTTTATTTTCAACAGGATAAACATCATATGCAACCTCTTCATATGGATGGGCCTTTATCATAGCTGTAATGGCCCTTTTTAACAAATGCTCAGGTACAATCGTTTCAATTCTTACCTCATCGACTACTTCTAGTTGTCCTTGCTGTCCGATATGGGGATTGGTGTTTTCCCCTGGTAAAAATCGTCCTGTCCCATCTGTCGAAAATGAACAATGGCTATAATTTCCAATAAAACCAGCACCTATACCCCCTAGGACCTTCCTAATCTCCTCCGCATGACTTGTCGGTGTAAAAACAACTAATTTCTTAAGTTTCGTTGCATATGTTGGTACCAGTACTTCTGGGTTTTCCAAACCAAGTGCATCCGCTAGAAGATCATTTACCCCGCCTACAGCAACATCAAGGTTAGTATGGGCTGCATAGACAGCTATATCGTGCTTTAACAGTTTTTCAATCATTCTTCCCTGTACTGTGTCTGTTAGGACATTCTTAAGAGGACGAAAGATTGGCGGATGATGGGCGATGATTAGCTGTACATTTCTTTCAATGGCTTCATCTATCACTTCTTCTAGAACATCAAGTGCAATCATAACGTTATCTATTTTTTTGTTCAAGCGTCCAATTTGTAAACCTATTTTATCATCTTCCATCGCAAGACCTTTTGGAGAAAACTGTTCAAAAAGTTGAATGATTTCATGACCATTCGCTTTCTTCATTGTCCAATACCTCCTCTACAAGGTTGAGTTTTTTTGCGACCTCTTGTTTTTTCTCTTCTGTTTCAACAGAAGGTGCCGCACTTTCAAGCTGTTCGTAAATTCGTTTCCAATTCTTTTTTTCTAAGACCCACTTCTTCTTAAAGGTCTTTTCTTTTCTTTGAAGAAGGAAAGGTCCGACTAAAAGACCTGTTTCGAACGGGATATCACGATAGGGCTTTAAAGGATCTCCTTTTTCAGCTACTAATATTTCGTAAATTTTGTTATCCTCTTCAAGGATTTCCTCTGCAATTAATTCCCAATCATTATCAACTAGCCATTGCCGAATCGCTATTGCATTGATATTCGGCTGCAACACAAGACGCCTTACAGAAGCGAGTTTTTCTTTTCCATTTTCTAAAATAGTTGCAATTAGACTTCCACCCATTCCAGCAATAGTAATACAATCTACATCGCCAGGCTGAATTACCTCAAGCCCATCACCCATTCTAACTGAAATCATTTCAGTGAGCCCTTCAGCCATTACATTTTTTTCGGCAGACTGAAATGGACCTTTTGCAACTTCTCCCGCAATCCCAAAGGATATACGTCCTTTCTTAACAAGGTAACTAGGCAAGTAAGCATGATCAGAACCAATATCCGCTAACCTTGAATCCAAGGGAACATATTTTGCTACGGTCTCTAACCGAACTGATAATTTATCTGTATTCAAATTATTCACCACTTTTTATGTATTACTACCAGTATAAAAAAAGTCCTTTACAGAAGCAAAGGACCTTTTCATTATAAAAATTATTTAATATTAGCTAACCAATCAGCCATTGCATCGGCTTCTTCTGCTTTAACCATACCACCTGGCATATTTCCTCTTCCATTTGTGATCACGTCTTTGATTTCATCCTTAGATAACCTGTCTCCAACACCTTTTAGAGCAGGACCCATTCCCCCTTGGTATTGATCACCGTGACAGCCGACGCAAGAACCTGTGTAAATGGCTTCAGGTGCTTTTGCAACCTGTTCAGTTTCAGTTCCGCCTTCCTTTTCATTGGCAAGCTCATCCATATCCCCGAGGCCTTTGAAAGACAATAAAAACATTAGTCCGATTCCAAAAACAAAAATCAGGATATAAGGAATAACCGGATTTCGATTCATCATATAACCTCCCTTATGTACGTAAAACTGTAAATAAATAGTCTTCTACAAACAACTACTATTTTACTTTAAAAACTTCAGAAGGAAAAGCCCTAAACTTATTTTGTCACGATAATATTACTAAAATATGCAAAAATGGCTGTTATTTTTTTAAGTCAGCACTTTTATTGTTCCCTTATATATCGTGTATTTATTTCAAGAATAAAAAACTTAAAAAATTTTAGTTATTTTTGAATATGATTTTCTAATTGGTAACATATACTGTTTAGACGATGTATTAACGATTAACCTTTATTAGAAAAGTGATTTGTGATTTTATTGAAAAAGATTACTTTTACCTATTTGCAAAGTGTAAAACAATTCAGTAAAATAAATACAAATGCGCTAGTAGAAAGTGCTTTCATTTCCAGTTATGAATTACAAAAAAAATAGTTTACCTCTTATACAGAAGTAAACTATCTTTTTAAAGGGTTTATTCTAAGAAATCTTTTAGGCGTTTGCTTCGACTAGGGTGGCGTAATTTACGTAATGCCTTTGCTTCGATTTGTCGGATACGTTCTCGGGTTACACCAAAGACTTTTCCAACCTCTTCAAGAGTACGAGTACGTCCATCATCAAGCCCAAAGCGTAAGCGTAGGACGTTTTCTTCCCTGTCCGTCAGTGTGTCAAGAACATCTTCAAGCTGCTCTTTTAATAATTCATAGGCAGCATGCTCTGAAGGTGATGTAGCGTCTTGGTCTTCTATGAAATCACCGAGGTGTGAATCATCTTCTTCACCGATAGGAGTTTCAAGCGAGACAGGCTCCTGAGCAATTTTCAAAATTTCCCTAACTTTATCCGGTGTTAGGTCCATATCTTCTCCAATCTCTTCTGGAGTTGGTTCGCGGCCAAGGTCCTGAAGTAATTGTCTCTGCACACGGATAAGTTTATTAATGGTTTCAACCATATGCACAGGAATCCGAATTGTTCTAGCTTGGTCAGCAATCGCTCTTGTGATCGCTTGTCGTATCCACCAGGTAGCATAAGTACTGAACTTAAATCCTTTGCGATAGTCGAATTTTTCAACTGCTTTGATTAATCCCATATTTCCTTCTTGAATCAAGTCAAGAAAGAGCATACCGCGTCCAACATATCGTTTCGCAATACTAACAACAAGACGGAGATTAGCTTCTGCTAGGCGTCGTTTTGCTTCTTCGTCGCCTTCCTCAATACGGTTAGCTAGTTTTATTTCTTCTTCAGCGGAAAGCAAGTCTACTCGACCAATTTCTTTTAAGTACATACGAACAGGATCGTTTATCTTCACACCAGGAGGAACGCTAAGGTCATTTAAATCAAACTCATCGTCATCTCCTTTTGCTAATTGCTTAGGGTTTGGATCTTCTTCGTCACTTTCTCCTACTAATTCGATTCCTTGATCACCTAGGAATTCATAAAATTCATCCATTTGATCGGACTCTAAATCAAAATTTGCCATTCTTTCCGCAATATCATCGTAGGCAAGGACTCCGGTTTTTTTACCCAGTACCGTTAACTGATCTTTTACTTGTTCGAAGGTCAATTCATTCTCGGCCTCTTTTGAACGGGCTGATTTTTCAGCCATATGTCCCCCTCCTTCCAGAATCAAAGACATTAAAATGGAATCTATAGCGATTTACGCAATTGACTCATTTCAGTAGCAATTGCAGCTGCTTTACTATAATCACCTTGTCGCTCTGCTTCTTTAAGTTCCACTTCTTTTTCTTTTATCTTTAACAATTTTTGAAAATTCAACACCTGTTTGATATAATCAGTTAATTCTTGATTGCTTAATTCGTCATTAACCGACATCATTTCGATATCAGCGACTATTCTTCTAAGATTCTCATCTTGAATATAGGTTAAAAATGCACTAGAATCAGGATTCATATGATCTTCGTAAAAACCAATTAGATATGTTATTATTGCCTGATGTTCATCAGTATTAAACGTGTTACCCTGCAATAAATCCTGAACCTTATAGGCTGTATCCCGATCTTTTAACATATGGGCAATTAATCGCCTTTCAGCAGTATAATGTGCAGGCTTTAATTTGTTATCCTGTTTAATCATTACACTTGGCCTATTGACTGGCGGCTGATTTTGACCACTTGAATTCCTTTTTTCTGTAAAGAAAATCTGCTTTAACTGTTGTTGTAACGCGTCTAACGATATCGAAAATTCTGATGCAAGTTGACGCAAATAATGATCCTTTTCAACAGCTTTTGTCAATTTACTTATTTCTTTAAGTATTGTTTCGATATAAGCAAGCCGTTCTCCTTCAATTTGAAGATTTTTTCCTCTTCGAAAGTAAAGAAATTTAAATGCCATCCATGTAAGACTTGCACCTATGACCTCATTACGAAACTTTTCAGGACCATTTTTTTTTATATACTCATCTGGATCAAGTCCATCTGACATCATAGCAACTTTAATGGTACAACCAGCGTCGATAAGCATATTTCCTGCTCTAAAAGCCGCTTCAATTCCTGCTTTGTCCGAATCAAAACAAATCGTAATGGTCTGGGTATTTTGCCGTATAAGTGTGATGTGCTCTTCTGTCAAAGAGGTACCCATTGTAGCGATACCATTTTCCACACCAGACCTGTCAGCAGCAATTACATCTGCGAATCCTTCAAATAGGACTGCTTGCTGTAGTTTGCGTATACTTGGTTTGGCCAAATGAAAATTATATAAAATTTTGCTTTTATTAAAGATTGCTGTTTCGGGACTATTTAAATATTTGGGCTCTTCCGCCCCTAAAGATCTCCCTGAAAAAGCTATTGTGTTCCCATTTCGGTTAAAAATCGGAAACATAATTCGATCTCTGAAACGATCAAAATAGGTTCCATCTCTTTCTCGTTTGATAATCAACCCGGCTTTTTCCATTAATTCAGGAGGAAATTCCCTTTTGGAAAGGAATTTGTATACAAAATCCCATGAATTTAAGGAATAACCAATTTGAAATTTATCAATCGATTCTCGGGTAAATCCTCTTTTCAGCAAATACTCTAAAGCATGTTGACCATCTTTTGTATTTACCAATAAGTGATGGTAAAATTTATTTAACAGCTCATGTGCGTCAAGCATTGACTGAAGTTCCGGAGAAACACTCTTCCCCTTCCCATTTACTGAGAAGTTTACTTGTAAGTCAATATTAGCCTTATCAGCTAATTTAATGGCTGCTTCTAGAAATGAGATTCCTTCCAGCTCCATTAAAAATGAGAAAACATTTCCTCCCGCTCCACAGCCAAAGCAATGGTAAATTTGTTTATCGGATGAAACGGAAAATGATGGGGAGTTTTCTCCATGGAAAGGACATAATCCGAAGTAATTTCGCCCTTGTTTTTTTAGTTGAATATATTCGCTAATGATTTCAACAATATCAACAGACTGACGAATTTGATTGATTTTTTCTTCGGCAATCCGTTCTGCCATGAAAACATCTCCATTGTACTTATTCTACAAAGAAATCTAAATTCCTGCATTTTTCGACAAAATTTCTGTTGGTTGCTTCACAAATTTTAATCGGTCATGAGAAATGTAAGACTATGGTCCTTTACCCTATACACCCCTTCTTCTTGCTTTAGCATTTAGATAACGCAAGTCAAGAGCAGTTTGAATTCCGGATTCATCATATACAATCCCCTTTGGTGATAGTACATGTACTCCCATAGGAAGTAATGTGGAGGTAAGTCCAATATCCTGTGTAACAGTAATATCCCCCTTTGCAGTATGATTCATGATGAATAAGTCCGCTGCTTCTTTTCTGGAATCAACATATTCCATGTTGCATTACCATATGTAGTCTTATTGTTTCCATGATGGTCATACGAAGCGATAAAAAGAACTTTAACGGAAAATGTAGAAGCAATTTCGACAATTTCCTTTTAATCGGGCATGAATCTGCATCTACAAAAATAGTTGGAATGCCTTTTGTATAAGTAATAATTCTACATCATTCCGCATATTCCTTCTTTAAGATGCTAACTTTTTAGGAGCAGCCCCAAAAAGAGTATGTCGAATTTTTTTCTGTAGGTTCCCTTGACATCTAACAATAAATAGTTTATTCGTATACATGCAAGTCTAAACCTAAAAGATTCATTTTTATCACAATTTTTTATTATAGTACATTCTTTTATACATTTCCATAGTTTTTTATCGTTAAATGAAAACACATAATCTAAGATTATGTGTTAAGCTCTTCTTTTATGAAAGTAATTTAGAATAACATTTGCTGTTTCTTCAACTGCCTTATTGGTTACATCAATAACTGGACAATTAATTCTATTTACTATCTTTTCAAAGAAGGTTAATTCATCACGAATTCTCTCAATATTTGCATAGCTGGCCTGGTCATTTAGACCTAGAGAGATTAATCGTTCTCGCCTAATATTATTTAGTTTTTGGGGGCTGATCTTAAGTCCAAAGCACTTCTCTGCAGGAACCTTATACAGTTCTTCTGGCGGGTCTACTTCGGGAACTAGCGGTACATTCGCAACTTTTAAACGCTTTAAAGCTAAATATTGTGACAACGGAGTTTTAGACGTTCTAGACACTCCAATTAAAACGATATCAGCTTTTAGTATTCCTCTTGGGTCGCGTCCATCATCATATTTAACAGCAAACTCAATGGCTTCTACTTTTTTAAAGTAATCCTCATCCAATTTTCTTACGAGTCCTGGTTCACAAAGTGGAGTTTTCCCGCTGAAAATTTGAATTTGGTCCATAATCGGACCCATTAAATCTACTGCATATATTCCTGCTTCGTCTGCCTTTTCCTTCATATACGCACGCATTTCTGGTTTTACCAAAGTAAAAGCGATCATAGCGTGGTCCATCGTAACAAGTGAAACTACTTCATCAATATGTTCCTTATCCTCAACATAAGGGAATCTTTTCAATGTCATTCCTGACCCATTAAATTGGCTGATAGCCGCTTTTGTAACTAATTCAGCTGTTTCCCCTACTGAATCAGATACTACATATATGACAGGCGTAATCATTCTTCCTCAACAGCTCCTCTGGAAAATCCTATTATTATCTTCATTCAATTTTGGGGATGTCAAATTATTATCCATTACCCAAGGCAACGAATGCTTTCGTAATATTTGTCTTCGTAATTCTCCCTACTACTTCATATCCCTTTTCTGACGGCCTAACGATAGGTAAAGCGTCAATTTGTTTATCAATTAGTAATTTGGCAACATCGATTAAATTGTCATCCATTTCACACATTGTAATATTTGGCATTCTAGTCATAATGATGTTGATTGGTAGTGCTGTAAGCTCTTGTTTGCCAATACTTGCTCTTAGAAGGTCCTTTCTTGATAACACACCAACCAAAAGGGAGTTTTGATCTACAACAAATAACGTCCCCACATCCTCAAGGAACATTGTACAAATTGCATCGTATACCGAAACATTTTCTTTTACTAATACTGGGATTGAATTATAATCTCGTACACGTATTTTCTGAAGGTTTTCAGTCAAAAGCTGAGTTCCGGATTTTCCAGTATAAAAATATCCTACACGCGGTCTTGCATCTAAATATCCAGCCATTGTTAAAATGGATAAATCTGGCCTTAATGTTGCTCTTGTCAAGTTTAGCTGTTCAGCTATGTTCTCCCCGGTTATCGGTCCATTATCCTTCACAATCTGAATGATAAGTTCTTGGCGTTTGGTCAGTTCTATTTTTCTCACCACCATTATTAATCCATTATGTAGGCTGTGTTAACCTTGTCTGTTGATTTCCGCTCCAGGCACTTTGCGCACCTTAGGGCAGTCCGGGGAGCCTCCTCGGCGCATAAGCGCCTGCGGGGTCTCCCCTGCCCCGTCCTCCCGCAGGAGTCTTCGTGCCTTCCGCTCCAATCAACAGAGTGCATAAAATCAACAGTTAGCTTTAACACAGCCAAAATATAAAACTAAAACATAATCTTTTCTTGTATGAAAGTGACTAATTCTGCGATTGGTACGCGTGTTTGTTCCATTGTGTCGCGGTCTCGGATTGTTACCATGTTGTCTTCTTTTGAATCAAAATCATAGGTGATACAGAATGGTGTACCGATTTCGTCATGTCTTCTGTAACGTTTACCAATTGAACCTGCTTCATCATAGTCAACAGAGAAATGTTTCGCTAATGTTTGAAACACTTCCTTCGCTTCCTCAGAAAGTTTTTTAGACAACGGTAGAACTGCTGCCTTAAATGGTGCCAGTGCAGGATGGAAGTGCATAACTGTTCTTGAAGTCCCATCTTCAAGCTGTTCTTCATCATAAGCATCAATTAAAAATGCTAATGTTACCCGGTCCGCACCTAGAGAAGGCTCGATACAGAATGGAATATATCTTTCATTTGTCTCTGGATCAATATAGTTGAAATCCTCACCAGAGAATTGCATATGCTGCTTTAAATCATAATCCGTTCTTGATGCTACTCCCCAAAGTTCTCCCCAGCCAAATGGGAATTTATATTCAAAATCAGTTGTCGCATTACTATAATGGGACAGTTCATCCTCTGAATGGTCTCGAAGTCTTAAATTTTCCTTATTTAATCCTAATGAGTGAAGCCATTGCTCAGCAAAGTTCTTCCAATAATCAAACCAAGTTAACTCTTCACCTGGCTTACAGAAAAACTCAAGTTCCATTTGCTCAAATTCCCGAGTACGGAAGGTAAAGTTTCCAGGTGTGATCTCATTTCGGAAGCTTTTTCCGATTTGTGCAATTCCAAAAGGTAATTTCTTTCTCATTGTACGTTGGACATTTTTAAAGTTAACAAATATCCCTTGCGCTGTTTCAGGGCGAAGGAAAATTTCATTCGTACTAGACTCTGTAACCCCTTGGAAGGTTTTAAACATTAAATTGAATTGGCGAATGCCAGTAAAATCATGACTGCCACAGTCTGGACAGGCGATATTATGTTCTTTCACAAGCTCTTCCATTTTATCAAACGGGAGTCCGTCAACGATCATCTCAATACCCTTTTCATCAAGAGCATTTTCAATTAATTTATCTGCTCGATGCCTGGCTTTACAGTTTTTACAATCAATCATTGGATCGTTAAAGTTACCGATATGGCCAGAAGCTTCCCAAGTTCTTGGGTTCATCAAAATGCTTGCGTCTAATCCTACATTGTAAGGGGACTCTTGCACAAACTTCTTCCACCATGCTTGTTTAATATTGTTTTTAAATTCTACTCCCAGTGGACCGTAATCCCATGTATTTGCAAGTCCTCCGTAGATTTCAGATCCTGGAAAGATAAATCCTCTGTGTTTCGCGTGTGAAACAATTTGCTCCATAGATACGCTCATAATTCTGACTCCTCTTCATTTTAATAAATAGAAAATAAAAAACTCTCGTCGCTATGCTTAAAATAAGCATAGGGACGAGAGTTACCCGCGGTTCCACCCTATTTGCTGCTAAATAGCAGCCTCTTTTATGTGTTGTACACATGATTTGCTCAAGAACGCCTTCCTTAGGTCCCTATACCCTAGCTCACACCATCCTAGGTTCGCTTTTACAGAGATTGCTAAGTACTCTTTTCCATCATAGCAACTATTTATTATTAAAACACATAATATCGAAATCTAAAATAAATGTCAATATCTCAACTATATTTGATTTCGAAATTTTTCCATTGATTGAAGAAATTTCTTTGTTTTTAGATAAAGACCGGAATATTCTTCGTAGTATGCAGTTATAACCTGTTTTAACTCATCCTTTGTTTCTTGTTTTACCGAGATGTTTCCTAATCTCGAGAGATCAAAATAGTAAAATAGTCGTAATAATTTTACAGATGATGGCGATAATTTATAATGGTATGGATCCTTTTCTATACATCGGTGGCATATAAACCCGCCCTCCCGAATGGAAAAAGAAAAAAGTCCGTCTGTGCTGCCGCAAACGGAACATTGATTTAGAACTGGATGTAATCCCAATACATTGAGCATTTTCATTTCATAGATATTCATCAGAATATCTGGATCATATCCTTCATTCAAATAATTAAGCGTTTGAAAAAGAAGTTCGAAATGATATGGGTTTGGTTTCTTATCATCAGTACATTTATCAGTCAATTCAACAATATAACTAGCATAGGCAGTTAGGAATATATCTTCACCGATTCCGCGAAAGCTGGTGATCATTTCTCCCTGTTGTACAGTTCCTAATCCAGTTCCTCTTTGGACTAGAAAATAACCGTGGGTAAAAAGCTGGGTAATGGAGGAAAGCCGGCTATTAGGCTTTTTTGCTCCTCTTGCCATAACGCCGACCTTTCCCCATTCCCTTGTATATAACGTAATAATTTTATTGGTTTCACCATAATCTGTAGTTCTAATGACGATGCCTTCACACTTTTGGAGCATTTTTGTCACCATCCCGATACATTAGACAAACTTATGAAACGGGAAAATCCATTTGCGCTAGATCTTCATTCTGATTTCCGGGTATTTCTTGGTTTTCCTTCTCAAGCTCTTTATAGAGAAGATAAGTGTCAATATTGCCTGTCTGTAGGAATACTTTCCACGTAAAATCCATCATCGAAAACCCCACCTTTCATGATTTGACTAGCCTTTTTAAGAATCCCAAACCTTACAATTATCATAGCCTGCCCAAGCAAAAATCATAAGACGAAAAATTTGTTAATGTTGTCCATGCATAATTCTATAGAATCGTTAATATTTTAGTTAGGGTTATTAGAGGAGCGGAAGCACCTGGGTCTGCTCCGACAAGCGTAAGACGAGCCGGCATGAAGGTTGCTTTTTAACCTTCTTGACGGATTGGCTTATGGCCGAGGAAAAAGCGGTTTATCTTTTTCCTCGAGGGGCAAGTTGCTGCAGCTAGACAGCTAAATTAGTATTCATCTTCATTAAAGCCAAAATCGCGAAGCTGGGACATTTTATTCCGCCAATCTTTTTGAACTTTTACCCAAAGCTCCAAGAAAACTTTTGAACCTAAAAGATTTTCGATATCCACACGGGCTCGTTTCCCAATTTCTTTGAGCATACTCCCTTGTTTCCCAATAATGATGCCTTTTTGAGAGTCCCTCTCTACAATGACAGTTGCCATCACATGGATAATGTCCTTTCCTTTTTGCCGTTCCATTTTATCTAGGACAACGGCAAGAGAATGAGGAATTTCTTCACGTGTTAAGTGCAGCGCTTTTTCTCTTATTAACTCAGTGATAATAAATCTTTCTGGGTGATCGGTTACCTGATCCGCCGGATAATATTGTGGTCCTTCAGGTAAATACGCTTTAATTTGTTCTAATAGTCGTTCGACATTATTTCCCTCAAGTGCTGAAATTGGAATGATTTCTTTAAAAGAATACTTTTCTTTATATGATTCAATTAATGGCAGTAATTTATCTGGGTGTATTTGGTCAATTTTATTTATAACAAGGAAGATAGGTGTGTTAATTGTTTGAAATTTTTCGAGAATAAATTCCTCGCCACGGCCAAATCCTTCCTCAGCATTTACCATAAATAGAATTAAATCAACTTCTTTTAATGTATTTTGTGCAACCTTCATCATAAAGTCGCCGAGTTTATGTTTTGGCTTATGAATCCCTGGTGTGTCAATAAACACCATTTGGGTATCCTCTAACGTCAATACACCCTGAATTTTATTACGAGTAGTTTGCGGTTTATCGCTCATAATGGCAATCTTCTGACCTATTACTCGATTTAAAAAGGTTGACTTCCCTACATTGGGGCGCCCAATAATTGAAATAAAACCTGATTTATAACCTTTATTATCATTACTTAGCATGTAAATCCTCCGGAGAAAAGGCACCTGGAAGTAACTCTGCCACAGTAATTTCTAAAACGTCACCTTTAAGGTTAGTTAGAACGACTTTCATGTCTTGAGGACAAAGTTCTGAGATTACCTGCCGGCATGCCCCACATGGCGAGCACGGTCGGTCAGTATCAGCGATAACGGCAAGCATTGAAAAATCTCGATCACCTTCTGAATAAGCTTTAAACAATGCAGTCCGTTCAGCGCAATTGCACATGCTATAAGCGGCATTTTCAATGTTACATCCATGATATATTTTTCCATCTGTTGTTAAAATGGCCGCTCCTACCTCAAATTTAGAATAAGGTACATAGGCTTTTTCTCTTGCTTTCTTTGATTCTTCGATTAAATTCTCGATGTTCAAAAGTTCATTCTTCCCTTCCAGCAATAATCTGCCGCTTTCTTTATTTTACCCTAAAAATGTCATAAAATCATCACTTGTAGTGAAAAAGTAATATAAAAATTTGAATTTTCATAAAAATCAGCTAATTCATTTATATTGGACAAAGCTGATAAGTTATTGTACCGAATTCGCAATTCTATTTCAAATTAACCATCTAAAAAAATACGGTAAAAAGATGATGCTTCCAATTACAACCGCTGTAATCGCATAAATAAAAACCGCTCCAGCCGCTAGGTCTTTAGCTTGTTTAGCAAGTGGGTGATAATCCTCTGTCACTAAATCGACGACACGCTCGATTGCTGTGTTTACTAATTCTAATGAGAAGATGCCACCTATTGCTATAATAACAAATAACCATTCCTGTTTACTAATTGAAAAGAAAATGGAACACCCAATTACGAGTAACGATACAAAAAAATGGATGCGCATATTTCTCTCAGACCCAAGGGCTATCTTAATTCCGGTTAAGGCATAAGAAAAAGATTTCCATAAATGAACATGCTTATCTCGTGAGTCCATAAGCGTCTAAAATTTCCTTTTGTCGAGAAAACATTTTTTCTTCCTCGTCCTTTTCCATATGGTCATAGCCGAGAAGATGAAGGAAACCGTGGACAGATAAAAACCCAAGTTCACGGATAAATGAATGTCCATATTCCTCGGCTTGCTCTTCTGCCTTTGGGATGGAAATGATGATATCTCCTAATACACGAGGAAGCTCCTCCCCTATCAATTCAATTTCACCTTCACCGAGCTCTTCCATCGCGAATGAAATCACATCCGTAGGAGCGTCCTTGTCTCTATATTCACGGTTAATTTCATGAATTCTTTCATTGGATACAAATGTAACTGAAACCTCACTATTATCCTCAACATTTTCTTTTTCAGCTGCAAAATTCAATAGTTTTTCGATTTCCTCCATTTGCTCGTCTGACAGCTGATCTGTTTCATCTACTAAATCAATCATCAACTTGTTCATCCTTGAACCACCTTCTTTGTCATTTCTGGATATTCGATTCTAGAGTGAAAGATTCCCTTTAAAGTTTCACAAAAAGAGTGGGATACCGTTTCTAATTCTTTTAAGGTTAAATCACATTCATTTAATTGCCCATCCTGGAGTCGGTCAGCAACAATTTTCTTAACGAGTGACTCGATTGTTTCCGGGGTAGGCTGGTTCAGAGATCTAACCGCTGCTTCTACACTATCAGCAATACCTACAATTGCAGATTCTTTTGTCTGTGCCTTTGGACCAGGATATCGATAATCCTCTTCATTTACATTTTCTCCGCCTTGCCGTGCCTTATGGTAAAAGAACTTCAAAAGCGTCGTACCATGATGTTGTTCAGCAATGTGAATGATTTCTTTTGGCATGTTGTATTTTTTTAATATTGCAGATCCATCTGTCACGTGTGAAATAATGATATTAGCACTTTTATCTGGCGGCAGACGATCATGCGGATTTTCAAGGTGCATTTGGTTTTCTATGAAAAAGTTTGGCCGTTTTGTTTTCCCAATATCATGATAATAACAGCCTACCCTTGCCAGTAAACCATTTGCTCCTATCGCTTCACAGGCTGCATCTGCTAGGTTTGCAACCATAACACTATGGTGATAGGTTCCGGGTGCTTCCATTAATATTTTTCGTAGAAGTGGATGATTCGGATTAGAAAGTTCAATCAACTTCATGGTTGAGAGAATACCAAAGCTAGTTTCCAAAAGTGGTAATAGCCCCATCGTCAGGACAGCAGAACCAATTCCTGAAAAAATAGCTGTTAAAATATAATACCCATATTCTAATCCAGAAAATTGTCCATTTGGCAAAAACATTAATGCCCAAATGGTGAATAGATTTACAGCAGCCGCGAATGATCCGGCTTGCAGAATTTTTGAGCGCTGATTCTGCCCGCTTAAAAAGAGCACACCTGCTAAGGAACTAAACAATATATAAATTCCTACTGAAAAATTTAGTGTGCCAGAGACCCCTTCATTAAATAAAATACTTCCGAAAATCGAAAAGATTATGGAGGATAGTATCGCTAATTTCTCATCAATTAAAATCTTGATTAGCATTCCACCCATTGCCGCTGGGAATAAGTAACCAATACCTGAATAATTAAAAATTTGCAGCATACTGATAATTTTCAAAATAAAAAACGTCAGGATAAAAACAATCCCAAATAAGAGAAGAGTCGTCTGTCTCTTTTCTGGATGGTCCTTCAACTGATAAAAATAAAAGTAAACGGAGGTCAGAATAATCGTTATGATTATAATTAAACCAATAAATGGTTTATACGATTGTTTATTATCTAATAGACCAACTAGTTCTAGCTGGCGAAATTCTTCCTGACGGATTAATTTACCCTCTTCGATAATAATTTGCCCTTGCAGGATTTTTACAGGTTCCACAGATTCTGCCGCTTGCTTACGCAGCTCTTCTGTTGCCTCAGGGTCATAAAATTCATTCTGAATGACAGCATATCTGCCTAATTCTATCGCTGCATTTTTTAAATCACCATTTAAGGTGGTAAATTTTAATTCTTCTTCTAAACTTTTTTTCGCATTTTCTACGTCATCCGCAGAAATTCGTTTGTTCATTACATTATTAATAGCTGTCACTGTTAAATCTTTTGCAATAGATAATTCATCGTTGCTAGCTTGTACGAGTGCAGTAAACACTCGCTCTGAAAGATCCTTGATTACACGATCCGTTAATTTACCCTTTAACATAGTCACTTCTTCTTCAACAGTTGGCTCAAAAACATCTATAGGGTCTTCATCAAGTACATTTTGTTTTTTCCTTTCATCCTCTATTTCTTCATTTACCTCTGTAGCGGAGTCGAAAATCGATGTAATTAAATCTACTTGATTAGTGGAATATTCCTTTTTTAGCGTATAGACGTCCTGGACTTGATCCAATGCCTCTTGACGTTTTTTTTCTGTACTGATTTTATCTTCGACCGTTGCTGGAGATCGAATGGTTTTATCTGCTACCGTTAAAAGACTTATATCAAGTTTCTCAGGCTTTACATGTCCATACATAGAGGTAAATAGGATTATTCCTAAAACAACAAAAACTAACACTCTGAAGAAGGTATAATCTAGAAGCTTTTTTATTTGAATTAAGTATTGCTGTATTTTTTTCAACGAACTCCCCCCAAAGCACCTAAATAACCCTGTCAAGTAGTATGTAAACACGCTTTATGTAAGGCTCTTTTTGTAAACTTTGTTGTTATTATCACTAAATATCAACGTAAATGCTTATTTTACAAAAGAAATTGGATAAATAACACGAAAGATGCCCCGATATCTTAATTAATACGGGCATAGACACTGTACGAAAAGCAACAATCTATGCGAAAACAGCCTTTTTTAAAATGATAACAGTTTTTCCCTGAAGTTTCATCCTCTATTAAAAGATGGGCCATTTTTACATGGCAATTGTTATGATTATATGGCAAAAGGGATAAACCCTAAGCAGGTTTATCCCTCTATTCAATGCTTTAATTTTGCAGCGGTTTCTTTTCATAAGCCTCAATGATTCTACCTACGAGTGGATGACGAACAACATCACTTTGTTCTAAGAAAACAAAGGAAATCCCATTAACACCCAGCAAGATTTTTTCGGCAGCAATTAGTCCCGACTTTGCCCCTTTTGGTAAATCTATTTGTGTTTGGTCACCTGTAATAACCATTTTTGAACCAAAGCCGAGGCGTGTTAAAAACATCTTCATTTGGGCATGAGTGGTATTTTGAGCTTCATCTAAAATGACGAAGGCATCGTCTAATGTCCGCCCCCTCATATAGGCTAGTGGAGCAATCTCAATTGTTCCACGTTCAATTAATCTTTGTGTGTGTTCAGCACCAAGAACGTCATTTAAAGCATCATATAAGGGACGTAAATACGGATCAACCTTTTCTTTTAAATCACCTGGTAAAAACCCAAGGCTTTCTCCTGCCTCTACCGCAGGCCGCGTTAGAATGATTTTATTGACTTGCCCATTCTTCAACGCATTGACTGCCATAACGACGGCTAAATACGTTTTTCCTGTTCCTGCGGGCCCAATCCCAAATACAAGGTCATTTTGTCTAATGGCCATTATATATTGTCTTTGTCCAAGCGTCTTAATTCGAATACTCTTTCCTTTTACATTCTTAGCAATTTCCTCGTCATAGAGATTATCAAAGTAATCCAGAGTACCTTTTTGAGCCATCTGGATAGCTGACAAGACATCTCTTTGGCTAATGGTTACACCCTTTCTAATGACAAAAATAAGCTTATCAAGAATTTGACTGGCAAGTACTACTCTTTCCTCATCGCCAGATAAGCTAACTGACTCACCGCGTGTGACAATGGATACTTGTAGTTCTTCTTCGATTATTTTTAAATTTGAATCCGCGTTGCCTAAGAGAGCTATCGCTTCTGTTGGATTTTCAAGTTGCACATTTATTGTTTTTAAGTTAACTGTCATTCAGTAGTCTCCTTAGGTATTGGTTGTCCAACCGCTATATTTTCGATTATCTTAAAATGGATATCTAGGATAACTTTACCATTTTTCAACTCTTTGTGTAAAATTTTTTGGTCTTTAATGATAGCTTCTTCATCCAAACCACTTTTTATTTTATTTGTTGCTAATTCAAGTGCATTTTTTTCGGCTTCTGTTTGTGTATAAATGCGGGTTGTCTCTTCGCGTGCTCTTAATGTTTCATCTCCTATGGAGATAGGCAGCTCCCATTTTAGGAAACGGATTTTCTTCACATTCTTGTCCACTTCGTATTCCTGGAAATCCGGTTCGCCAAATCCCCAAATAGGAATTTCTAGATTACCCAAGATTAAAGAAAATTTTTGCTTTTCCTGACCATTGAATACAAAGAATTTCGTTTCTAACGGCAATTCAACATGGCTTTTATACCACGTTTCCCCCCAAACCTCTCCAACGGCTGCAACTTGCTCGGTTTGACCTTCCTTCCCAATCACACCAGATACTAGCAATTGCCCAGCTTCTACATGGTCATGTACATCAACCTTTTTTTGCCCTGTTTCAATATACATGGAATCAATAACAGCTTTCTTTTTTGCAACTAGATTTCTTGGTGCAAGTTGTTCCGGCTTTTCAGGTTCTTTCTTCTCAACCACTTGAAGATGGTAGGTTGTCCCTTTTAATTCCACACCTACCCAAGTAAGGTTACCAACATTATTAGTCAATTTCCTTTGTATCCCTTCTACGTTATCAACAAAAAATTGACTTTTACCAATTTTTACACCCATCTTGTCCAATTCTTTACGAATCTGATACTCAGTGGCCGGCTTTGCTCCTTTTATTTCTATACCCCAAATCACATTTGATAAAAACATAATAATCAGTAAAAAGAGTATTGCAC
>JAPSKD010000296.1 GCA_031177865.1 Bacillus sp. (in: firmicutes) | reverse complement strand
AATTTTATTGAATATGCTAACATCAAACAAATAATTCTCTTTAGTATAGGTGATGAATGATGAATGACACGTATGGTGATAAAGTTCTGATTGTCGAAGGAAAATCAGATAAGAAAAAGGTTAAAAGTATCCTGAAGGAACCAATGGAGATTGTCTGTACAAATGGTACAATCAGTATGTCTAAATTGGATGAATTAATTGATATCCTCGAAGATAAAGAGGTCTATATCCTTGTTGATGCAGACGCGGCAGGTGAGAAACTTCGTAAACAACTGAAAAGGGAATTCCCTCAAGCAGAACATATTTATATAGATAGGATGTACCGTGAAGTTGCCACTGCACCAGTGTACCATCTTGCCACTGTCCTTTTAGGTGCAAATATTGATGTTCATTCTGAATTTTTAGAAATGGGTTAAAAAATGAACGAATGGAACCTAGATGAGGTATCATCATTCTTAAATAGTCATTCATCTGGACTTATTTACTTGTATACTCCTTTATGCGGTACTTGTCAGGTAGCATCGAGAATGCTCCAAGTCATTGAAAATATGGTTGATGTGAAAATAGGAAAAATGAATCTGAATTATTATTCAGAGCTGGCAGAAAAGTTTCAAATTGAAAGTGTACCCTGCCTGCTTTTTATTAAGGATGGAGAAATAGTTGAGATGATTTATGCATTCAACTCTGTTCCTTTCTTATATGAAAAAATCAAACAATTGTTAATATAAAGCAGATGCTAATGCGTCTGTTTTTTTTGTGATCAAAAGCAGAAATTTGTCGATGGAATTATAAAGGTATTCTAATCAATTGACTTGAATATATAACAGAATGGAGTGGAATCGGAGTGATGGAAAATGGAAGAAATGATACAGATTTTCCTTGCTGCTATCAAGAAACACGGTCACATTCTCAAGTTGATTGAAAAAATGGATGGTCTAACAATAAAGCTGGTTTGCGAAGGTCAAGAGGACTTCCTCGTTTTTCATCGTGGCGAGGTTATTTTACTTGTTGATTATGACGACAGGGCTGTCACATGCGATATTAGTGGTCAGCGGGATTCTTTTTATAGTCTCCTTGAAGGAAAAGAAAAATTAAGAAATCTTATTAACAACGGACTGCTAAACGTTAAAGCTCCATTTCGTACCATTTTACTTATCGAATCAATCTTTTATTTAACGAAACCAGAGGAGCGTTATAAAAAATTTGTTTCATAAAAAGAAGGAGTGTTAGTATGGGGGAAAATCAAAAGAATTATCGTTTTGAAACGTTGAGCGTTCATGGAGGATTAGCTCCAGATCCAGTAACAGGTGCACGAGCCGTACCTATTTACCAAAATAATGCCTATCAATTTAAAAATACCGAACATGCCGCGAATCTTTTTGCTTTGAAAGAGACGGGATACATATATACTAGAATCCACAACCCGACAACAACAGTTTTCGAAGAAAGAGTTGCCTTGTTAGAAGGTGGAGTTGGAGCCCTAGCAGTAGCAAGCGGAATGGCGGCGATAACCCTAGCTATCTTAAATATTGCTGAAGCAGGTGATGAAATCGTTTCAGCATCCACATTATATGGCGGCACCTACAATTTATTTGCCGTTACCCTTCCAAAATATGGAATTAAAGTTAAGTTTGTAGATCCCGAAGACCCAGAAAATTTCCGTGCAGCAATAAATGAAAAAACAAAAGCGGTGTTTGCCGAAACAATTGGTAATCCGTCTTTACGAATCCTTGATATTGAAAAAGTTGCGGATATTGCCCACGCGGCAGGGGTTCCATTAATTATTGATAATACATTTGCTACACCGTACCTTTGCAGACCGATAGAATACGGTGCTGATATAGTTGTTCATTCAGCAACAAAATGGCTTTTAGGTAATGGGACAACAACAGGAGGGGTTATTGTAGACGGTGGTAAGTTTGACTGGAATTCACCTAAATTCCCAGGTTTTACGACTCCGGATCCAAGCTATCATGACCTTGTTTATGCAGAAGCATTAGGTGCTGTTGCCTACATTATTAAAGCACGTGTACAGCTTTTACGTGATTTAGGCCCTTCATTAAGTCCACAAAACGCTTTTCAATTCACGCTCGGACTAGAAACGCTTCATGTTCGGATGAAGGAGCATGTTGCCAATACGAAGGAAGTAGTTGAGTATTTAGTAGAGCATCCTGCTGTTGAGTGGGTATCTTACCCTGGTCACACCTCTCATCATGATTATGAATTGGCAAGTAAGTATTTGCCTAAGGGTGCAGGCTCTATGATTGTTTTTGGTATAAAAGGTGGAAGAGAAGCAGGTGCAAAATTAATTGATTCAATAACACTATTTGCCCATGTCGCGAATGTTGGGGATGCGAAAAGCTTGATTATCCATCCTGCCAGCACAACACATCAGCAGCTTGATTCAGAAGGACTAAAGGCAGCTGGAGTTTCTGAAGACTTAATTCGACTCTCTATAGGTATTGAAAATGTCAAAGATTTAATTGAAGACCTAGAAGCAGCGATTGAGACCGCTACAGGTGTCACTTCTTTAAAAGCAAAAGCCTAATAAGCATTATTCGAATTTTGTAGAAAATTTCGTTGACAGCCTTTTTTATACATGTTAAGATTACTTTCGTAATAAAACAATTGCTTTAATTCGTGCACGTGTTAATTGAATATAGAATGCTATAGCTCTTATCAAGAGAGGTGGAGGGATGTGCCCTATGAAGCCCGGCAACCGTCAATTTATTGAAATGGTGCCAATTCACACAAAGCGGATGCTTTGGAAGATGGGAGAAAGGTCTTATTAATGATGCCTTTCTGCCTAATGCAGAAAGGCTTTTTAAATTTTCTAATATAAGAATGTTTTCCTGGAATCAATCAAACCCTATATTTAAGCAGTGCGCTATAATTAGAATATTTGTAATACACATTTAATTGGATAAAAAGAAGGTGATGGAATGATTTCTATAAAAGATGTCCGAAAGGTTTTCCCTTCTAAACAGGGGCAGCTAAAGGCAGTAGATGATGTTAATTTAGAAATACAAGAAGGGGAAATTTTTGGGGTAATCGGTTATAGTGGTGCGGGAAAAAGTACCTTAATTCGAATGCTTAATGGACTAGAGCTCCCGACAGAAGGATCTGTTACCGTTGCTGGTCGTGTTATTTCAAAAATTAGGGGCAGTGAACTTCGGAAAGCACGGCAGGAAATAAGTATGATATTTCAGCATTTTAATTTGCTTTGGTCAAGAACAGTTAGCGAGAATATCGCGTTTCCTTTGGAAATAGCGGGCGTAGGTGGATCAGAAAGACAAAAAAGAGTAAATGAATTGATTAAGTTAGTAGGTCTTGAAGGTCGAGAAAATGCTTACCCCTCCCAGCTTAGCGGCGGTCAAAAACAGCGTGTGGGCATTGCACGAGCACTGGCCAATAACCCAAAAGTACTTCTTTGTGATGAAGCAACTTCAGCCCTAGACCCTCAAACTACTGATTCTATTCTGGATTTGTTAGTCGATATCAATAAAAGGCTGGGATTAACCATTGTGTTGATTACTCATGAAATGCATGTTATCCGTAAAATCTGTCATCGGGTAGCCGTTATGGAAAGTGGTAGAATTGTGGAGCTTGGACAGGTGTTAGATGTATTTAAAAAACCGCAGCAGCCGATTACGAAACGTTTTGTTCAACAGGTAACGGAACCAGAAGAAACGAAAGAAACGATTGAACATTTACTCGAACGTTATCCACATGGAAAAGTGGTTCAACTCTCGTTTGTCGGAGAGGCAGCTGAACAGCCATTAATCACAACTCTCATTAGGGATTTTGACGTTGTCGTAAACATTCTTCAAGGGAAAATTTCACACACTCAAAACGGATCTTACGGTACATTGTTTATTCACTTGGATGGACAGGCAGACGAAATTCAGAAAGCCATTGATTATATTCACTCACAGCATGTCGGTGTGGAGGTGATTAGTAATGGCTAGCTTTATAGAAATGGTAAAGTGGGAACAGTTATGGGCTGCCACACTAGAAACCCTTTATATGACTTCCATTTCAGTGTTTACTACATTTATTTTAGGATTAGTCCTAGGACTGCTGTTATTTCTTACGGATAAAGGTAATATCTGGGAAAATAGGGCGGTTAATGTTATTACTGCTGGTTTTGTAAATATTTTCAGATCAATCCCGTTTATTATCCTAATTGTGTTATTAATTCCTTTTACAAAATTATTGATTGGGACTATTCTCGGTGCCAATGCGGCACTGCCTGCCTTAATTATTGGTGCAGCTCCTTTTTACGCGAGAATGGTGGAGATTGCACTTAGGGAAATCAATAAAGGTGTTATTGAGGCATCTCAATCAATGGGAGCAACACATGGTCATATTATTTTTAAAGTATTAATACCAGAATCTTTGCCGGCATTAATTTCAGGGATTACCGTAACGGCTATTTCGTTAGTCAGCTTTACAGCAATGGCCGGAGTAATTGGAGCAGGCGGACTTGGACATTTTGCCTACCTTGAAGGTTTTCAGCGCAATAGACCGTTTGTCACGCTTGTTGCAACGGTTGCCATTTTAATTTTAGTATTTATCATCCAATTTATTGGAGATTATTTTACAAAGAAAACAGATAAACGATAACAGGAGGAGTAAGAAATGAAAAAAGTATTTAGTTTTATTATAATTGCTTTATTAGCATTGGCCCTAACAGCGTGTGCAGGTGCTAATAACGAAACGGAAGAAAAAGAAGGAAAAGATGGTAACAAAAAATTAGTTGTAGGTGCAACCGCTGTACCTCATGCGGAAGTACTTGAAGCCGCAAAACCTTTATTAAAGGAAAAAGGTATTGACCTTGAAGTAAAAGTTTTTCAAGATTATATTCTCCCAAACGTGACGTTAAGGGATAAAGAACTCGATGCAAACTATTTCCAAACACCAGGGTATTTAGAACTTCAAATGGAAGAAAATAAGGATTATGATTTTGTTAGTGTTGGTGAAATTCATAAGGAACCAATTGGCATTTATTCTAAAAAATATAAAAGCTTAAAAGACCTTCCAAATGGTGCGAAAATTATTATGAGTGATTCATTTAGTGACCATGGACGTATATTACCTATTTTTGAAAGAGAAGGTTTAATTAAGCTAAAAGAAGGTATTGGCGCAAATGCTAGAGTAGAGGATATTGTTGAAAATCCAAAGAACCTTGATTTCTCTACTTTAATTGAAGCCAAATTATTAGCTTCTTCCTTTGAAAGCGGTGAAGGTGACGCGGTTGTCATTAATACGAACTACGCATTAGAAGGCGGAATTGATATCGGAAAATATGGAATTGCATTTGAAGGCAGTGATGTTGTTCCCGCAAATCTTATTGTCGTTCGTTCTGAGGACAAAGATCGCGAAGAAATTAAAACACTTGTAGAAGTTCTAAAATCAGAGGAAATTCAAAATTTCCTTAAAGATGAGTACCAAGGTGCCGTTCTGCCAGGAGAATAACAACCTTTAAAGTAAAACTTAGTATAAAAAGTTACTAATAAATAGGAAGAAAACAGGAAGCCAGTGATGTGACTCACTGGTTTTCCTTTTAATATAATTCGGTCATATACATGAATCCGAATGGATGGGTAAAAATAGGTAGGAAATAATAAGTGGAAGTCTTGGCAAAATAGAAATAAATACGTTATCATTTTATCGTATGTGTATACATAAAGCAGTCACAAGTTTTAAAATTCTGAATTATTATAGTACAAACACACCTTGTCTGCTTTTTCATTCTCAGTTGGATTGAGTTGAGTGAAAATAATAATCTTTTATCTCTTCATAAAAGTTATCACTGTTTATAAGTTGCTAACAGATTCTATTTGTTATAAGATTGGAATGAGAATAAAGTGAGAATAGAATTTTGGGGCCAAGTGTTTTAGGCTACAAGATACAAAATTATCTTTACGGAGGTATATATATGGCTGGGTCAACATTAACGATTAAAGATTTACATGTAGAAATTGATGGAAAAGAAATTTTAAAAGGTGTAAACCTCGAAATAAAAGGTGGAGAAATTCATGCAATCATGGGACCAAATGGTACTGGTAAATCCACTTTATCTTCTGCTATCATGGGTCATCCAAAATATGAAGTAACAAGCGGTTCCATTATGTTAGATGATCAAAACGTACTTGAAATGGAA
>JAPSKD010000295.1 GCA_031177865.1 Bacillus sp. (in: firmicutes) | reverse complement strand
TAGCCATGGGTAGCCAGGGTAGCCAGGGTAGCCAGGGGGACGGTTCTTGTGGCCGGTACTAACCATATAAAACCATTAGAACCGTCCCCTTGTTTTTTGGTTTTGACTAGATGAAAATTATTCTCAATTAACTATTGACAATATTTTCCTGAAAATATATAATTTTATTTTTTTTTTTATAATTATAATAATTTTCATTTGTAGCTAAAATAAGAGTTGCTATAAAAAATTAATTTAAATAAATATTCTTTTCTAATTTTCTATATTGTTCTATAAACACGACTGTACATAAGTATTTTGATTAACTTTAATTAAAAGGAGACGAAAAGGATGAAAAAGTTAAGTTTTATTTCTCTACTATTAACATTAACTCTTATTAGCTGCATACGGCAGCACAGAGGAAGCAAGCACAACTTCAGGTTCTGAAGGAGAGAAAACAGAAGAAAAAGCAAAAGAAGTAACGATTACTCATAAGTACGGAGAAGTTACGATTGAAAAGAACCCGGAGAAAGTAGTTGTTTTCGATTTTGGAGTACTTGATGCATTAGATACATTGGGTGTAGAAATAACTGGCCTCCCACAAGCAATCGTACCAAAAACGTTAGAGAAGTATGCAGGTTCCGAATATACCAACGTTGGGAGCTTAAAAGAGCCTGATTTTGAGGCGCTGCACGAATTACAGCCAGATGTTATTTTCATTTCAGGAAGACAAGCAGAGCTATATGATCAATTTGCAGAAATTGCTCCAACGGTATTTGTAGAAGTCGATTATGCAAACTACATGTCCTAAGAATTTCAAACTCTTAGCTGAAGTTTTTGAAAAGGAAGACGTACTTGATGAAAAAATGAATGAGCTAAAAGCAAGTATTGAAGCGTTAAATAAAGAAGCATCCGCCTCTGACAGCAAAGCATTAATTTTACTAGCGAATGAAGGAAAAGTAAGTGCCTATGGTCAAGGATCACGTTATGGATTTGTACATGATGTTTTTGGTTTCAAAGCAGTAGACGAAAACCTGGAAGTATCACAGCACGGTCAAAGCGTGACGTTTGAATATATTTTAGAAAAAAATCCAGATGTTCTGTTCGTTATCGACCGCTCTGCCGCAATTGGTGGTGAAGTAGGTGCGAAAGATACCATTGAAAATGAGTTAGTACAGAAAACAAATGCGTATAAAAATGGGAAGATTATCTACTTAGATGCAGTGAACTGGTATATTGCAGGAAATGGTATTACTTCCACACAATCCATGGTAGAAGAAGTGAAAGCAGCATTGGAATAGAAGGAAAAAGCTTAGGAAGATTGGGGAGGTATAACGATACCTCTCCTTTTACTTTTTCTTATTCAGGTCGATCTCTGTTTTTTAACTGCTAAACAGTGTTTGTAGAAATACTATTTTATACATAAATGTCATTAACCCAATCAAAATTCCACTTATGGCTAGACCTCGTTTATATGATTTGAATAGACCTACAAACCCAAACAATATGGCCATTATCCAAACTGGTACCAGGAACCACCCCAGAAATGGGATCAAACTAAAGACAAAACCTAGAATGGCAAGAGATATAGAAACAGTTGCAGCCTTATTTGACCGTTTTTCGAATATTATATGGTGCTTTTCTGCAGACATAAAGTTCACTCCTTATGAGATATAGTACAAATATATCCATATTAGAGACTTTTAATCTGTAGTAGACCATGGTCTCGGACGTCCTTCGACAAATATTTTCCGTGAAAACAGGCTAAAGTTCGTTTTTCAAAAGGGATTAAACTCTATTTAATCAATCGATTAGTTGAAAGGAACAGGAAAGTATATTGTCGTAGAATATCAGTTTTTAGCCAGTGGAAAACTTACGGAATAGTTAAAATATTCAATTTAAAAGTTTGACAGATTTGCAATAGTGATATTAGAATGTATTTATATATGAAATGATGTTTTGTATATAAAACAATAAATTTACAGGGGGTATCTTACTTGTTTAAGCGAAAATGTTTATCGGCTATTCTATTATGTTTTGTGCTTCTGGTTTCTGCTTGTAGTCAAGGTAAAGAAACAACCACAGAAACTAAAGGGGATTCAGGAGGAAAAACGACTACGCTTACTTTTTCAGAACCTGCACGTATTTTATCCGTTGCCCCACTATATGTAGCTATTGAACAAGGATACTTCGAGGATGAAGGAATTGAAGCGAAGATTGCCTCAGGCGGCGGCGGGGCACAAGTCATTGCGTCGATTTTGTCTGGTGAAGCACAGTTTGCCGTTTCTGGCCCTAGAAGCATGTTTGCTCCACTTGATAAGGGCGAAGATTTAGTAGCGATACAATCCCTAAATTCTGCCTTAACCTATCAAATAACACTGTCAAAACAATATCAAGATAAAAAGAAGATTTCTAAAGATTCATCACTCAAAGATCGAATTGCTGCATTAGATGGTGCAACGATAGGGACAAACTTAGTTGGTGATTCTGGAGACGTCTACACACGGTATTTAATGAAATTGCATGGGGTCGATCCAAACTCTCTTGAAACTGTGAAACTAGCAGGAGATGGACCAAAAATTGGCGGTATGCAAGAGGGAATTGTTGACGGTGGTATTGCCTCACCGCCAATGGGCTTACAGGCAGCTAGTAAAGATGTAGGAGATGTAGTCATCGATACAATGGAAGAGCCAATGTATGCAAACATGGTTTGGGAAGTCGTGTTTGCAGATAAAAAGTTTTTAGAGGAAAATCATGAAACATCTTTAAAGGTAGTTAGAGCCATTGGGAAAGGCATGGAGTTCACCCGGGATAACCCAAGAGAAGCAGCAGAGTCGATTACCTCCTATTTTGAAGGTATTGATGTAGACATTCTTGAACAATCTCTCATCGGATTAAAAGACACTTTTAAAGGTTATGGAGAAATGAATCAGGAAGCTTGGGATAATGCTCAAGATCCATTGATTGAATATGGTGACATATCAGGTGTCAAAACGAAACAAGACACAACGGAAGATGTTATTTGGACAAATAGCTATATTGAAGATGCCTTTAAAAAATAATGATAGCTTAAAGGAGTGATTGATAACGATATGGGGACGGCAGCATCACTACAAAATTTGAAATTATCCACTCGCTTTTTAGATGTCACCTACGTAAACAATAAAACAGGTACAGAAGTGATTGCCCTTGAGAATATAAACTTAGACATAAAAGATGGCGAATTTATTTGTATTGTCGGGCCAAGTGGCTGTGGAAAAACAACGTTTTTAAATACGGTAGTTGGCTTATTGAAGCCCAGCAGAGGGGAGATCCTACTGGATCAAAAGAAAATTGATGGACCTGGTAATGATAGAGCGATGGTTTTTCAAAATCCCAGTCTTTTACCATGGAGAACCGTTCTGGACAATGTTCTTTATGGGGTTGAGCTTCAAAAACAGTTATCCGTAGATAAAAAGCAGGAAGCGAAAGAATTTATTGAGATGGTTGGCTTAAAAGGATATGAAAATCATTATCCCCATGAATTATCAGGGGGAATGCAGCAGAGGGTAAACTTAGCTCGGGCCTTAACCGTTAATCCAGCATTACTGCTGCTAGATGAACCATTTTCTGCCTTAGATGCCCAAACAAGAGAATTTATGCAAGGTGAGCTGCTCAGGATATGGAGTGAGACAAAAAAGACCAGTCTTTTTATTACACACCAAATTGATGAAGCGGTATTTTTAGCAGATCGGGTCTTCGTCTTTGGGGCAAGACCCGGACGTGTCGTAGAGGTTATTGATGTGAATATTCCTAGACCAAGAGATCTACATGTTAAACGAAGTCCTGAGTTTGTTCATTTAGTAGATCATATTTGGTCGATTATTGAAAAGGAATCATCAAAACAAGGGTTTGATAACAAAGGGAAGTAGTAATGGGAAAGGGGGAGTTTTATGACTCAGAGTAATCTCCAAGCTGTACAATCAGAGCCTAAAATAAAAAAGAAATGGAAATTAAAAAAAGAAAGCAAGACTTACATGATTAGTTCTATTTCCGTTCTACTGTTTCTGTTGCTTTGGGAGATTGCCTCTCAAAATGAATGGATCAATCCATTATTTATAAGTTCTCCATTCGAAATTGCGAAAGCAGCAGTAGTAATGGTCCAGGAGGTCTCCTTTTGGGAGAATATGAAAGTAAGTGGATATGAATTTATAGCTGGATTTGCCTTGGCTATATTTATTGGAATCCCTATTGGTGTATTCTCAGGCTGGAACCCCTACTTTAATGCCGTTGTGAATCCGTTCATTTCAGGGTTATATGTAACGCCTAAAGTTGCCCTTTTGCCAGTCATTGTTATTGCATTTGGAATTGGACCTGTATCGAAAATTGTTATCGTTTTTTTGATGGCTTTCTTTCCAATCGTCATGAGCGCACAAAAGGCGATGTTAACGTTGGACCAAAACTTAATCAAGGCAGCCAGAACATTTAATGCAAGTGAGTTTCAAATTTTCAAAACCATTGCCTTACCTTCTACCGTACCATTCCTTTTAAATGGTATAAGGCTAGGGATTGGTCAAGGCCTGATAGCTGTAGTTGTAGGGGAGTTATTCGCATCAACAGCTGGTATTGGATATCAATTAACAAGCAACGGGCAGAATTTACAAACGGATCGCATGTTTGTTGGTGTATTAGTCATTACCATAACAGGGTTAATCCTCACTTCATTATTAGGTGTTATTGAAAGGCGATTTTCATCCTGGAAGCCGGACCATCGGTAATGGGGTCAGAATACCGCTCGGTTGTCGTTTTTCTAGTAATGGTGGAGAGTTGGAGCTCTCCGCTTTTTCGTCTAAAGGTAGGGTTTTAAATGGGTTTGCCTTTATTTGTAGGGAAAGTCATAGGAATAATCTCATATAGATTTCAAAAATAAGTCTATAAAGTCGGAATGTTGTTAATTATATGATTTAATAGAGTAATACTGTAAAGTAGTGAGAAGGAGAGGGAATTAATTGCTGACGAACCATTTAGACTTTAGACTTGAACCGCAATTAAAGGAGCTTTATGAGGAACACAAAAGAAGGGCTGCAAAAATAGATTGGGGCTATCATGATTTCTTACCTTGGGATAAAGCGCAGGATTTCCGCAGGGTACCTTGGAACCCTGAACAAGTAACATTGCCGCCAGGCGTGGTAACCGCAGTAGAGACAGCTCTTCTGACAGAGGTTAATCTACCTTGGTTCACATCCCATTTAGATCAAACTTTTAAAGGGTCGCTTTCTGTCATCAAGGATTTTGTCCATACCTGGACAGCGGAAGAAGATCAGCATTCAAATCTTTTGGAGACCTATCTTTTGATTACTAGGAACGCTGATCCCAAACGCATTCGTCAATTGCACAAGCAGACAGTAGAAGGTGGATGGGAGCCCGATTTTCATACCCCTTTTGAAACAATGGTCTATACTTCGCTCCAGGAACTCGCAACGATGGTTTTTTATTATAATGTTGCGAAGGTGGCAGGACCTCATGATAAAGAATTGGCTACACTCCTTAGACGACTCGCCAAGGATGAAACGCTTCATTATGCCTTTTATCGCGATGTCATCAAGTTGCATTTACAATTGGAACCGAATTATTGCTACTACCTAGGTTATGTTATTAAGAATTTTCAAATGCCGGGTACGGTCATGCCTGATTTTGAAGACCGGATGGCCATTATTGCAAAGGAAGCCAATTATGGCCCGCTTGAATATTTTGATCAAGTGCTGGATGTCATTGTGGACTATTGGGACATTGAGAATCTTAGACCGATTGCACCGGAAGCAGAAAAGGCGCGGTTGGATATTCTTAATTACCATGCGAGGCTTAAACGCGTAAGAGATCGATTTTATGCTGGTACGAACCGCAAATAAAGGTGCGATGTTGGGATTTCTCCTGCGAAATATATAGCAGGTAAATGAATGATTTTTGCAGGTAGGATGGTTAATCAGGCAGGTAAACAAATGAATTATGCGCGTAGAGGGGAGTTTTTGGCTGGTAAGAGCTCTTTCGTGAAAGAGGGGATTGTAAAATCTGCCTACTTTCTTGAGTTTATGCTCAATTTCTACCCTCTAATTACCAGAGCCAGGCTGTTGCCTGGCTTTTTCAGCTTTGCGGAGTTCCCTGCGAGACAGATATGCAGGTAAATCATAGGTTTTGGCAGATAAAATGGTTAATCAGGCAGGTAAACACATAAATGATGCGGGTAGGGGAGGAGTTTTTGGCAGGTAAGCA
>JAPSKD010000294.1 GCA_031177865.1 Bacillus sp. (in: firmicutes) | reverse complement strand
CCCTAGTAGCATGTGCACCTCCTTTTGAAATTCTAACAATCCAATACCTGGACAGAAAAACTTATACTCTACTGCAAATAATTATATTGTCATTGTAATTTTTTTATCCTTTACAAAAAGACAAATGAAGTGGGAAAATGAATGCTGGATGCTTTTGAAGATTGGAATCATTCTTTAACATAGAAAACTGTCTAGCTCCAGCGCCTAGGTGCTCGAGACATAAGCCAATCACTTCGGAAGGCAAAAAGCGCGCCTTCTGTCAGCGCTTGTCTTATGCTGGTTGCACCTGGCAAGGCGCTTCCGCTTTTCTAATAAAGGAGCAATCATAATGAAATTAATTATTGCCGAAAAGCCAGATCAAGGTTCAACTTTGGCTTCTATATTTAAAAATAAAAAACAAAATGGCTTTATTGAGATTTTTCCTAACGAAACTTTTACAAATGGTGCATACGTCACTTGGGCCATTGGGCATTTATGCCAGTTGGTGAACCCAGAGGCTTATGAGCCTGGTTGGAAAAAATGGACGTTGGATAATCTGCCAATGATACCTGCTCAGTTCCAATATGAAGTGACAAAGGATAAAATAAAACAATTTTCCGTTATCCAAAAGCTTGTAAATAATCCTGCAGTAACAGAAATTATTCATGCGGGTGACGCCGGGCGTGAGGGTGAATTAATTATCCGTAATATTCTTCGGGTTACCGGTTGTAAAAAGCCAATGAAACGGCTATGGATATCATCTTTAACACCTAATTCAATTCGTCAAGGTTTTAATAAATTATTGGATGAAGATCATACTAGAAATCTGTATTATGAAGCATATACCCGAGCATGTGCAGATTGGGTAGTTGGAATGAATGCCTCAAGACTCTATAGCTTGCTTTTGCAAAAGCAAGGCTTTTCTGATGTGTTTTCAGTTGGCAGGGTACAGACCCCCACATTGGCTCTTATTGTAAAAAGAGAATTAGAGATTGAGAATTTTAAATCTGAACCCTTCTGGGAGGTAATTGCCCAGTTTAACATGGATGGCAAGAAATATAGCGGCAAATGGCAAAATGATGGAGAAACCCGGGTAAAAACCAAAGAAATGGCTGAAAAGGTGGCGGCGTTTTGCCGAGAAAAGCCTGCAGAAGTATCAGAGGTACAATCGGAAAGAAAAGAGTTTTTGCCACCGTTACTTTATAATCTCTCTGCACTTCAGGCGGAAGCAAATAAACGATATAAGTTTTCACCGAAGAAGACGTTAGATGTGCTGCAAAAACTCTACCAAAAAGGGAATGTTTCATATCCCCGCTCGGACTCACGGTATGTAACGAAAGAAGAAGCGAATACTTTTCCGGAAATTCTTGCTAAATTAAGTCATATTAATGGTTATGATAAATTTTTTCCACTAGCAATTGAATCGCTTGTCGATAATAAACGATATGTAAATGAAAAAAAAGTGACAGACCACTATGCCATTATTCCTACCGAACAAATTCCAAATGTAGACCGGCTTGATCCCGATGAAAAGAAACTTTACGACCTCATTGTCACGAGTTTAATAGCGGCGCATTATCCAAAAGCAATTGCCGAATATACAACGGTAACAACTTTAGTGGATGGACGGGCAGTTTTCCAATCAAAAGGTAAGGTTCAAATCCAAGAAGGCTGGCGGAAGGTCATCAAACAAAAGGAAAAAGAGGATGAACCGGCTCTTCCACAACTAGCAAAAGGGGAACAAGGCCGTACGGTAAAGGTTGATGTAAAAGAAAGCCAGACCCAGCCGCCAAAACGCTATACTGAAGGTCAGTTAATTACGTTAATGAAGACGGCTGGTAAGCATATCGAAGACAAGGAAATGGAGAAAATCTTGTCCAAAACGGAAGGTTTAGGTACTGAGGCGACAAGAGCGGGTATTATTACCATGCTGAAGGACAGAAAATATATTGATGTAACCAAGAACCTAGTTTATGCGACAGCAAAAGCTAGAATCCTAATTGAAGCAATTGGACAGGAAATTCTTGCTTCCCCGGAAATGACAGCCAAATGGGAGCAAAAATTAAAAGAAATATCAGAGGGGGCAGCTTCTCCCAAGAATTTCATGGAACAAACGAATAAAATGGTCTCCCACCTAATCTCTTCAGGAGTAGGACATTCTGCTAATTGGGTCTTTTCAGAAGATGTGCGTGAAAATTTTACCCCTAGTAAGAAAATGACAAAGGGTAAAGGTGGTACAAAACTGGGCAAATGTAAAAAATGTGATGGCTCCATTGTGGATAAAGGCAGCTTTTACGGGTGCTCGAATTATCAAAAAAACCAATGTAATTTCACGATATCTAAAAAAATTCTTGGGAAAAACATTACCCAAAAGAATGTTAAACTTCTTTTATCAGAAGGGAAAACGGAGTTAATTGAAGGTTTTATTAATAAGGATAAAACTTTTAATGCTAAGCTTTTTCTAGACGAACAGGAGAAAAGGGTTAAGTTTTTATTCGAAGAACAGAATTCCAAAACTGTGACAAAGTCATAATTCAACTTGTCACTATTTTTTTTCTATAGTAAACTTTTAAGAGAGTAATTTTTTTGGAGGTACGGGATGCCAACACCGAGTATGGAAGATTATATAGAGCAAATATATATGTTAATTGAAGAAAAAGGATACGCCCGAGTTTCAGATATTGCAGAGGCACTATCTGTTCATCCCTCCTCAGTAACAAAAATGGTTCAAAAGCTAGACAAAGATGAATACCTTGTTTATGAAAAATACAGAGGCTTCAGCTTAACCACTAAAGGGAATAAGATTGGAAAGCGCCTCGTATTTAGACATGATCTACTGGAACAATTTCTAAAAATCATCGGAGTAAAAGATGAAAACATATATAAAGATGTTGAAGGAATCGAGCACCACTTAAGCTGGGATTCCATTGAAAGAATCGTTGACCTCGTTCAGTTTTTTCAAGAAGATGAATCAAGGATAGAAGCATTAAAAGAAATTCAAAAACAAAATGAAGCTGAATAAACGCAAAAAGCATCTGGGAATTCCCAGGTGCTTTTTTAGAATAAGTTTGGATAGTGGTCAAAGGATTGCTCCTGCTCAGGGCTAAGAACAAGTTTACCATCGTAATTCTCTGTTGCCTGAACGCCTTGGATGACACCGTTTGCTGCTTCCATTAACGCTTTTTGATAGGAGATGACCCGACCTCCGGATGTAACAAAGCTAATAATCTCCCCAAAATAGTTTCGATGCAGTCCTACTACTGTTTCCACAACGTTTCCCTCCTTTGCTCGATATTCTTTCTATAATTTACGAAAAATAAACGACGAGTGAATAGATATTTAACCAAAAATAAGCAAAAAAATGCAAAGAAAAGAAGCATCGGTCCACCCGATGCTTCTTTGTTTACTCCCAATTGAAAGGAGTTTCTTGGTATACGTAGTAGTTGAGCCAGTTTGAAAAGAATAAATGTCCATGGGAACGCCAGCGATTAATGGGCGGTTGTGTTGGATCATTGTTAGGAAAATAATTTTCTGGAATATGAATTTGCAGCCCTCTGCTAATATCGCGATTGTATTCCTGTGCTAAGGAATCAGATTCGTATTCCAAATGTCCAGTTATCATCACATGTTTTCGATCCCGGGAGGCAATAAGCAGGGCCCCAGCTTCACTAGAGGCAGCTAACAGCCTAAGTTCAGGATGCTCATGGATTTCACCAATCGATACATCTGTATATCGAGAATGGGGAGCATAAAAATGATCATCAAAACCGCGCAGAAGTAAATCATTTTGCTCGAAAATCTGGTGCTCATAGATTCCCGAACATTTACGGGACAGTTCAAATTTATCGATCCCATAATGATAAAAGAGTGCGGCCTGTGCTCCCCAACAAATATGCAGGGTAGAGGTGACATTGGTTTTCGTCCAGTCCATAATTTCCGTGAGTTCTTGCCAATACTTTACTTGCTCAAACTCCATCAGTTCAACAGGCGCACCTGTAATAATCATACCATCATATTTTTGATTTTTGACCTCTGAAATAGTGGTATAAAATTGTTCAAGATGCTGTTTGCTTGTGTGTGTAGATTCATAAGAATTGGTTTTTAAAAATTTGACATTTACTTGCAGCGGGCTGTTTCCCAATAGCCTTAATATCTGCGTTTCTGCCTTTTCTTTTTCAGGCATTAAATTGAGAATAAGAAGTTTTAATGGACGGATATCCTGACTGATTGCCCGTTCGTCGTCCATAACAAATATATTCTCATGTTCGAGTATTTCTCGTGCAGGCAGCAGCTTTGGAATGTTAATAGGCATGGTGCACTCCCCCTTATTTCTAATCTTGTTAAGTATATAGTATTTTTTAAATTTTTGGTCAATAACATTATAAACATTATCTTAAATTCAGAAAAGAATAAAGTTTTGTAAAAAATATTACACGAAATAAATGGGTGATTTGATACAATAATAGAGGATATTAATTCTATGTGAATGCGGGGGATCATTTTTGCAAATGAATACATCAGTTAAGTCCGACATTAAAATTGCACAAGAATCAACCATGAAGCCAATTGTTGAAATAGCTGAATCAATTGGTTTAAAGGAAGATGACCTCGAATTATACGGGAAATACAAAGCAAAAATATCGTATGAAGCGCTTAGGAATATAGAAACAAATGAAAGTGGGAAAATCATTCTTGTTACTTCCATTAATCCTACGCCTGCTGGTGAAGGGAAATCGACGGTAACAGTGGGTCTTGGTGACGCCTTCAAACGCATTGGTAAGAAAGCGATTATTGCGATACGCGAACCATCATTGGGTCCTACTATGGGAATAAAAGGCGGTGCCACTGGTGGAGGCTATTCTCAGGTTTTGCCTATGGAAGACATAAATTTGCATTTTACCGGGGATTTGCACGCAATAACGACAGCGAATAATGCCCTTGCTGCATTGCTGGATAATCATATACAGCAAGGTAATGAGCTGAAAATTGACCAGCGGCGAATTGTCTGGAAACGCGCGGTCGACTTAAATGATCGTGCGCTAAGAAAAGTTATTATCGGTCTTGGCGGACCGCTTCAAGGAGTTCCTCGAGAAGATGGCTTTGATATTACAGTTGCCTCAGAAATTATGGCCGTTCTATGTTTGGCTTCAGATTTGAAGGATTTAAAATCGCGATTAGCCCGAATGGTTGTTGCCTATAATGATAAAAAGGAACCTGTTACAGTCGGTGATCTTGGGGTTGAAGGGGCGCTTACTTTATTGCTTAAGGATGCGGTTAAGCCAAATCTCGTACAAACGATTGAACATACTCCTGCACTCGTGCATGGTGGTCCATTCGCAAATATTGCTCATGGCTGTAATAGTGTGATTGCCACCCGTGCTGCAGCCAAGTTGGCTGACTTTGTTATTACAGAGGGCGGGTTTGGTGCTGATTTAGGAGCAGAAAAGTTTTTACATATTAAAGCAAGAAGTGCTGGTATTAAACCAGAAGCAGTTGTAATCGTTGCAACCATCCGAGCATTAAAAATGCATGGCGGGGTAGCCAAATCGGATTTGGCTAAGGAAAACATAGCTTCCTTAACGTTGGGCTTTCTGAATCTGCAAAAACATATCGAAACAATCAAAGCCTTTGGTTTACCAGTGGTGGTGGCCATAAATAAATTTATCACGGATACAGAACTGGAAGTTCAGACATTACTAGAATGGTGCAAGTGCGAGGGTGTTCCTGCTGCTTTAACAGAGGTCTGGGAAAAAGGCGGTGCCGGTGGAGTCGAGCTTGCAGAAACATTGTTATCTGTAATGGAAAAAGATGAAAATAACTTTCAGCACTTATATGACGTTTCAGATTCCCTTGAAACCAAAGTCAGAACGATTGTCCAAAGGGTATATGGTGGTAAAGACGTAGAATTCTCAGCTAAAGCGAAAAAGCAGCTAGTAGACTTTGAAAAATTCGGCTGGTCTAATTTAGCGATTTGTATGGCAAAATCGCAATATTCTTTGTCTGATGATCCAACGAAAGTAGGAAGACCAACTGACTTTATCGTCAATGTAAGAGAGTTTAAACCATCAATTGGTGCTGGTTTCATTGTGGCGTTAACCGGAGAGGTTATGACCATGCCAGGATTACCGAAAAAACCTGCAGCATTGAATATGGATGTGGATGAAACGGGCAAGGCATTAGGGCTGTTCTAATAAATTGAGGTGAGTTGAGTGTTTGATCCTACGGCTTTCGATAATATGAAGGTGGTCATTGAAGGGG
>JAPSKD010000021.1 GCA_031177865.1 Bacillus sp. (in: firmicutes) | reverse complement strand
TAGAGGTAAAGAAAGTACCAATCCTCTCTTCATGGCTCGACGTCATTAACTGTATACTCATTGATCGTAAGAACCGTCAGCAGGCACTTAGCAGCATGCAAGAAGGTGTTAAATTACTCAATCAAGGTCATTCACTTGTTATCTTTCCGGAGGGGACGAGAAGCAAAGGAGGACCTGTCCAACCCCTAAAGTGGGGGGCATCCGTCTAGCACAAGACGCAGGGGTGCCAATTGTTCCAATTACGATAAAAGGTACCGCGGATGTTCTTGAGAAAAATGGACGTCAAACCTGCTCATATTAAAGTAACCATTGGTCACCATATTGATCCTAAAGTCCATTACCATAAAGACTATAATGAGATTGCAGAAGAAGTTCGTCAAATCATTATTGCTAACCGTGAAACAAGGAGCATCGCATCATAAAGAAAGAAGCATCGTCTATGATGCTTCTTTCTTTTTTAGAAATAGGAACCATTTAATTCATAATCAGCTAGTTTATCAAGCATTCCTCTGAATTCATCTGGATGGCAGAAGTCTTCCTCATGGAAATGTGCTTTCACCCATTCAATTAATTCATTAGGGCTATTAAAGTATTCCCCGCTGCTATCACTTTTGCGAATCATATACCTGCCGTTCTCTTCATCGATGGTTACTTCAACTGGCATGGCTCCATCAAAACTACTGAGTGAAAATTCCATCTTCATCACATCCATTCCTTATATGTTTCAATAGTATATGTTTCTCTTTATTAAATTATAAATGTAAATGAATTAATTGTCAAAATATTTTAATAATTCAAAAACCTAATTTACATTGACTTCAGGGGTAGTTCTTGGTAAATTGTTAAGAGTAAATAGTAGACAAATAAATGCTATATTTCTTAGATAATGTGAATTTAATATGAATTATTGCGTATATTTTACTCAAAACGGTATATCAATCCTATAATCGTAGTAGAAAGATAATTAACTGAAGGGGATGTAAATCAATGTTCTCAAATATTGGAATACCAGGATTAATCCTTATATTAACTCTAGCCCTCATTATTTTTGGACCTAAGAAACTGCCTGAAATTGGTCGCGCCTTCGGTCAAACATTGAAGGAATTCAAGAAATCAACTCGTGAATTAACCGATGATGTGATGAAGGACATCGATGAGGAAAAACAAAAATTGACTAAATAAGGTGTAAGATTCTTTCTTACACCTTTTTTTCTTTAATTGACTTTTAAACTGAAGGATTCATTTTCAACCTTTGAAATTGGCAGGGGATTTACATGGAAGATAAAGAATTACAATTAGTTGATCATTTAGATGAGTTACGTAAACGGATTATTATTTCGGCAGTTGCGTTCGTTGTTTTTTTTATTGTTGGATTCATTTATGTGACCGATATCTACGATTGGATCGTTCGAGATCTTGATGTTAAATTGATTGTTCTCGGACCGAGTGATATTATCTGGGTTTACTTTATGATTGCGACTGTTATTGCGATTGCAGGTACGATCCCAGTATTGGCCAGCCAAATATGGATGTTTGTAAAGCCGGCACTTAAACCTATTGAAAAAAGAATTACCTTATCATATATTCCAGCATTGTTTATGTTATTTATCGTTGGACTTGCGTTTGGTTACTTCATCATATTCCCGATGGTGCTTGAGTTTTTAGTCAAGATGGGAGCAGACATGTTTGTAACCAATTTTACAGCTGAAAAATATTTCCGCTTTCTTTTAAATATGACCCTTCCGTTTGGGGTATTGTTCGAGCTTCCAGCGGTCGTAATGTTCTTAACGGCATTAGGAATTATTAATCCATTCGTGTTATCGAAAATCCGTAAATATGCATACTTTGTGTTAATCTTGATTGCAATCGTTATTACTCCTCCAGATTTCATGTCGGATTTTGTAGTGACTCTACCATTACTGCTGCTATATGAAATCTCTATAAACTTATCGAAGTTTGTTTACAAGAAACGAATGAAAAAGATGCAGGAAGAGGAAGAAGAATTTGCAAATGCATAATAAACTGTGATACAAGACCTTCGGAGATTCATTTCTTTGGAGGTCCTTTTTTGTAAAATATTATTAAAATCAATGCAGATTTAGACACTTTTCGAGTGCTCTTAGGTGTATAATATAAGAAACGGGTGAAAAAGAGGATTGATATTTTGTTATTCAAAAGCCTAGAGTTCAAAAATGTTGTTGGACAGAAGGTTAAAGTTATTGATATTCCTGTATTGGAGGAAGGCAGCACTTATAAATTCATGATCCAAGTCCGTTTACAAAATTTGATTAATTCGCTTAATCACGAACAAAAACCGAAAAAATGCTATTCGTTTAAAGAGTATTTGAAAAAGGTTTTGAAGTGGCCGGATTACGAAGCATTGTTTAAAGTAGGAGAATTAAAGAATAACGCATAATAACCTTTGAGCATCGGGAAACCGGTGTTCTTTTATTTTTGACTCCAGCTGCAGCGCCTAGAGGCTCTTAGGTCTAAGTCAATCCGTCAAGAAGGTTAAAGAACAACCTTCTCGCCGGCTCGTCTTATGCCTGTCGCCCCGAGGGAAATTTGAAGTGTAAAAGACGCCTCCGCTTTTTTGTTTACAATTATTTTCGTAAAAATAGGGGAATTTATATCTTATAGAATAAGGAACAGGTATAATACTATGGAGTAAATCCTAGGGATGTGAGTAAATGAGCAAGATTAAGATTGTCACGGATTCAACGATGGATATGACAATAGAAAAGGCAGACCAATTAGGTGTTGTTGTCGTTCCATTGTCCGTAACAATAAATGGAGAAACCTATTTAGACCGTGTTGAAATTCAGCCAGCTGAATTTATGGAAACGATGAAAAGTCTAGAAGAATTACCGAAAAGCTCCCAGCCATCTACTGGAACTTTCCTCGAAGTGTACGATAGACTTGGAGATGAAGGCTATGAAGTAATATCCATACATATGACAGGGAAAATGAGCGGAACCGTTCGTTCTGCTGAAAGTGCTGCACAAATGACTAAAACGAAAGTAACGGTGGTTGACTCTGAGTTTATATCGATTGCCCTACAATTCCAGGTCCGAGAAGCAGCCCAAATGGCGAAACAGGGTAAAAGTCTAGAGGAAATCCTCAACCGTCTCGATTCTGTTCGTCAAAACAGCAGGCTATATATAATGATTGATACATTGGAAAATATGGTAAAGGGCGGAAGGATTGGAAAGGGCAAGGCATTCATTGGTTCCTTACTTAATATCAAACCGATTGCTTCCTTGGAAGGCGCGGAGTATAATCCGGTAGCAAAGGTCCGCAGTCATTCACAGGTGGTAAAGTGGATGGCCAAAAAATTTGCTGAGGATATTAAAGGAAAAACCGTTAAAGGGGTTGGCATTGTTCATGCTGAAGCCCATGGATTAGCTTCAAAAGTTAAAGAATCCGTCATTGAATTAACAGGATATCAGGATATAACTGTTGATTATACCGGTCCGACCATTAGTACCCATACCGGTCCAGGTGCCATTGCATTAATGTACTATACGGAAGATTAAACTAGGATGGTGCCAGGCACCATCCTTATTTTTATAGAAACTGAATTTCTGAGCCTTGCACACGATACCCAAGTCGTTGTAAATGCTTACGAATTCCACTTCGCTCCCACGTCCTAAAAATCAAGACTTGCAGCATTTTTTTTGGATAAAAGATTCCGATGTTGGTGAGTTCTTCAAAGTTCATCCCTTCTTGAACATACTTTTCAATGATTTGGTCACGTTGATTGATAATCCCAATAAATTTGGCCATCGCTTCCGTAAATTCATGTTTGGTAAAAACACCTTTTTGATGTCCTGTAATATAGGTTTTGGCGTCTAGTTCTAGAAGCCGTGCACTGGATGAAATAAACTCATCAATATTCCCATCGGTTCCAAAGTACCATGGACCAAACGATGTCATATCAAAATCACCGACGTAAACTATACCTAATTCCGGAAAGTACGGAGAGGTATATCCTTTTGTGTGACCAGGTGTATGTAGAAAGTTTACCTTTACACCACTAAAGTTGTACTCTTCTTCATATTGATAGGTTCCAGAAATCTCTCCGAGGTTTTGCGCCCATTCCTTTGGCAGGTGCTTCCTTAATGCTTCTACTCCTTCAGGGCCCCATTCCTGGTAGACTCC
Source organism: Bacillus sp. (in: firmicutes) (assembly GCA_031177865.1). GTDB lineage: Bacteria > Bacillota > Bacilli > Bacillales > Cytobacillaceae > Neobacillus. Next base: position 24,263 of record JAPSKD010000021.1, on the reverse strand, counting down.
GTTACCTTTTGCAATTCCTTCGATTGATTGAATGGTTTCAAACTCGAGTGGATTTATCCACTTTTCTGCATTTCGTAACAGATGGTTATGCAGGGTATGATCAGGGTGGTAGTGTGTGTTAATTACCAATTCAACTCCATATTGATCATCAAGTGCACATAGTTCAGCTGGATCGGCTCCAGTATCAATAAGAACTTTATCTTTACTATTAATATACAAACTTCTTGAGAAGGGAACCTTACTATTATTAGCTCCTTCAATTATCAAAATGGGACCAATTTGTCTCATCCTTAACACCTCTACTTTACAGCGCTCTTTTTCTCTTAATTTTCTGTTTTGTTGAATGAATACTCATTCATAATACCATATATTCTCTATTCCATAAACCTACTTGCCTTTAGATTAATTTTAGAAACTGTTGTTCTTAGTGAAAAGGGATAGGGAACAACTACTTGAGTTCGTATACTTTTTTGAAATGAATAAGAAACAGGATGGTGCCAGCCCGTTCTTTATTTTTTTGGGTAAAAATAGCTTTTTTGGTAATGCTAAAAAAAATTAAATTAAAAAGGTGCTGCTTATGTTCAAATGGTTGTCAGGGAAAAAAGCGGAAGAAACACCGAAAGCTCATAGTTTAGACTTGGAAGAATTAAAAGAGCAGATTAAAACCGAATTGAATGTTGGTTCTGACCTTGTCTTTAGGACAATGAAAAGGGACGGGGAGAAACTTATTTTCTGCCTGATGAATACATTAATTGATTCAACAAGACTCGATGATATCGTAATCAGATCTATTCTAAACAATAAGGAAATGGAATGGACTTGTGAATCCATTGCAAAAGTCTTACCTATGATTTCTATCACTGCTGTTAATCAATTAAGTGAAGTAGTTTCGGGAATTAACGAAGGAAAAGTGTATATTTACGCAGAAGGGCAGCCCTATGGGATTCTAGCTGATGTTAAAAAGACCCTTGAAAGAGGTCTCGAAAAAGCTGAAACGGAATCACTTGTTTACGGCCCCAAAATTTCTTTTACGGAATCACTTCAAGGTAACATCAATATTTTGAGGAACAACATCAAGGATGAAGATTTATGTACAGAAGACCTTACTGTCGGTAAACGATCAAAAACCAAAGCGAAGCTTGTCTATATTAGGGGTATTGCTGATGAAGAAATTGTAAACACCTTTAAGCAACGAGTTGAAGAACTCACCTTGGATTATGTCCCCGGGTCAACTGTACTTGGTCAATATATTGAGAGTAACAGTTGGACCGTTTTTCCGCAGTTGATGACAACAGAGCTCCCTGATCGTGTATCGATAGCGTTATATAGGGGGAAAGTGGCTGTATTATTGGACAGGAGTCCTGACTGTCTCTATGGTCCTACATCCTTTTTTGCCTTTTTTGAATCAACAGAAGATGTTTACATGCGCTGGAACATGGGTTTGTTTTTACGGATGCTGCGGCTAGTGGCTACTTTTTTGTCTGTATTACTAACGCCAGCTTATGTGGCCGTTTTAACGTATCACTATGAAGTCATTCCTTCCCCATTGCTGCTGTCGTTGGGGGAATCAAGGGCGAGAGTTCCCTTTCCACCCGTCATGGAAGCACTATTACTCGAATTTGTTATCGAATTATTACGAGAGGCAGGGGCCAGGCTGCCGACAAAAGTGGGTCAGACCATGGGTATTGTAGGAGGTATCGTAATTGGGCAAGCAGCAGTTGAGGCAGGATTTACTAGCAATATCTTGATCATAATCATTGCATTAAGCGCTCTTGGTTCATTTACGACACCAAGTTATTTAATGGGTACTGCGATTCGAATCATTCGGTTCCCAATCATATTGATGGCAGGATTATGGGGAGGGATTGGCATCATGGCAGCTTTTTGCTTTTTCATTGTCCATCTACTAAAATTGGAGACCATTGGCGGACCCTATCTTACACCCGTATATCCTGTTAGATTAAAGGATTTTGGATATAGTTTTTTTAAGCTTCCACCGCAATATCTTTCATTCCGCCCCTTAACAAATCGAACAGAAGACCAGGAGCACTTTCCTAAAAAGAAGGCGAAACAAAAAAAGGATGTAGATGAATAGGAGCGAACAAAAAATGAAGGTGAATTTACATCCAAAAGAAGGATTGTTAATAAATGCATTTATGCTCGTTTTTATCATCCATGCCGCACAGGTAGGAGTAGGGTTAGCAGGGCTTCCAAGAGTTGTTTATTTAGAAGCAAAGCATGATGCTTGGATTTCTGTTTTCCTAGCAGGCATGATAACTTCTGTTGTTTTAATATTTATGATTCAAATGCTTAAACAATATGACAGTGCAGATTTGTATGGTATTCATGTCGATGTATTTGGTAAATGGGCAGGACATTCTCTGAATATTATTTACATGATTTATATGACATCTACTTTTTTTGTCATTTTAATGAACTACGTTGAAATTGTTCAAGTGTGGATATTCCCAACTTTACCAACTTGGCAAATCTCCCTTGTTCTTATATTGTTAGTCATTTATGCAGTTTATGGTGGAATAAGGGTTGTTGTTGGAGTGGCCTTTCTTTCTGTAATCGGTACCTTTTGGCTGGTTATCGTGATGTTTATACCCTTACAACACGGTGATTTTACCCATTTATTTCCAATTATGAATACGAATGTAAAACAACTTTTAAGGGGAGCTCAGAGTACAACACTTTCCATGTTGGGTTATGAATTAATATTGTTTGTTTATCCATTTGTGAAAGAGAAACATAAAGCTATGGTTTTTGTTCAAATTGGTAATCTAATTACAACGATTGTGTTTACACTTGCCACGCTTGTTTCTATTGTATTCTTCGCTTCGAATAGCTTGGAAAAAACAATCTGGCCGGTTTTATCGATGTTTAAGATTGTTAGACTTCCTAACTTGGAAAGGTTTGAATTTATCGCTGTTTCTTTTTGGATGCTCATTATTTTGCCCAATTTGTGCTCCTATCTTTGGGCAGCTTCAAAGGGCTTTTCTAGAATCTTAAGGAAAAAACAAAAATGGGGTATTTGGATTATTGGAATTGCTGCCTATGGAGCAACATTTTTTATAAAGTCGAGATATCAAATGAATACTGTTACGGATTTAATTGCAAAGGCAGGTTTTTACTTTGCTTTTTGCTATCCAGTCCTTCTTGCGATTATTGTCTTCATAAAAAAATGGTTTAAAAGGAGGGAGAGTAAGCATGCAGAATCGTCGTAAATGGCTGCAAATGGTGATTGGGATGAGTTCTTTCTTTTTACTAACAAGCTGTGGAGTTGAAACAAGGCAATTGGAAAGATTGGGACTCATTACAGCAATCGGGTTTGATTTAAAGAAGGAAAATGAAATTAAAGGGACAGTTTCAGTAACAAAATTTGATCCAATGGCCAAAGTTATGACCAGCTTGATTTCTGCCGATGCGAATACCCTCCAAACGTTACGAGCAGAGGAAAATCTTGCAACCGACCAAAGACTTGAAATGGGTCAGCTCCGGTGTGTAATTTATAGTAAGGAGTTGGCGGAAAAAGGAATTATTCAGCTTGTAAATGCTCTCAATCGTGATCCGACTGTTGGGAATATGGTTTATTTAACGATTGCTGAAAAAGACGCTTTTTCCATCATTAGTATGGACGAGAAGAAAATAAAGGTGAATATAGGGACCTATTTATATAATTTAATTAGACAAAACGTTGAAAGGGAGCTCCTAATCTCTCCGACACTTCATGAATTTAATCACGACTTTTTTGATTACGGAAAGGATCCGGTGCTGCCAATAATTAAAGTAAAGAAAGACAAGGTAGCGATTTCAGGGGTTGCTTTATTCAATGATGACCGAATGGCAGCAAGATTAAGTAATGATAAGCTCTTTTATTTAAAACTCGTAACAGATGAATATCGAACAGGATCCAAGGAATTGGAATTTGACCGCGACGAATTAAAAAAAATAATTAACACACATGGTGGGAAGAATTTTGGAGAAATATATAACAAATTATTTATAAGTATCGATAATTTACGGAGTAATACAACAATTAAATTAGTGGACAAAAAGAATCTGAGATTTAAAGTTGAGGTGAAAATGGATTCTAGATTGCTGGAAACCACAAATTATTTAGAATTAAGCGACCCTGCTAACATGAAGGTCATGGAGAAAAAAATTAATCAAGAAATGGAAAGTCAAATAAAAAAACTCCTGCTATTTTTCCAAAAAAATCAAGTGGACCCAGCTGGAATAGGAAATGTGTATATGGCTCATGTTCGAGGCAAGCCTATTTCACAAAAGGAATGGAAAGAATTATATAAGAATGCTAAATTTGATGTTCAAGTAAATAATACTGTTGTACAAACAGGAACAATGGATTAGTAAGCCGTTGTCTTTCTTCTTTTGTGAATCTTTGTTAAACTTATCACGAAAAGAAAAAGGTTACGGAGGATTTATATGAAGTATCGGTTATCGTTTTTATTATTAATAATTGTTGTACTCCTATCAGCTTGTGGGCAGAAGGGGATTGAGAATCCGCTCGATTATCCAGTAAATGATTTTAGTGCTGTCACACAAGACAACAAACCATTCGAAAAAAAGAATCTAGACGGAAAAATATGGATTGCTGACTTTATTTTCACCAATTGCGCAGACGTTTGTCCGCCAATGACGGCAAATATGACCAAACTGCAAAAAATGGTTGAAGAGGAAGAGTTGAAAAATGTTGAGTTTGTATCATTTAGTGTCGATCCAACTGTCGATACACCCGAAAAACTAACAGAGTATGCAAAGAACTTCGGGCTGAAGGATGATAATTGGACTTTTTTAACAGGCTATTCACAGGAATTTATTGAGACTTATGCGAGAGAAACATTCAAAACCTTAGTAAAAAAACCACAAGAAGGTGACCAGGTTATTCATCAGACTTATTTCTTCTTGGTGGGACCAGATGAAAAGGTTAAGAAAATTTACGATGGGTACGAAGAAGTACCATATGATGAAATAATTAGTGATATAAAGTCGTTACAATAGACCTTTTTTCGGGTCTATTTTTTTGGAAATGAATAGGATATAGTACTAGCTTGTTTTGTATTATTTTTGTTCTGTTATAATATCATTAGTAAGAGGTGGTGAATCGAATGAAAAAAGTTTTCACCCTTCTCATTCTTTCGACATTTTTCTTAAGTTGTTGCAGTCAATCCGATCGCTTAGAATTTCATAAAGAACGGACGGCTTCGGCTGTTGTTTATGAAGAGATTCCTGCCGATTTTGTCCCAAAGGAAATCAAAATTATTTCCGCTGGTGACTCTTTAACAGAAGGTGTAGGAGATAGTACAAATACTGGAGGATACCTGCCTTACTTAAGAACATTGCTCGAGGAAGAAAAGGGAATTAAGGAAGTTGATTTCTATAACTTCGGTGTAAAAGGTAATCGGACCCCGCAACTATTAAAAAGACTACAGACAGAAGAGATGAAAGAAACATTTGCTGCTGCTGATTTGGTGATTTTGACGATAGGCGGCAATGACATTATGAAGGTAGTCAGGGATAATATCTCAAATCTTCAACTATCCGTTTTCGAAAAGGAACGGGAAGTATACATTAACAGTTTGATTGAAATCATGAATTCGATTATTCGAGTAAATCCCGAAGCCTCTATTGTTTTGGTTGGAGTATACAATCCTTTTTCACAAGTGTTTTCAGATATTAAAGAGCTCGACCAAATCGTTTCTGATTGGAATGAGGCAAGCCAAAGGGTTGTTTCGAATTATTCAAATGCCTATTTTGTTGGGATTGAAGATCTATTTATAAACCCAACAGAAAGTTTACTGCATACCGATAACTTCCATCCAAACGATAAGGGGTATGAATTGATTGCAGCGCGTTTAAACGAAACTTTAGAAGAACGAACATTACCTGATCTCGTTAAAAAGGCGTATATGGTCAGTAAAGAGGAGAATTAGCTTTCTATGAAAAATAAATGGAAAACGGGATTCTTTCTTTTATTGGGGTTCATTGTCATTATTGTTATTATTCTTTTATCTTTAATTATGGTACCTGCGGATGAAAATGGAAAGCTTCAACAAACTGTACCCGATAACAAGAATGTTACTTTCGAGGTAAAATCGAATAAGGCAGATCTCAATGTATTAATAAACCAATATATAAAAAAGGAAGCGGCTGATTCACCAATTGAATATAGTGTACAGCTGCAGGATGAAGTGGAATTGTATGGAACCTTACAATTTTTTAGTCAAGAAGTAGATTTAAAGCTTACCTTCGAACCAGAGGCATTGGATAATGGTGATTTGGTTCTAAAGCAAAAGTCAATCTCAGTTGGGAGCCTGCATTTACCCGTTTCCTATGTACTGAGATTTATTAAAGAAAATTATAAGCTGCCAAATGGTGTAGAAATTCATCCTAATGAAAAAATTGTCCATGTGAACATGCAGCAATTAGAGTTAAAAAGTGATGTAAGAATAAAAGTAAAAACATTTGATTTAATCAAAGATGATATTGCTTTTACGATACTGGTACCCGTGGAATAAGGTGGCTCACATAAGTGTGTACCACCTTATTTCTTTACCCTAATCTTTCAAAATCATCGCTTGAAAGGCAGGTTCCCCTTTTGTAAGACCCAGCAATACAATTGTATAGGTTTCATTTGGACGAAACTGCACTTTTGGCAATGGGAGGACCACATTTTTCGTTCCAGCTTCCCTCACCTCTAGATCAACCGTCATCGGCATGATTCCTAAATAGTCGGTAGCCTGTTTGTAGGAAACGTTTGGAAAGACAACGTCTCTATCTTTAACGGCAATATCCAGGGAACCTGTATCGGTTGATAAATGCAGGAAGCGTATTTTAGATTCGTTTGGCGGCACTTCCGGTTGATTCAGGTAAGGTAGCAGGCGCATTTTTTTTACAGAGTCGATGGCAGCTAGTGTATATGATTTACCAGGCTCAACCGTAATTCTCTTATTAAGAACACTATCGACCGAATTTCCTGTTGGGTAAATATCAATGTGATACTTACCAGGCTTTAATGCTAAATAATTGCTTGCCACTCTGAATGGAAGGCGTTTCACTTGCATTTGCCCATTAATATAAATATCAACATCAGGGGAATCTGGCGAGGTGTGAAGGAACCGGACCCTGCCTTCGGCCTGACTCTGTTGGATGTTACGCATGATCATCGCTTTATTCATATATTTTAAATGTTTCAGATAGTAATGCATGTGGAGGTTTGGGTTAGAGTATTTAAAATTGTGAGCCAGCAAATCATACATTGCAGCCCTTTGAAGATAATCAGAATGATTTCTATTTCCTGACATACCATTTGCTCCTTTCTTACGTTCTTTACAAATTAATTTATTCAAGCATGTATAGGTGGGTGTCTATATTTGGATTTTTTGTTTACAAATGGATAAAGTTGTCATATACTTAAGATAAATAAGTCGGAAGGCGGGTGAAGTGTAATGTTAAATGAAAATACGTTAATTGCCGTTAATTTCAATATCCTTTGCACAGCCCGCGGATTCACCATATAGGGGAATCTATACCCATTATTCCTTTGTGAATACAACCATGGGCTGTGTATGCCTATGGTTTTTTATTTTACATTTTTGGAGGAATATGGATGAATTTAATTACAATAGGACTAACTGAAAGGATAAATAATGACTTTCAAGCTTTAAAACAAAATGATGAGATGATTATCGGCCGGGTGGCCTTGGAACATAAGCATATGTATCGTGTATGGACGGAGCATGGCGATTTACTGTGTGAGGTTTCTGGTAAGTTTAACTTTGAAGCGTTAAGTCGTGAGGATTATCCTGCGGCAGGGGATTGGGTCATGCTCAGGCCGCGTGTGAATGAAGGAAAAGGAACTATCTATTCAGTAATGCCTCGCTTTAGTAAATTTTCGCGTAAATCGGCTGGGAGAACGGCCGAAGAGCAAATAGTTGCTGCAAACATCGATACTGTTTTTCTTGTAAACTCATTAAATGACGATCTTAATTTAAGAAGAATTGAACGTTATCTACTGCTGACATGGGAAAGTGGTGCTAATCCTGTAATTGTCTTAAGTAAAGCGGATTTATGTAATAATATCGAGGAAAAACTTGCAGAAGTCGAAGCAATCGCATTTGGTGGCGTACCCGTTATCGCGATTAGTGCAGAGTTGAAGAGTGGAATTGAAAAGCTTGAGCCATACTTACAGTCAGGTAAAACTGTCGCACTGTTGGGGTCATCGGGCGTAGGGAAGTCTACGTTAACTAATCTGTTGTTGGGTGATGAAAAGCAAGTGGTCAAGGAAATTCGTGAAGGTGATGACAAAGGACGCCACACGACCACACACCGTGAACTGATTCAGCTTCCAAATGGCAGCGTGTTGATTGACACCCCAGGAATGCGAGAATTACAGCTTTGGGAAAGTGCCGATGGTTTAACTGAAACCTTCTCAGACATCGATGAATTGGGTGAAATGTGCAAATTTCGGGATTGTAAGCATAAGGATGAGCCGGGCTGTGCTGTTCTTGAGGCGATTGAAGAAGGTACATTAGCTCTAGGACGCTTAACCAGCTATAACAAGCTTCAAAAAGAACTTGCCTATATTGAAAGAAAAGCCGACAAACGCGCGCAAACTGAAGAACAGAAAAAGTGGAAAAACATTACCAAACAATCGAGGCAAAAAAAGAAAATCAAATAGGAAATTGCAGCCGAACCCGGGGACGTGGTTCGGCTTTTTAATGGAGTTTACATAAAAAGTAATTTTTTAGTTAAAATACTAGCCCATCGCAGATATATTTGATTTTACGCAGATATAATTCATTTGAGGCAAAAAACAGCAAATTGTATTTCTTCGTAAAGATTCGGTATACTCATAGTCAAAGCAAATAAATTTCAAAAGGGGTGGGATATGTGGAGGAAACCAAACAACTGGCAACCTTTGCTGGCGGCTGTTTTTGGTGTATGGTAAAGCCATTTGATGAGCAGCCGGGCATTATTCGTGTCATTTCTGGATATACCGGAGGTCATGTTGAAAATCCAACATATGAACAGGTTTGTTCGGAGTCAACCGGACATTATGAGGTTGTTCAAATTACCTTTAATCCAGAAATTTTTCCATATGAAAAACTGCTTGAATTATATTGGCAGCAAATAGATCCAACCGATCCAGGTGGTCAATTCTACGACAGGGGTCAGTCATATCAAACAGCTATTTTTTATCATGATGAAAAACAGAAAGAGCTCGCGGATCAATCTAAGAAGGCATTGCAGGAGAGCGGTCGTTTTACTAAACCAATCGTAACGCCAATTCTTCCAGCGAAAACCTTCTATCCAGCGGAAGAATACCATCAGCATTACTATAAGAAAAATAAAGCACACTATGAAGGATACCATGTAGGCTCTGGGAGAGCAGGATTTATTCGGGCACATTGGGGGGAGAAGAATGAAAAATAAGGAACAACTGAAAAAAGAATTATCACCAATGCAATATGAAGTAACGCAAAATAAGGGAACAGAGCCTCCTTTCCGTAACGAATATTGGAATGAAACGAGAGATGGCATTTATGTAGACATCGTTTCTGGGAAACCATTATTTAGCTCTCTTGATAAATACGATGCGGGCTGCGGCTGGCCGAGTTTTACAAAGCCAATTGTTGAGGAAGAAGTTATTGAAAAAGAAGATTACAGCCACTTTATGGTTCGGACAGAGGTAAGGAGTAAAACCGCTGATTCCCATTTGGGTCATGTCTTCGATGACGGACCCGGTCCAAACGGGTTGCGCTACTGTATTAATTCTGCAGCCTTACGCTTTATTCCGAAAGAGGAATTGGATGAGCAAGGATACGGAGCATATAAGAAGCTATTTGACGAAAATTAAAAAGCCGCATTCGCGGCTTTTTTGCTATCCCTTTGCTTTGGAAGTAGAGGTCATTCCCCCAGATAGAATAAATTTCATGGCGTCCTCAGGCTTAACATCAATAATTTCTACCTGTTCTTTCGGAATTAAAAAAGTAAATCCGGCAACCTGAAAGGTTTGCGGAACGTAGACCGCCACGTGATCCTTTAGCGGGCTATAGAAATCCTCTAACTCCTCGGAAGTAATAAACCCCATACTCCTCATCTCGGTTCCTGGAATCACGACAAGTGCCACCTTTGAAAAAGACTTTTTCTCACCTAAAAAGGATTGAACCGTATCTTTAATGACAGAGTAGATCGTTTTTACAACAGGAATTTTTTCTAGCCATTTATCAATTAGTCTAATAATACTGCCAGTTATAAATTTTGTAGATAACCAGCCTAGCAGAGTAATTAAAACAATCGTGGTTAGCAAACCAATACCAGGAATGTAATCTTCCTGAAGATAAGGTCTTAATGTATTTCCGAGCAGTCCATCGAGAAACAGAAACGTTTTGTAAATAACAAAGATTACAAGAATAATGGGCACAATGGTCAAAATACCGTTAACAAAGCTCTTCAAGAGAGTTTTCAAATTCATCACCTACATTTTCTTCATTGATTCTCATAATATAGGCGAATGCACAGACAGGTCAAGTACCTATTACATAAATTAAGAGTGTAAACAGACAAAAACCTTAAGGAGTGAATAGGTATGCATTATGGTCATGGGTTTGGTCAAGATTGCTGTGGTTACGGCTTTCCAGCACAAGTAGGTGGATGCGGATTCGGCTATGGCACTTTCGTATTAATTGTGGTGTTGTTTATTTTATTAATCATCATCGGTGCTAGCTATTGCTGAACCAAAAAAGACTCAGGTATAAGTCCTGAGTCTTTTTTGTTATTTTCTAAAAATGGACAAAACACGAACGATCGTGTTTTGATTTCATAAATAGTTCGTTTTTATTGTTGACGGATAGAAATATCTTTGATATATTTACCAAGGGTTAAGTAAATACGTCTTGGAGGTTTTGGACAATGGAAAATAGATATGATGTTATAGTAGTGGGTGCAGGCCCAGCGGGGATTTTTACCTGTTATGAACTTACACTAAAAATGCCGAACGCAAAGGTGCTGTTAGTGGACAAGGGGCATGATATTTATCGGAGAAATTGTCCAATTTTACAAAATAAGATTGAGAAATGTCCTCCAGCAGCAGGCAGGAAAGAGTATGCAGGATGTTTGCCGGCATGTTCCATCACAAGCGGATTCGGTGGTGCGGGTGCGTACTCTGATGGAAAGTTTAATATCACGAGTGAATTTGGCGGTTGGATGACTGACTATCTTCCAGATTCTCAAGTAGTCGATTTGATTAAATATGTAGATGAAATTAACTTAAAGCATGGTGCAACCGACAGTATTACGGATCCATTAACAGATAAAGTTAAGGATATCGAGCGCCGCGGATTTGCAGCTGGCTTAAAATTATTACGTGCTCAAGTTCGTCACCTTGGAACTGAGCAGAACTTAGAAATTATGAAAAGTATCTTTGAATACTTAAACGATAAAATTGAGATGTCTTTCAAAACAGAAGTGCAGGATTTAATCACTGAAAAGACACCTGAAGGGCATGTCGTAAAAGGGATCAAACTGAAAAGTGACAAGGACCTTTTTGCAGATAAGGTTGTAATTACTCCTGGACGAGATGGTTCGAAATGGCTGACTGAAGTATTAAAGGCACGCCGTTTAAAAATGACCAGTAACCAAGTAGATATCGGCGTTCGCGTTGAAACTTCCGACATCGTTATGCAGGAAATCAATGAGAATTTATATGAAGGAAAATTTGTTTTCAATACATCAGTTGGAACAAGAGTGCGTACGTTTTGCAGCAATCCTTCAGGCCATGTAGTTGTTGAAAATCATTCCGGTATCATGCTTGCTAATGGGCATGCCTACAAGGATCCGAAGCTAGGAAGCCCAAATACCAACTTCGCTTTGCTTGTTTCACATACATTTTCAGAGCCTTTTGATAAACCGACTGAATATGCACACGAAGTATCACGTCTTGCGAATGCCCTTTCAAATGGCGGCTTAATCGTCCAAAAGTATGGAGATATTTTAAAAGGACGCCGTTCAACAGAAAGAAGAATTAAAGAGGGATTCATCGAGCCGACACTAAAAGAGGCGGTTCCAGGGGATCTTGGTCTAGTACTTCCTTATAATACACTTAAGAGTTTAATTGAGATGACCGAAGCATTAAATCAAGTTACGCCAGGATTAGCTTCAGAACACACGTTGTTCTACGGAGTCGAAGCAAAATTCTATTCAGCAAGACCAAAGCTCAATGACAAGTTTGAATCAGAAATCAGTGGTTTATACGTTGGCGGCGATGGCGCAGGAATTACCCGCGGTCTTGCTCAAGCAAGCGCATGCGGCGTCTGGATCGCAAGAGATATCATCAAAAAAGCAACAACTCAACGAAATAAGGAAATCGTTATGGCCTAAACCCGCTAAAATAGCGGGTTTGTTTTTATATTTGGGGTTCGGATGCGGATATCTGCGATAAATAAATTATATCAAACGCAGCGATTTCAGGTTCAGGCACAGCAACTACTATCACCATAAACGCATAACAAAAGGGGGACTCAAATCCCCCCTTTAACCAATTGTAACTTTTTCTTTTGGATAATGAATTTTCTCCTGGCTATTATCTTTGCCTCTTAGTATCAACAGGCATGTCACAATCCCTAATCTTCCGATAAACATCAAAAAGATAATGAGGATTTTCCCGAATGTCGTTAATATTGGTGTCAAGCCCATTGATAATCCATTCGTTCCGAACGCAGATGTTACTTCAAACACTACTTGAATCAAGGTTCCTTTTTCCGTAATGGATAGGATTAATATCGAGACTAAACAGAGGGTGGCGGCAGTTGATATCACGATAAAGGATTTAAGTACATCCTCCGTATGCAGTTCTCTTCTAAACACTTTTATTGACCCTTTTCCTCTTGCATAAAAGAAAATGGCTAGTAAAACAATGGCAAACGTCGTGGTTCGGATTCCACCACTGGCGCTGCTTGGTGAACCGCCGATAAACATTAGGACAGACATAAAAATCTGATTACTCGGTGTAAATTCATTCAAATCCATCGTAGCCAACCCTGCACTTTTGGTGGTGGCAGAATTAAATAAGGAATAGAAGAATGCTGCATGCCAAGATTTATCAGCAAAAAAATGATAACTATCAAGTAGATAGATGATGATTCCACCTAAAATGGTAAGGATGACAAAAGTTGAAGTGGTTAGCTTCGTAAATAAAGTGAAGTGGTATCTTCGCTTGCTTTTCAAGCTTAAGAAGTATTCATAAACCTCAACAATTACGGGAAAACCGATGGCACCGATTATCATCAATAAAATCATCACTGTTTGAACGAAGTAGTCATTACTAAAAGGTATTAATGATGTTCCTGTAATATCAAATCCTGCGTTAGTCGTGGCACTAATTGAACCGAAAAATCCATGTTTAAAAGCAGATAAGGGGCTATCAAAGTATTTTAAGAAACGTAATCCTAAAATAATTCCGCCGAAAATTTCAAAGGAAATGATAGTAATAAAGATCCTCTTTGCGAGCTGCACCAAACCAGATAAATTTGTTTGGTTTTGGTCCACCATGATCAATTGGCGTTCCTTTAATCCTACTTTTTTACCAATCATAATCCATAAAAAAGTACTAAGTGACATCACACCTAATCCTCCAATTTGGAGGATAATACACAACAGGAATATACCCAAATTATTAAAGGTATCTTTTATTGAGATGACACTTAGACCTGTTACACTAACGGCACTTGCGGACGTAAATAACGCGTCAATAAAACTAAGGGATGTATTTTCACGGTGTGCCCATGGTATTAACAAAAGTAATGTCGAAATAATCAAAGCAGATAAGTAAAAAATTACAATTAATTGAATGGCTGATAATACTCTCTTTTTAGATAATGGTTTAGTCGATTTATTCATTTAATCCATCCTTATGTAAATCTAAGTGTTATTCTATATGAACTGCCTTAAAAAGTAAAAGATAGTTTTCTCGCTAGAAATTTCTGACATTTTTCTATATGCTAGAAGTATTAGACAAAGGATGCCTGGAGGACTAGATATGATTGAAAAGCTGAAATCCTTGTATGATCAGAAAGATTTTAATCAAGCTTTAGATATCCTAAATAAAGAAATATCCCGCCTAAAATCGCTGCCCTTTTCTGAATTGAAACAGGAGCTTAATAAGATAAAATCTGCGGAAAATTTTCAGGTGCTGCTTCGCTTAACAGACCATTTTTTGATGTATCATTATAGTTCATTTATCACTCGCTATGCTTTCCGCCGCTTCCCTTGCCATTTAACGGTTTCATGGTATTGCGAGGAGCTTCTTGATAATGGAAAGCTGTTAGAAGCCGATGAGCTTATTTCGGCCGCAATCGCCGAGAACCAGCTTGATATTCGGGATTGTGAAGAAGTGGAGCGGCTTTATTTCTGTAAGATTCGTTGTTTGCTAAATATGAAGCTTTTTAATGAAGCAGAAAAGCTCCTTGATAAAGTGAAGGAATCTCCACGCACCCTTCATGATAAGCTTGGTTATGTTTACATGCAAATCGGTAACAGGGTGAAGGCGGAGAAATATTTTCAACAAGGCTTAGACCATCCTGAAAAAGGACGAATTTGTTATTTGCTGCTTGCAGATTTAAAGGCTTCCAATGGACAGATTGAAGAGGCATTGCAGCTGATTGAAAAAGGGGAGAAGCTCTACCCCGAAATCCCCTCTTTTCTGCTGGAAAAAGTAAGACGCTATCGTGATCTCGGAAGAATGAAAGAAATGCTTGAAGTGATTGAGGATTTGAATGAAAGAATAGCAGAGCATGCCTATCACGATTATTTTCGTCAGTTAATAAAAACGGCTTACTATCAATTAGGAAAATTTGATCTTCTCAGTAACGAAGAAAAGGGGAAGAAATCCCTTTTTACAATGAAAAATGAGCAGGGAGAATTGATTAAGTTAAATATTAAGCCCATTATTCAAAAAAGCAATTATTGCGTCCCAGCAAGTTTAGAGATGATTTTAACCTTTTTTGGTGAGGACATCACTCAGGATGAAATTGCCAGTCATATATTTGATTTTACCGGTTCAAAGCTGTCGACTACTGTTGATTATCTTGAAAAAAACGGTTATGAATGCCGCTATTTTATTGGCAGGAAAGAGCTTTATCAAAAACTATTGAAAAAGAATATTCCGATTTTGTTAAGTGTCGATTTTGAGCATTCCTCCCATGTTCAAGTCATGACAGGCTATGACGGTGTGTTTGATTTATATCATATACAAGAACCGAACCTATTGGAAACGATGTATGTGAGTGCAAGCGACTTGGAAAAGTCGAATGTTTCGACGAGTTATATGTC
Source organism: Bacillus sp. (in: firmicutes) (assembly GCA_031177865.1). Classification (GTDB taxonomy): domain Bacteria; phylum Bacillota; class Bacilli; order Bacillales; family Cytobacillaceae; genus Neobacillus. The sequence continues at coordinate 8,909 of JAPSKD010000021.1, read as the reverse complement.
CATCGTTTGCGTTCCAGAGGACAGAGCAGAAGAACTTTCTTTTTTATCAAAGAAAGAGGATGAATCCTTTCGCAACCTGCAGGATTTAGGTGAAAAGCTGGAAGAGGATGAAGAACAATATAAAGATATTTTTTTAGAGTTTTTAAAAGCGAATATCGAGGTTCCATACTCTTCCATCTATGTTGTTAAACATTTTTCCTTTGAAGAGTATAGTGATTTCATCCTTCAATGTGCGGAAAAGCTGTTGGTTTCCTATCCAAATAATGACTTTATGAATCTACATGTGGCCCAAGCATACATGCGTCTCCATAAAATGGAACAGGCAAGAGAACAGCTAAAATATACAGAACGGAAAACCTTTAGCCCTCTCTATCATTTTCTTAACGGAAGAATTGCCCTTTACTTTGACGAAATGATAGAGGCAGTCGGATATTTTCGGAACTCCCTGCAGCTTGATCCGGATCAATACTATACTTGGAGCTATCTAGCGCTCGCCTATCTTTACTCTGATGATGTTAAAAGCGCAGAATATTACTCTTCTATAAGTATGGAACTTGCACCGAAAGAACGGTTTGTTCGTATCAATCATGCAGCTGTATTAATTAAAAAGCAGGAGTACGAGGAAGCCCGGAGAATTTATGATCAACTTATTCGAGAAGAACCTAGGGATGGACATGTGTGGTATGAACGAGCCCGACTTGACCAGAAGTTAGGAAAAATAAGAAAGGCGCTGCGCGGATATTTAATCGCGGTAAATTCACAAGAAAATATTCCCTTCGCTGTTCTTGCCGCTGCCGACCTTTATGATTACGAGCTGAATGAGCCTGCCAAAGCAGAACAACTATTACAATCAGGATTAAATGTTGCTGATTCTGCTGAGCTTTTAGTACGACTTGGGGATTTCTATCGAGAACATGAGGAAATCGAAAAGAGTATGGGCTGCTATAAAGAATGTACCGAATTATTTCCAGATGAAGCTTTTGCCTATATTGGGCTGGCAGAAATCCTTGCCAGCAAAGAAAATAAACATAAGGCGATTGAATTTCTTAAAATCCATACATTCAGATTTAAGGAAGATAGCCAGTTCCTAATTAATAGTGGACGAATAATCGCTGAATGGGCATTAGAAGAAGATCAGGATGGGTTATTAGAAGAATCCTTAGAGATGATTGAGACTGGAATTAACCAAATACACTCAAATTACAAGGAAGCATTAGAGCTTTATGTAAAAATAGTCGAAGAGACACCATTTTTTGATCGTGCTACCCAGTTCCTCGAACAAAATTTTACAAAAAATCCTAGTTTAATTGAGTTCAAATGCTATCAGGGAATGTTATACGAGGAAAAACAACAATACTCACTGGCAATAGATTGCTATACTTCTGCCATTCAGGTAAAGAGTGATTCTTTTCCTTATTATCGGCTTGGCGAAATTTATTTTAAAATCGGCAAGTTTGAACTTGCGACTGAAAACTATAAAAATTGTTTGCGTATTGACCCTCAAGTAGAACCTGCTTATTTGCGGCTTGCCGAGATAGCGTCTCACGGGGAAAATCGCGAGGAAGAAGCTGAATATCTGCTTAACCTGCTGGAGTTCGCACCACTAAGTGTAAACATAGAATATTTGGTTTCGATTTTGGATGAAGTCAAACTGAGACAATTAATGGATAAGATTCATACAATGGCGAAAGCTGTGAATCCAACTTGGAGGCTTGATAGTGAAGCTTATGTACATGGCGCTCTAGGTGAATTAGACCTTGAACAAGACAAAGTGACCGCTGCTCTTACGGTGAATCCAGACTTTTCAGAGCTGCTTCATCATCAGGCCAAGATCTTTATTAAAACAAAAAAGTGGGAGAAGGTTCGTTCTATCCTTACATTGCTATTAAATAAGTACCCCGAGAATGATGAGATATATAGAATACTTATCACCTATACGGCTTCCGCAAATAAATGGTCTAAACTACCACTTTTTCTCAACAAACTAGATGGGAAAAACAAGGATAAGAGCACCAGGTTTTTATTAGCAGCGGAAGCGGGTAAACAGTTCCTTATGGATATGAACTTGGAGGATGTAGAAGAGGGAAATGTGTTTGGCCGATTCGTCAGGAAATTGAAAAACCGTACCAAGCAGATTAACCTTTTTGGCTCGATTATCGAGTTATATGAAATGGCGATAAATTTAAATAAAAATAACTTATCTGCTGTGAGTCATTTTGCCCAATTCTATGAATGTTTTGAACTGGTTGAGGATGCGATAAAAATTTTACAAAAAGCGTTAAAAGATCGGTGGGATGATCGACTGGCATATCAGTTAGGGATGAATTACTTGAATGAAGAAGATTACCTCTCAGCACTTCCATTGTTTGAACGCCTGATAAATACTGATCCTGAAGATACTCATCTACGCTATTTGGCTGCGCTCCTTCGTTGCGAAATGGGGGAAACACGTGCCGCGGAAGAAATGATGATGAGAATTATTGAGGTAAATCCTTTTGAACATACCGTGTATTTACGTTTAGGACGCCTGTTCAATGAACAGGGCAGATATTTAGGAGCAAAGGAAGTTCTTGAAAAAGGAATAAAATACCATCCCTACGACAATGACATCATGAATGAGCTAGAACAGACATACAGACTTTTAGAAAACTCAATGGTATTAAGTACCTAAAACAGATGCGCAATGCGTGTCTGTTTTTTCCTAGTTATAATCCAGCTCCAGCACCTAGCCCCTCGGGGTCATAAGCTTGTCTAGTTGCGGCTCCTTGGGACTCGAGGAATAAGCCGCCCCATGAAGAAGGCAAAAGGCGCCTTCTTGCATGGTTCGTCTTATTCCTGCGTCCCAGGACAGTCGCCTCCACTTTTCTGACAATCCGTCAAGAAGGTTAAAGAGCAACCTTCATGCCGGCTCGTCTTATGCCTGTCGGGGCTGAACGAGGTGCTTCCGCCTTTTAAAATAAATAAGATGAAAGTATTAAAAAACTCGCTCATACAATGAACTAAAAGGGGAAGTGGTGTCAGGTTGGAACGTACGTATCTAATAAAACCATCACTCGATGATACCTTGCCGATGATTGACTACGGCAAAGGGGTTTATTTGTATGATCGGGAAGGAAAGAAATATCTTGATGGTGCCTCAGGCGCTGTCACCGCGAATATTGGCCACGGAGTATCCGAAATCCTCGAAGCGATGCAAGAACAGGCAAAAAAGATATCGTTCGTTTATCGCTCACAATTTACAAGTGAAGCAGCTGAAAAGCTGGCTAAGAAAATATCAGCACTTACACCAGGAGACCTAAATTGGTGCTTCTTTGTTAATAGCGGGTCTGAAGCGGTCGAAACTGCAATGAAAATGGCAATTCAATATTGGCAGGAAAAGGGCATACAAACAAAAACGAAGGTGTTATCAAGGTGGGTCAGCTATCATGGAATCACTTTAGGTGCACTTTCTTTGTCTGGGCACACAGGAAGAAGAGCGCGATTTGTTCCGCTGCTCGAGGATTTTCCTGTAATCAATCCCCCTTACTGCTATCGCTGCCCGTATAGCCTTCGTGCACCTTCCTGCGGATTTCTTTGTGCACAAGAGCTTGAACATGCAATCAAACGCATTGGTGCGCATCATATTGCTGCCTTTATTGCAGAACCAGTAATCGGAGCTGCCGGCGGTGCCATTGCAGCTCCGAAAGATTATTTTAAGGCAATCAAAAAAATCTGTGATGAAAATGACATCCTTTTTATTGCCGATGAGGTTATGACAGGTTTTGGACGAACAGGATCAATGCTTGCAATGGAACAATATGAAGTTATTCCAGATATTGTGGCATTAGGTAAAGGGATGGGTGCAGGCTATGCTCCAATAGCGGCGGCACTTGCAAGTGAAAAGGTCATTGAGCCCATTTTAGCAGGGACAAAAGTAGTTATGAGCGGACATACCTTAAGTGCAAATCCACAATCCTGCGCCGTTTCTCTCGCTGTACTAGAATATTTAGAAAAAAACAAGATTGTCAGTGAGGTAGAATCCAAGGGAGAATACCTAATGAATCTCCTGCTCCAATTAAAAAATCAATATTCCTTTATCGGTGATATTAGGGGGAAGGGTTTATTGCTTGGAATTGAATTTGTCGAGGATGCCGCCAATAAAACTCCTTTTCCTCGAAACGCACAAATCACCCAAACCATGATTGCTCTTGCAAAAGAAAAAGGGCTGCTTGTTTATCCAGCAGGCGCCGGTATTGATGGGGTAAATGGTGACTCAATTATTGTTTCGCCGCCATTAACGATTACGAAAAGTGAAATAGAAGAATTAGTTTCCCTGTTAGTAGAAACGTTTGAAGGTTTTTCAAAGCAATTGAAGTCAGGTGGTGTTTAGATGGAGAATCCATTTGGAAAAATTACAACCTTAGAAAAGGTTTTGGAACTCTTCTATAACGGAATGACGTTAATGTTTGGGGGATTTGGCGGTGTCGGATCCCCGCCAACACTCATTGATGGAATCCTCGAAAAAGGGATACGGGACATTACATTAATCGGAAATGATACTGGATTTCCACATATCGGAATTGGAAAACTAGTGAGTCAGGAAAGGGCAGTAAAGGTGATAGCCTCGCATATTGGTTCCAATCCTATTGCCGGTAAACTCATGCACGAAGGAAGGCTTGAGGTTGAATTTTCGCCGCAAGGGATATTAGCAGAAAGGATTCGTGCTGGAGGAGTCGGTCTTCCTGCAATTCTAAGTGATATCGGGATGGACAATGAACTCGTATCAAAAAATAAGCCCCATTTTCTCCTCAATGGGAAGGAATACTTAATTGAAACAGCTTTAACCGCAGAAGTATCAATCGTTTTTGCCAAAAAAGCAGACCCCTATGGAAATTTAATTTATGACAAAAGTGCTCGGAATACAAATCCACTAGTAGCAATGGCAGGAGATATCACCGTTGCAGAGGTAGAGGAAATTGTTCCGCTCGGTAGCCTTGACCCTGATGAAATTATTACTCCTGGTGTGTTCGTCGACCATATTATTCCTTCGAAGGGAGTGAACTGGAAATGGGCTTGGGAGTAGATTTTCGTAATACCATTGCAAGAAGAGCAGCAGAAGAAATCCGCAATGGAATGGTGGTAAACCTTGGTATCGGAATTCCCTCCTTAGTTCCCAACCATTTACCGAAGGACATGATGGTGATGTTCCATGCTGAAAATGGGATTACAGGAATGGGACCTAGCCCAGAAAAAGGGAAGGAAGATGAGAATTTATGTAATGCCGGCGGCTTTCCGGTTACCTTGAACCCAGGAGGTTCTTACTGTGATAGCGCTGTGGCATTCGGAATGATTCGTAGAGGACGGGTGGATATCACCATTCTGGGTTCCCTTCAAGTTAGCGCACAGGGAGACTTGGCTAACTGGATTGTTCCTGGAAAAAAAGTCCCTGGAATGGGCGGTGCGATGGAACTGGCCCAGAAAGCAAGAAAAGTAATTGTATTAATGAATCATTGTGATAAGGCAGGAAATCCGAAAATTGTCACGTCTTGCACGTTACCGCTAACCTCTGCTGCTTGTGTGGATATAATCATAACAGAATTGGCAGTATTCAAGGTGACTCCTGAAGGATTACTGTTAACAGAATTGTTCGCGCCATACGATTTGCAGATGGTCGCCAATAAGACTGAATGTGATTTTAGGGTAAGTGATACTATCCGAAAAATAACCTATTAATCTCACCCATTCTCCTAAAAGAAGGAGTGAAAGTATTGAATAATCATGAAGAATTAATCAAGCAATGGCTGAAGGACAATCGTGCTAGAGGAACTCGGTTTTTACAAATACTAGTCCAAGAGAATAGTACAAGAGGAAATGAAAGCAGTGCACAGGCTGTCATCATTGAAAAATGCCGGCAGTTAGGGTTGAGTCTCGATATTTGGGAAATTGACCGGGAGGAGTTAAAGGAGCATGAGGCATTCTGCTGTGACCGTCAGAGCTTTGAAGGAAATCCGAATGTCGTTGCTGTTTTAAAAGGAACGGGAGGCGGAAAGTCAATCATCCTAAATGGACATATCGATGTAGTACCGGTCGGAGATGAGAAGAACTGGGAACATGATCCGTTTAGCGGGCATATTGAGTGTGGTAAACTCTATGGCCGCGGCAGCACAGATATGAAGGGTGGGACCGCCGCGCTCATTATGGCAATAGAGTCTATTATTGCTACGGGAATCAAGCTAAAGGGTGATGTTATTTTTCAAAGTGTGATAGAAGAGGAAAGCGGCGGTGCTGGTACTCTTGCTGCTGTTTTAAGGGGCTACCGTGCAGATGGGGCGATTATTCCGGAACCAACGGGAATGAAAATTTTTCCGAAGCAGCAGGGTTCGATGTGGTTTAGAATTACTGTAAAAGGCAGAGCAGCACACGGCGGAACGAGATATGAAGGTATTAGCGCCATCGAAAAAGCTGTATTAGTGATACAAAAACTACAACAATTAGAGAAGAATCGGAATATAAAAATCACTGATCCTTTATTTAACACCATTCCAATCCCGATCCCAATTAATATAGGAAAAATAAATAGCGGCGAATGGCCATCATCTGTTCCCGATTTGGCAGTAATTGAAGGCAGAATGGGTGTATCCCCTGAAGAGACAATTTCCGCCGCTCAAGGGGAAATGGCTGCTGTTTTAGATGAACTCAATCAACGAGAAGAATGGTTCCAAGAGAATCCACTTGAGATTGAATGGTTTGGGGGAAGATGGCTGCCTGGTAACCTTGAAGTGGATCATCCATTAATGAAGACACTTTCTGAAAGTTTTATAGAAATAAAGGGAGAAGAGCCGGTCATTGAAGCGAGTCCGTGGGGGACCGATGGTGGAATCCTATCAAATGTGGGAAATACACCTGTCATTGTTTTTGGTCCGGGAATTACAGCTGCGGCACATGATGCGAATGAGCACATTCTTTTAGAGGATTTGTTTGTAGCCAGCAATATTATTGCTCTAACTCTATTGAAGTGGTGTGAAGTCAATGAATAATAGGAAAATCCCTTCAATCAGTAAAATTTAGTACAGTAGGAAATAATGAATCTTTTCATTTGGAGGGATTGGGATGAAGAAAGATTTATGGATAGGCGGCGAATATCGTAGTACTTCTTCCTATATGGAGCTAAAAAATCCATATGATTTGGAGAGCCTTGCACAAATCGGTATAGCCAGTCAGGAGGATGTGCAGGCTGCAATCGATGCGGCACAACAAGCTCAAGTAAGAATGGCAGAACTACCTGCCTTTGAACGGGCAGAAATACTTGAAAAAGTAGTACAGTTTATTAGGGATGATCGTGAAGAATGTGCAAGAATCATAGCGTTGGAGGCGGCAAAACCACTAAAAGCGGCTAGAACAGAAGTAGACCGCACCATTATGACCTATACCTTTGCAGCTCATGAAGCGAGAAAGATTCATGGTGAAACTGTACCAATGGACGCTGCTCCAGGAGGGCAGGGGAGGCTCGCCTTTACCGTTCGGGAACCTTTAGGTGTCATTGCAGCCATCACCCCGTTCAATTTCCCTATGAATCTAGTTGGACATAAAGTGGGTCCAGCCATCGCAGCTGGAAATAGTGTTATTCTAAAGCCCGCAAGTCAAACGCCATTATCTGCTTTTATGATAGCTGAATACTTTCACCGTGCAGGTCTGCCGGCTGGTGCACTGAATGTCATTACCGGAAGCGGACGCAGTATCGGTGATATCCTAATGAAAGATGACCGTATCAAAATGATTACCTTTACGGGAAGTCCTGAAGTAGGGCGCTATATCCGTGAAAACTCTGGATTAAAACGGGTAACACTGGAATTAGGGTCAAATTCGGCATTAATTGTCGATGAAGGGGTTCGATTAGATCAAGTGATCCCTAGGATCGTTAACGGAGCCTTTGCGTATCAGGGGCAGGTTTGTATTTCCATTCAAAGGATATTTGTTCATGAAAACATATTTGAGACTTTTGTGGAGCAGTTCGTAGGTGAAACGCGAAAGTTGAAGGCTGGAAGTCCATTAGAGGAGGATACGGACATTTCAGCGATGATTACACGTGGAGATGTACAGCGAACACAAAGTTGGGTTGATGAAGCTGTCAAGAAAGGCGCTGAATTAAGGTTGGGCGGGAGAGCGGAAGAAGGAATTTTCCAGCCAACCGTTCTTGTAAATGTTCCATCTACCGAAAAAGTAAGTTGTGAAGAGGTATTTGCTCCTGTCGTTCATATCAATACTTTTAATGAATTTAATGAAGCGATCCATCAGGTGAATGATTCAAAATACGGGCTTCAAGCAGGAATTTTTACGAATGATATTCATAAAGCACTTCAAGCAGCAAAAAAACTTGAGGTGGGTGGTGTCATGATTAACGAAATCCCTACATTCCGTGTAGACCAAATGCCGTATGGCGGAGTTAAAATGAGCGGAATGGGCAGAGAAGGGATTAAATATGCAGTTGAAGAGATGACTGAACTAAAGCTGATCAGCTTTAAAACAGAGTAGAAGAAAATGTCTGGCTAATTTCAAGTCAGACATTTTTTAAATATCGGGAAGGAGTCTACAAGATGAATCATTGTGCTTCCACCATTCAAATTAAAGAAGATAATTTCTATCTAGAAGTTTATCTCGATCCTTTTAATCAAAGAATTCGTATTGATGATTACCGTGGCAATTTAAATTTACTGTTGGAGAGAGCGGATGAGTTAGCGCGGAAGTACCAAGTGGAAAAATTAATTATGAAAGCGCGGTCAGAAGACTTTTTACCCCTATTTGAAAAAGGCTTACAGCCGGAAGCTGTAGTTGATCGATATTTTCTCGGATCAGATGCCCATTTTTTTTCAAAGTTTTATACAGTGGATCGAAAGAAGAATGACCATTGGATTACAGAGGACGGAATGATT
>JAPSKD010000293.1 GCA_031177865.1 Bacillus sp. (in: firmicutes) | reverse complement strand
GACTGGCTGACACACATATTGAAACAAGACATTGCTAACCTTTCCATTCATCTGCGTACAAGGAAGGAAATGAGCAAAGTAGCTGCACATTGGGAACTGATTCCGGAGATTAAGAAACTTCGTGACCAGGTGGCACCAGATACGCTTTTGACAATCAATGGAGATATTCCTGATCGTCAAACTGGCTTGAAGCTCGCCCGCCAGTATGGTGTTGATGGAGTTATGATTGGGCGTGGTATTTTCCATAATCCATTTGCCTTTGAAAAAGAGCCGAAAGATCATACCACTAAGGAAATGCTTGATCTCTTAAGGCTGCATCTGGATCTCCACGACAAATATTCAAAAGTAACGATGCGCTCGTTCAAGGCTCTTCATCGCTTTTTTAAGATATATGTCAAAGGATTTCGAGGGGCGGGTGAATTAAGAAATCAACTGATGAACACAGAGTCATCAGACGAAGTGCGTGCATTGCTCGATAACTTTGAGTCAAAGAATCTTGATGGCATGGGGGAACAGTAGAAGTGTCCTAATTTAAGGTAAAAAGTGAAATAGGACGTTAAACTGGTGCACCTCCAAAAAGTTAGAGTTTATACAAAGCGGCTAATTGGCTGGTGTGAAGGCGGTATTCAACCGGACTCATTCCTGCCAATTTTTTATTCTTAACTCAAATGTTGCGTTCGAAAAGATTGTATGTTACTATATGTGTAACCGGTTACACATAAGGGGTGAATCGATGGCTACTATACGTGATGTCGCTAAAAAAGCTGGAGTATCTGTGGCGACCGTTTCGAGAGTATTAAACAATAAAGGTTATTCACATGAAGATACTAGGAAGTTAGTAAACGATGCAATTAAAGAATTAAACTACAAACCAAATGAAGTGGCAAGATCACTTTATAAGAAAAAATCTAGATTAATTGGATTATTGCTGCCGGATATTCGGAATCCCTTCTTTCCTGAGCTAGCTCGTGGAGTAGAGGATGAAATGCAAGAACAAGGACTCCATTTAATTATTGGAAATGCCGATGAAAAACCTGAAAAAGAAATAGATTATATACAGACGTTTAAACAAAATAATGTAATAGGTATTATTTCAGCAACAAATCAAGCTGAAACAGAACTTTACGAAAACTTATCTATTCCTGTCGTATTTCTAGATCGAATAACAAATAGTCATCCTTCCGTATTTGCAGATGGCTTGGATGGTGGAAAAAAAGCAGCACATGAAATAATTAAAAGGGGAAGTAAGCGAATTGCTTTACTTAGAGGGCCTATTGAATTAAGGACAGCACAAGACAGATTCAAAGGTGCAGTGGATGAGCTGTGTAATGCTAATGTGGATTTTCAAGTTATTACGTCATCGTTTAGTTTTCACGATGCAGAAAAAATGGCGAAAACATTATTTGAGAAATTTCCTGAAACAGATGGGATTATTGCCAGTAACGATCTTAGTGCAGCAGCCATATTACATGAGGCGCTGCGAATAGGAAGATCAATCCCGGATGACTTACAAATAATCGGATATGATGATATACCGCTTAGCAAGCTACTGTTCCCGCCACTTTCTACCATTAGGCAGCCAGCCTATGATATGGGAAGAGAAGCAGCAAAATTATTAATGAAAATTATTAATGAAAAACCGTTAGAGCAAAAGAATATTCAAATGCCTGTTACATTTATTGAGAGACAAACAACAAGAAAGGTTGATAAAAATGATTAAAATGACGGTAATTGGCAGTTCTTCTATGGATTTGGTTGTAACCGCTTCAAAACGACCAAATAAAGGGGAAACAATTCTTGGAGAGAGCTTTAAGACTGTCCCTGGCGGCAAAGGAGCTAATCAGGCTGTCGCGGCTGCCAGGCTAGGTGCTGAAGTATATATGGTGGGATGTGTAGGTGACGATGGGTTTGGCGAAAAAATCGTGAACAATTTCATTTCTAATGGTGTTGTTACAACCTATGTGGAACCGGTTACACATTCAGAAACAGGAACAGCTCATATTACTCTTGCTGATGGCGATAACAGCATTATTGTGGTTAAAGGTGCAAATAATTATGTCACTCCTGAATTTGTTGAAAAGGCATTAGACGTAATACGTAAATCAGATATTGTACTAATTCAGCAAGAGATTCCTGAAGAAACAGTGGAATATGTAACGGAAATTTGCTTTGCAAACGATGTGCCCTTATTACTAAATCCAGCACCCGCAAGACCCATTAGTAAAACTGTGATTGACAAGGCAACATATATTACACCAAATGAATGGGAAGCTTCTGTTCTTTTTGAGAACAAGGATATCCATGAAGCGTTAAAAGAGTACCCTAATAAATTATTGGTTACAGAAGGCAAAAACGGGGTTCGTTATTATGATGGCGAGAATGAGGTGCTGGTCCCGGCTTATGTTGTTGAAGCAGTTGATACAACAGGTGCAGGTGATACATTTAATGCGGCATTTGCAGTTGCAGTTGCTGAGGGTAAAAGCATAAAAGATAGTATACGTTTTGCAAATCGGGCTGCATCATTGTCTGTAACAAAATTTGGTGCACAGGGTGGTATGCCAACAAGAGAAGAAGTAGAGGGGAGTTTATAGAAATGAAACGTTATGGAATATTAAACAGCCATATATCAAAGGTATTAGCTGATCTTGGTCATACGGATTATATTGTAATAGCAGATGCTGGTTTGCCCATCCCAGAGGGTGTGATAAAGATTGATTTAGCAGTCAGAACAGGCATGCCTTCATTTATAGACGTTGTGAATGCCGTTGAAGAGGATATGGTTATCGAGAGTGTGATGATTGCCTCTGAAATAGAAGTAGAAAATCCTAATCATGCTAACTATTTAAAAGATAAATTCGCTGATAGAAAAATAGAAAAAGTTTCCCATGATGAGTTTAAACAATTAACAAAACAAGCTAAAGCAGTAATTCGTACCGGTGAAATTACACCCTATGCAAACTGTATTTTACAATCAGGAGTATTTTTCTAAAAGATGAGGTGATAAACATGCGGATCACAATGGAAAACATCCATAAAGCATTTGGAACCAATCAAGTTTTAACAGGTGTTGATTTTGATTTATTAGATGGCGAAGTACATGCCCTAATGGGGGAAAATGGCGCTGGGAAATCAACCATGATGAACGTACTTACTGGCCTTCATGCTCGTGATAAAGGAACCATCACAATTGATGGAAAGGAAACCTATTTTAAGAACCCAAAAGAAGCGGAGCAAAGTGGAATAACCTTTATTCATCAGGAATTAAATATTTGGCCTGATATGACTGTTTTAGAAAACTTATTTATTGGCAAGGAACTAATGAATTCTTTTGGACTTTTAAAAATAACTGAAATGAAAGCGTTGGCAAAGAAACAGTTTGATAGATTAGCAGTATCGATTCCGTTAGATAAAGAGGCGGGAAGTTGTTCTGTTGGGGAGCAGCAAATGATTGAGATTGCTAAAGCTTTAATGACTGAAGCAAAAGTAATTATCATGGATGAACCTACTGCGGCATTGACAGAAAGGGAAATCAACAAACTTTTTGATGTTATTTCTTCATTAAAAAAAGCTGGAGTATCAATTGTGTATATTTCTCATCGGATGGAGGAGATTTTTTCTATCTGTGACAGGATTACTGTAATGCGTGATGGGAAAACCGTTGACACAAAGGCGATTCCAGAAACAGATTTTGATGAGGTTGTCAGGAAAATGGTAGGCAGGGAATTAACTGACCGATATCCTAATCGAAATCCTAACCCGGGTGAGACCGTTCTTCAAGTAAAGGGTTTAACAAAAACAGGGCATTTTGAAGATGTGAATTTTTCTGTACGTGCTGGAGAAATAGTTGGGGTTTCAGGCTTAATGGGAGCCGGCAGAACAGAAATCGTGAGGGCAATTTTTGGCCTTGACGGTTTTGATAGCGGTGAGGTTTGGCTGAAAGGTGAGAAAGTGAAAATCAAAACACCGGAACAGGCTGTCAAGGCAGGAATCGGATTCATTACAGAGGACCGCAAAGATGAGGGATTAATCCTAGATTTCTCTATAAGAGATAATATGGTTTTGCCAACCCTCTATAGCTTCGCTCCAAAAGGAATCATCAATGAAAAAAGTGAGACGGACTTTGTTAATATGTTAATTAAACGCTTGACAGTAAAAACGGAATCCCCAGATATTGCTGTTGGAAAACTATCAGGGGGAAACCAGCAAAAAGTGGTCATTGCCAAGTGGGTCGGGATAGGGCCAAAATTACTTATTTTAGATGAACCAACTAGAGGAGTAGACGTTGGAGCGAAGAGAGAAATTTATGAGCTAATGAATGAATTAACAGATCGGGGTGTAGCTATTATCATGGTATCTTCAGAATTGCCTGAGGTCCTTGGAATGAGTGATCGAATCCTCGTCGTTCATGAAGGAAAAATAAATGGTGAATTATTGAAAGAAGACGCAACCCAAGAAAAAATTATGACATTGGCAACAGGAGGTCAGTAAGATGAATTCCATTAATGCAGTGACAAAACCTAGTAAGACAAATATGATGAATGCCATCACACAAAAGTTAGGGCCATTACTTGGTTTGATTATATTAGTTGTGATTGTATCGATATTAAATCCTAGTTTTCTAGAACCTTTGAATATATTAAATTTATTAAGGCAAGTTGCTATTAATGCACTTATTGCATTTGGTATGACGTTTGTTATTTTAACTGGAGGGATAGATTTATCCGTCGGGGCTATTCTTGCATTATCAAGTGCGTTGACAGCAGGAATGATGGTATCTGGAATAGACCCAATTCTTGCGATACTAATAGGATGTATTCTAGGCGGCTTGATGGGGATGGTAAACGGATTGTTCATTACAAAGGGAAAAATGGCTCCGTTTATTGCAACTCTAGCAACAATGACAATCTTCAGAGGTTTAACACTTGTATATACGGGTGGAAATCCGATTACTGGTCTAGGTGACAATTACCTGTTTCAGTTATTTGGCCGTGGTTATTTTCTAGGTATTCCTGTACCAGCGATTACGATGATTCTTACATTTGTTGTTTTATTCATTATTCTTCATAAAACTCCATTTGGCCGAAAAACATATGCGATTGGTGGAAATGAAAAAGCAGCATTAATTTCAGGGATTAAAGTACCAAAGGTTAAAATCATGATTTATAGTCTTTCCGGTATGCTTGCAGCGCTGGCGGGTGCAATCTTAACATCTCGTTTAAATTCAGCGCAGCCTACTGCTGGTACTTCCTATGAGCTTGATGCAATTGCTGCAGTTGTATTAGGCGGGACAAGCCTTTCAGGGGGAAAAGGTAGAATTTTTGGGACACTGATCGGTGCTTTAATCATCGGTACCTTAAATAACGGCTTGAATCTTCTTGGAGTTTCATCCTTTTATCAAATGGTGGTCAAGGGGATTGTTATATTAATTGCAGTATTACTTGACCGTAAAAAGTAGCATAAGGAGAGATTATCATGAAAAAATTAATAGCTATATGTCTATCACTAACACTTTTGCTCCTAAGTGCTTGTTCAATGCAGCCGCCTGGATGGGCAAAACCGGATAAAAAAGAAAGTATAAAAGATATTAAAATTGGTTTATCCGTTTCCACATTAAATAACCCGTTTTTTGTTTCTCTAAAGGATGGAGTGGTTAAAGAAGTGGAAGCCTTGGGTATCGAGGTTATTATCGTAGATGCACAAAATGACTCGGCAAAACAAGTTAATGACGTAGAGGATTTAATTCAGCAAGGTGTAGATGCTCTGCTCATTAACCCAACTGATTCCGCTGCCATTTCAACGGCTGTCCAATCAGCAAATAATATTGGCATTCCTGTAGTTACGTTGGATCGTTCAGCAGATAAAGGGAAAGTAGAAGCACTAGTGGCTTCAGATAATATAAAAGGCGGGGAAATGGCTGCAAATTATATTATTGAAAAGCTTGGTGAAAATACACAAGTTATTGAATTAGAGGGAGTTCCTGGGGCATCGGCCACACGTGAACGGGGTCAGGGATTTCATAACGTAGCAGACCAAAGGTTAAATATAACTGCTAAACAAGCAGCTGACTTTGACCGTACGAAGGGTTTAACTGTTATGGAAAATCTTCTACAGGCAAATCCTGATATTAAAGCTGTATTTGCTCATAATGATGAAATGGCTTTAGGGGCCATTGAAGCAATTAATAGCTCTGGTAAGGAAATTATGGTCATTGGATTCGATGGGAATGACGATGCCCTAAATGCGATTAAATCAGGAGACATGGAAGCGACAGTTGCCCAACAGCCTGAATTAATTGGTAAGCTCGCTGTG
>JAPSKD010000292.1 GCA_031177865.1 Bacillus sp. (in: firmicutes) | reverse complement strand
GCTGAACGGTTATCTTGTACTCGCCTTCCCCATTAAATAAACGGATATTCTGCTTGAACTTCCCTTCTTTGATGGGTGTGTAGTATTCAAGATCGTTCCCTGCCGGTCCATCCTCTGTGGAACGAACTTTGATCCAGGCATAGTCTGATTTTAGGTCCGAATACTTCTCGATCTCTCCCTGCACAGCCACCCTGCCATTAGCAGCAAACTCCTTATATTCCGGATTCTTCAAAGCTGCTCCGACTTCCTCGCTGTAAGAAGTCAGCTCGAGAGGTTCGAGCTCGAGTTCCTTGTTTTTCTCTTTAACCAGTTTTTCATATTTGTCTTCTTCCTTTTTCTCTGCTTTGGCCTCTGAACTGCTTTCTGAGCTGCAGGCTGAGAGGAAGAGGAAGCTGGTTAATACTATCATCAATAGGGTGATGGGGCTTTTCCTTGGCATGGTGTCCTCCTTTTACTAGACTATTAAATTGGGAGTTCAAATTATTTCGGTCATATTTATTCAATTAACTACGTATATTAATCAATATTTTGTTCTTTTCTTTCATACCTTGTTACTTCCTTGAGACGGTCAAGATTTATCTTGCGATTCCAAACCTTTTTTGCATTTTCAGTCATATGAGGATATATGTATTGATCTACAATTATCTCATAGCTATAATCATCAATCAGATTATAAGTGCAAATTTTGATCTTTTCATCACTGAATGTTTCGATAACTATACTATTTATTAAATTGAAGGGGTTCCTCACCAGATTTATATCACGTATATCATTTAGTGAAATAGTTCCTCTTTTAGCAATAATTTTTTTACCTGGAATTATTTTAAATAAGACTTTTGCAGGATTTAATGCTGGTATGATCCATAGAGTTAAATATGAAAATATCGGCAAAAACATAATTCCTCCCAAAATATACTTAAAAGAGTATTTTGATTCAAATGAAAATCCTTCAGTGAGTAATAAAAGCGAGCTTCCCAATCCCCCAAAATAAAATAAAAGCATCCAAACATAAGTGAATAATGAAGTTTTAATGATAATAGTATTATTTTTTTCCTTAATTTTTGCCAAGTGATACTCCCCCATTTAGAAACAGAGTCTTAATCTTGATTACGAATTTATTATTTACTTTAGAAAGCGCAGTAAAAACCCCCGATAATTTCACTTATCGAGGATACTATAGAGTGCATATATTTCTATTTCATGAGGCCGAACTAACTTTCCTTACAGGAGAAGATTCCTCCCTCTCTTTTAAGCACGCAAAAATAGATAATATGATAATCATAGCTTCCCATAAAAGAGCAAATAATAGAACAACAGGACCGCCCTCTTCACTCCAGCTGGACTTGTTGATATAGAAGAATAAAATGGTAATAAACAGCACCAGATTGCTTTTCCAAAAGAATGAAAATCCTCTTTTAAATGAAAATTTCTCTCCTTCTTGTTTTGGTTTACTGGAAGTTTTCTTCATATGGGAGCTTCCATCTTGCAGAAAATCATCCAAAATTTTCTGTAATACATCAAAATAATTGCTGACACTGTTGCTCATCAAAAATATTTTGTTGTTATCAGCTTCCTCATATTTTATATGCCACATATAACCATCACTTGGAACAAAAAACATCTCAAAGTCTTCTTGCATGTAATTCTTTTCGTTTTTTCTTCTTTTAAAAACAAGCTTGCAAACCTGCTGATTATTCCTTTTAAAATCACGAAGGAATTGCCGGATTTTCACATCAAATTTTTCGTCATCGATCATTTTATTCAATTCGGCAGAGTCCATGTTATGGATTTGATCATATAAATTATTGGATAACTCTATGTTAATCTTCATAGGATCCTCTTGAAGCCTGAAGTCAAGGCCGTAAAAATCACAAATAAGCTCATTTAACCCCTGGAGAGAATTATACTTTATTAACTCATAGCGGCCATTATGTATATACTCCAGGATACCTTCAGTCCTTTGAGCAGGATAAATCAGCAGACACTGATTTCCATTCTCGATCCTGATCATTTTGCTGGCATCTAAAACTGTGCTTACCATATCTTTTATTGAGTTCGATATGTTTGAATCTGGCTGCGTTTCATTTATCTGGCCGATCTCTTTTTTTGAAAGATTATTTTCCTTGGCAAATTCTCTCGCTCTTTTTACTGATCCTGAGTGAGCAAGAACTGCTATAAGGTCTTGTGCAGAAACACTAATCTTCTGGTCTTGTTCCATATCCGTTCTTCCTCCTAGAATATTAAGTGGCATTAATTAAAAATACTCATAATACTGAATCCTGCCACTATAAGAAAAACAAAAAAAAGTACACTCGCTAACTTATTCACAATAAAAGGGAGACGATTAAACACATTCTGAACATAATAATTTACACCAGAAGTAATGATGGCAATATACTTAAAGAAAAATCCCGGTATGCTCTTTGGTTCTTCAAATACATTTACCTCATACAGAGTAACGACCAGGCGCTGAACAAATATTGAGAAGAAAGCAAAAATCGCATTAGTCGTAATCATCAAGGCAATATAAGAGCTCGGAATTGGAATATCAATTCCTTTCAGAAATAACGTAATAATTGTCCATACTCCCATGGCCAATGCTAAGCCAATAATTTTCATTATAAATTCTACCTTTCATAGTAGATTAGAATTCCTCAAAGAAAAGAGATATAGCATCGCTTAATCTTTTACTGTACTCTTCTACACTGGATGGAACTACAAAAACCTCTTTTTCTTGAATCCTATCATAGTCAAGATGCCAAACAAAATTCACGCTGGGCAGCAGAAAGATGACTTGTTTCATATCCATATAATCTTTTGCATAATCCATCTCCATCAGCGATACATTAGCAAATTCCTGTTCATTATCTTTGAAATCAGATAAGAACTGTTTTAGAAGACCCTCTATTTTTTCATCGTTAATCATGTTGTCTAAAACATCGGGCTCCATTTGATGGAGCTGGTCATAAATAGCCTCTGAAATCTGCAATGCCGGCAAATTGTTTACAGCTTGCTCTAATTTTCCCACTAACTCATAATGGTTCAATAAAAGGGGCTCGAATCCTTTTTCCATTGAATAAATCGAGAAAAAATGAGTATTATTTCTTATTTCCTGCAGGAGGGTCCTGGTGTCACCTTTTATAAAATGAATAAATAGAACCCTGTCTTTTT
The DNA here is from genome assembly GCA_031177865.1 of Bacillus sp. (in: firmicutes). GTDB lineage: Bacteria > Bacillota > Bacilli > Bacillales > Cytobacillaceae > Neobacillus. Next base: position 3,155 of record JAPSKD010000292.1, on the reverse strand, counting down.
TTATGCATCTTGCTTTTCTCTTTGACTGAACAAGAACATGCAAAAGATCTTCTAGACCTGCGGCAAGGGTTGAACTTCTGCTTTCGTCCAATAACCCTTTAGATTTTAGAGAGAGCCCGGTATCCTCTATAAAACGGTCAAGCTCTCCTGTTTCTCCATTAAAATCTAAGCTGTTAAGGATTTGACTGGCCATGCTTTCATAACCGCATAATGCAAGCACAGATGCCAACTCGTTAGTAGTTAAAGATATCCCCGTCGCGTCCATTGTTTAACCTCTCTCCATATTGGTATTATTTAAACAAACCTGCCACAAAACTTCCGGCATCAGATATTGCCTCACCAACATTGCCAGCAGCCTCTTTAAGATCTTTAGATCTTTCCTCAGCCCATTTCCCAGCTTTCTCTCCGATATCTTTGATACTGTCTTCAAATTTGATCGATCCTACTATCCCGATTGTTGCCCCTATAGCCCCTCCAATGAGTGTTCCAGGCCCAGGACAAATCATGGTCCCTATAGCAGCTCCGCCTGTAGTAAGCCCCGCAACGCCAATATCCATTCCTATTCCGGCAGCCGCTCTCCCTGTTTTTTCCCAGTTGGATTTATATTTATTTTTATCACTGACAAATTCCCCCGCATTTGTTCCTACGGAAAACAGGATTCCTGCATAAGGAATTTTCTTTGCAATTGCCGTCATGGCACGTTTATCTGTCAGCTGCCCCAGTGTAGCCTTAACATCAATTGAAGCTCTTTTATATAATTCAGCCTGTGCTGCATCAAATTTTAAATAAGGATGCTGATGTTCCAATAATTTGAGGTAGCTCTTCACATTTGACCCAGGATTAAGGCCAACAAGGCTTCTTAATAGCCTGCTAGGTGAGTTCTGATATTTGGAAAAGTAATTCTTAATACCATTATAGCTGCTTGAACTTCCTTTTTTTAATATCTTATGGATTGAATCAGCAAGCTTCGAACCATAAATCCCATTCTTTTTTAGCCAATCAGGATGGGCCCTAACCTTGAAATTCCCCGATCCATCTTTCACCAGTACTAATCTTTTGCTTAATAGGACGGTTGCAGCTAAGGTACCTTTTACAGCTTCCATTCCCCCATTAAGTTTACCGATTTTATCAAGCCAGTCTGCCACATTCCCCATTAAGGTGGAATCACCTTCTTTTATTGCCAGCTCCATGGCAGAATCGATGAGCTTGCCGATTGTATCATTCTCTGCAAAGTACTTTTCAATCTCTCTAATTGTGCTTTCATTTAATGCTGCACCATTCGCTGCCCAAGATTCAATATTATTGATAAAGTCAGAAATCCTCTCAAGATCTTCTGATGACTCTTCCAAGACTTTTAAACTATTGGCATCTAAATCCTCTAAACCATCTGTGGTTTTCTTTATATGACGCTTTGCTTTATCAAAATTCTGTCTTAAATGGGCTATGGAGATGGTAGAGCCTCCCACAATGTCACTAACCTTCAAGAATTCCTGGTTAATATCATTGATAGTATCCTCAGACATTTGTTCGATGTTCTCGATTCCAGTCTTCGCCTCTTGTTCTACAAAGTCTTGTCTGACGAGTCCACTTTCAATTTCATACTCACTTATCAAGTTTTTCACTTGCTTTAGCCTATTTACATATTCACTTATAAATTGATTCAACAGCAAGACTGCCGGAATATGCAGAACAGTAAGATGCTCCTTGATTGCTTCTGCTCCATTTCCTTTTAAAGCATCATCCAAATTGATCAAGTTATTGATTGAAGCACGCAAATCCTGTAGCTGGTCCTTTTCAGCTTCTTTCTTTTTTATGGATTCATCCAATTCAGGAATGATTTCGGAAACATTAATTACCTTCATCTGTATCACTCCATTATTTCATTTTTTGAGAGAGCTCTTTATCTTTTTGAGCAAGCTGATTTATTAGAGTTCTCATATCTTGTTCTGTTTTAATTAGCAAATTTTGATATTGGTTAATGATTGTATAATACTTTTGCTCAATTTTAGTGATTTCAGAAAGCAGATCCAAACTGCTTTCAGGGAATGAAATTGAAGGGTTGCTGATATCAAACTCTTCTGCCTTGCTTTTGAGTTCACTTAGGGCATTTTCCACTTCACTTTGAATTAATTTAATTTCGGTCATTTTTTCACCTCAATAGTCATGCCTTTTTAATCTCTTAATTGTGAGATTCGATAACGTTTAGAAGAAATTGTGCTTGAAAGAGACTTATTTACTCCTTCGTAATGAGTTATCTTCACTTCAATATTGTTTAACATTCCTTCAACTTCAATGTTCCCAATCCTCATATAGGTATCTTCCATACCTCCTCGTATGTCATCAAACTCATTAGCATGTTTTCCTGACCAAACCGACGGATTTAAATTAGGCTGATGAATATAACGCTTATTAAGCATAAATTCTTCCTGACATGATGAGATTTCCAGTTGTGCTTTTCTCAGTCGTACCAATATTTCATTGTTTTTACTGATTTCATTGTTCAGATAGGAAATATCTCTATATAACTGGCTTATTAAAATAGAATTATCATTCACGATTGTCACCCCGCATTATCTTTAAAATTTGGAATTATTCTAAGTTGGAGAATGATTCGGAAGAAGTTTATTTTGATAGAAGTGTGATTAAAAGCTGACGGTTGCAGGTTCAAAAACAGAACATGCAACTCACTCAGCTTTTAATTATCCCCCTGCCTTGCCATCCTCGGTATGAGGAATCCCATAATCACACCTATGGCAATGACAAGCAGAATAATATAAAGAAAGATTAATTTGTTATCTTGTTCAGCGGGAGTTTGATCCTCTGCCATCAAGAAGCTATCCTGTTTAGAATCGGAAAAAAGCTGAATCTGGTCTGCTTTTGCAGTGATGGTATTATTAGTGGTTTCACCGCCATCAAAAAGCTGATCCTTCACTTCCTTTAAAGGATCCAGGTTCTTTTTTGTAAAAGTAAGATCCTTTTGTTCTTCGGGGATCTCTTTCTTATTTTCATAAAGTGATTTTTCATGCAGGTAATCGGTATTCTCTTTGAATTCCTTTTTTTCATAGGTATTCGGAGTTAAGTTATCAAAATCAGGGGTCGCCCCGGCGGAATGGCCAGCTATCAGCCAAAACGCCGGGATCAACAGAATGATTTTA
>JAPSKD010000291.1 GCA_031177865.1 Bacillus sp. (in: firmicutes) | reverse complement strand
CCTTAACTCAGATTATTGTTTTTTCATTCCTCCCAAGTTAGAACATAACTACCGTTCTATGGATAGGAATGAATTTTTGATCTTAGATATTCCAATACACTATTTGCCAGAGGATACAAGTGACATGTATATACGGTTGGATAATCAATGGACTTCAATCCGTTATTTGCTATTAGAGGAGGCGAAGAATCAGGAAAGCACATCTGCCTTAATAGATTTGACTAGATATGTGACAAACAAACTTCAAATCTCGAATTCCCCTTCAATTGACTATATTCATAAGCATTTTAAGGAGCCAATTCAATTACAAACTTTAGCCAAAATAGAACATTTCCACCCAGTCTATTATTCAGCATGGTTTAAGAAAAAAACTGGAAGAAGCCCCAAAGTTTATATATCTGAACTTCGGTTGAAGGAGGCAAAACATCTATTAATTTCGACCGTCTGGTCCATGTCGAGGATTAGTGAGGAATTGGGTTTTGGGAATTCTTCATCGTTTACAAGGTGGTTTGTTGGTTTAGAGGGTATACCTCCACAAAAATATAGAATTCTTAATAATGGATAAAAGGGAAATTAAACCTGGTAAAGAAAGTTTTTTAAAAATTTTCTATACTAAGTTCAAATATTCTTTTTATCTTTTTTATTGAGGTGAGCAAAATGAAGAAGAAAATGTCTCCTTTTTTAGTGTTACTTGCAGCAATACTTTGGGGGACCACGGGTACATCTCAGGCACTAGCGCCGGAAACAGCTCACCCGATTGCCATTGGGGCTTCTCGCTTAGCGGTAGGAGGTACATTTTTAGTACTAATTGTTCTGATAAAAGGAAAGTTCAATTTTCAAAGTTGGCCAATCAAGACAACAATAATGGCGTCCTTATGTATGGCATTGTATCAACCATTATTTTTCTCTGCAGTTTCAATCACTGGAGTGGCCATTGGGACAGTAGTAGCAATTGGGAGTGCACCGATCTTCTCGGGTCTCACAGAATGGATATTATTAAAGATTCGACCAGCAAAAATTTGGTGGTATTCTACTTTACTATCAATTGTAGGCTGCCTAATGCTATTTGTTAATAAAGAATCGGTTTTTATAGATCCTGTTGGAATAGTAATGGCTCTTGGGGCTGGGTTATCCTTTGCAAGTTATACTCTTATAAGTAGAACTTTAGTTGAAAAACATTCGTCATTATCAGTAGTAGCAGTCGTTTTCACTCTTAGTGCAATTTGTTTATCTCCATTTTTATTCGTTTTTGATATGTCTTGGATCATGAGTTTTCGTGGTGTGAGTGTTAGCCTTTCACTAGGAATTATAGCAACTGGAATTGCCTATTTCCTTTTTGCTAAAGGTCTTACCCATATCTCTTCATCAACTGCCGTTACACTTTCTTTAGCAGAACCATTAACTGCAACATTATTAGGAATTTTCATTTTAGGAGAAAGCTTAAATAGTACCTCTTGGTTAGGGATTTTCCTCTTAATGTTAGGATTAGGAATATTAATGTTGTGTTCCGAAAATTCTGCCACTCAAAAGGAACGTAGGATAGGTCAATAATGTGTAATATTTTAAAATTAAGTGATAAAAGGTTGGTAAACTTTCTATGGCAAAAATTGAGACTTTATTAAGCTAGATATTCGAGTTGGAACGGTCATCAAGGCCACACCCTTTCCGGAAGCAAGAAAACCTGCTATAAAACTGCAAATTGACTTTGGAGAAGAGGTAGGCATAAAGTATTCCTCGGCTCAAATTACACAAAGATATTCTCCTGAACAACTTTGTGGCCGCCAAGTGCTAGGAGTAGTTAATCTCCCTCCAAGGCGTATCGCAGGTTTTAAATCTGAGGTATTAGTATTAGGTGGGGTCCCTGAAGTGGGGGAAGTAATTCTTTTAAAGCCGGATGAATCAGTTAGAAATGGAACACGTATCTCATAATATATTTAAAGATACAAAGTCATTGGCTGAGCAGTATAAGGATACTGTTTATATACTAAACCAATCTTAGAAACGTTTTCATTCAATGTGATCGTCTTTTCATATTTGACCGATACTACTCCACAAAAGCCTTCTTTTTTAAAAGAATGTACTAAAGAAATACACCTTTTACTTATAGTGGTAGTTCATCAGACCATAAAATCGAATAGGAGACAGAATTAAGGTGAATCGAATTCCTAAGTTATCAACTTGGCAGTTTTTTCGTTAATGAGTTAATCATTTTGACAAAAAACTTAAAATCATACACATAATAGATTGATGATTCAGAATAGTTGATTTATATTTGGACTGTACATATTTTTAAGGGAGGAAGTAAAATGATTGATTTTACGTGGAAAGGAAATCCAGTAACACAATTAGGAAACGACGTAAAGGTTGGAGATATAGCTCCTGAATTTACAGTCCTAGCGAATGACTTATCACCTGTTACACTCGCTGATTCAAAAGGGACAGTTCGTTTAATTTCTGTTATACCATCTATTGATACTCCTGTTTGTGATGCACAAACACGTCGTTTTAACGAAGAAGCTTCTAAATTAGGTAATATACAGGTTCTTACTATTAGCGCTGATTTACCGTTTGCACAGAAAAATTGGTGTGCAGCAAATGGTATTGAGAATGTACAAACATTATCAGATCATCGTGATCTTTCGTTCGGTGAAGCATATGGTGTTGCTATCCAAGAACTTCGCTTGTTAGCACGTGCTATTTTTGTTGTTGATACAAACGACAAAATAACATATGTTGAGTATGTAAATGAATCAACAGACCATCCAAATTATGAAGCAGCATTAGAAGCAGCTAGAGCAGTATTATAAGCAAGTAAAGTTATTTTCCAGAAAAATTTATAGAATGGTTGTTAAAAGGCAACGGAAGCTCCGCTGCCTTTTAATATTTGCCCTCCTTTAGTTAAGGGAGAAATGAGAAGCTTGTTCAACCTCACTCCAGATAGTGAGATTTTGAAAAAATGCTTATGAGCAGGGGATTGGTTTAATTTCTTTCCCATATTTCATTTTATAAACTGTTATATTCATTTTAGGTGTTATTATCTTAAATAGCCTTTATACGTGTATAACATTACATACCCTGCCATCTTAGAAGGGTTAAAGGGTGTTTATTTCCATAAATCTACTAGTCAACGACCATAGTACATCCGTCTATGTCATGATAACATATGATGCAGGAAGGTGATTGTGTTGACGTTTGTTTCTCCAATGCTTTTACACAAATCGGAACAGCCATTTGATTCTAAGGATTACATTACCGAACTGAAACTCGATGGCATCCGTTTAATATATTCAGTCGACGAACAAGAAAAGGTTCGCCTATTCTCCCGCCATAATAACGACATTACTTCTAAATTCCCCGAACTCCATTCGCTCGGCTTACCTCCTGGCACCGTACTTGACGGTGAGCTAATTGTCTCCGATACCAAAGGTAAACCAGATTTTGAAGCCGTTATGAGCCGGTTCATGAGCCACAAAAATAAAACACCGGTCAGTTTCGTTGCCTTTGATGTCATCAAACATCATGGCAAGCGTGTAACTGGTCTGCCTCTGATCCATCGGAAGGGAATACTAAGTGAGTTGGTACCAACTGATTCTGCCTTCCTTGCTAAGATGCAGTTTTCGGAAGGTCATGGAGCTGCCTATTTTGAGGCCGTTAAGGATCATAACTTAGAAGGAATCGTCTTAAAACGTAAAGACTCAAGGTACCAAGTAGGAAAACGATCGAAAGACTGGTTGAAAGTTATTAACTATCAATATGCAGAGGTCTTTTTAATTGGGTACAGAAAGCAACCAAAGGATTTTGGCTGGCTGCTGACGGATTCAGATGGCAAATATATGGGGGTAATGGAACTTGGGGTGCCTCCAAAGGATAGATCTAAGGTTTATCGAGCACCTGTGTTAAAGGAAAATGAAGACTTTGCATACATTGCTCCAATTGGTGTGCGGGTGAAATTCCGTAACTATACTAAGACGGGGTTGCTACGACTGCCAAGTTTTGATGGATGGTTATCATAAATTTATTAACAAAGGCTTTCCACCGCTCACTAAGTGGAAAGCCTTATTTCATTAGTGATTAATTATGTAAAGGAACTTACTATGCCAAAAAACAGAGAAACAATTCAATCTTACTGGATGGTTTGTAACAAACTCTTTTTAAAGATGAACGATCCCACACCGATTCCATGTTTACTCAGATTGGGCATACCCATTGTGTTTTGCGGGAATCAAATATATCAAAGATACAGGTATCTAGGGTGAGGCAGTTCATAAATAACCGAAAAAAAACACTACCCAGTCATGAAAGGTGCTTTACTCGCTGAGTTGGGATTTTTCCATTTCTCTAACCAAATTTGTTATATCTTGATTGCCATCAATAATAACCTCAATCAATCCTTCATAATTAACCTGACGCTTTATCTCCTGTAACCATTCCATTGCTACCTGTTCAGGCCTTCTCCTTTTCAAGGAAAAGGTACCACCTTGGGTAACGATACCAGCTGGAGAGTTGTATCTAATTTTGATGGAAATATTCATGAAACCATTCCTTTGTTATAAAAGTCGTTATATCATCAAAGGCTAGTATAACCCTTCAGAAACCGTTCAAATACAGAGTCATTGAGTGACGGCCAAACGAAGAAATTAGAAAATGGATGTTTTTTATTTGTATTAGTTAAAGTTAAGAAAATTGTGGAACCTCAATATATTGCCCATAACATTAACTTAGAGGGGAACCAGATCGTATTCAAGCTTTTGTGCACAGATAGTTATCCATGAACCAAAAGAAGATCATTTTAGTTGTTTATGATATAGGGAAGTCCCTAACCCGTGTACAAAAGTGGTAAAAGTGTCTTATCGTACCTCCGATAACAACAGTCCAGACTCCAACTCTAGGAGCCCCTGAATTTCAGAAGGGCAAAGTTATACAATATCCCCCGTAAAATGACATATCGCTACGAATAGGTATAATAGACTCTAAAGATGGAGGGTTATAAAAATGGCCAAGTCAACGGGTGTGGTACGGAGGGTAGACGAACTAGGGAGGATTGTAATCCCGATGGAATTAAGAAGAACAATGAACATTGCGGAAAAAGACCCGCTTGAGATCCTCGTGGATGGTGACAGTATCATCTTGAAAAAATATGCAATAAGCTGCACATTCTGTGGCGAACAGGATGACTTAATAGAATACAAGGAAAAGCGCATATGTGAAGCCTGCGCCAAATCCCTCGGACAGAAGGCAGCCAAATAAGGCTGCTTTTCTTAATTGATGGAACCTACAACAATTTTCCCACCAGTATTCAAGTTCTTATCTTGAATCAATATATAGTTATCTAGCTCAGCTAAAAATAAAAAAACACTGTTGAATATGACCTTCAACAGTGTTTATAAGTTGTGCAAGCATTTCTAATGAGAACTGCTCAATACGCACCAAATAAGTTATACTTTCTTACCCTTAAGTTAGAATTAAGACCTAACACCAAATTTGTTATATTTATGATTTGAACTCTAAGAGCTCTTCCGCTAATTTTCTCTGTTCCTCCTCGAACTCATCATCAGATAACATTTTTGGTGCCGATTCCTTTACATCCAAGAGGTCATAGAGGTTCGATTTCAGACGTTCAAACTCATGCAACGCTTCATCGGAATCCATATTAAAATGCTTCTGCATTTCCTCTATGGCCATCTGCTTTAAAAACCAATCGGGCATCGGCTCCTTAGATTTGCGAAAATGGGAAATCAAGTGAGTCAAAATCACCCCTTGGTTTTCCTGTAAAGAAAAATCCTGTGCCTGCGAGGTAGTGGATTGGGCATTCAGGACGGTTGTTATGTATCCTACTGGGTTGTCGATGTCTTTACGGGACTGAATCTTCTCCATGAGAGACAGAACATTTTCCTGTCCGTGTTTTTCCCATGATCTAATCAGTTCGTCGGTCAGTTGAATCCCCATTTTCATCCCAAGCTTCTTAACCTGTTCATTGAATAAATTCGGCATCTGGAATTCTTGTAGATGACCTTCGAATAGAGATAACTGCTGAGTTCCCTTTTTCTTTGAAGACTTTATCAGGAACTTAATCTTGGTCACTTTCCTGCCTGTCTTAATTTCTTCAATATCAAACATGATATCGGTCTTTTTCTTCAATTCTTTCTGGGCAGGAACTAAAACGCGTTGCTTAAAGTTCCCATAGGCTGGATAAACATCCTCAGCCCCCAGCATCTTCCTCAGGTCCGTAATCAAAAAGGTCCGTTCCTGAATCTTTTCATATTGTTTTAGCAGCTCATAAATACGGATAGCATAGGAACTTTTAAGTTTCACCACATTTTCGAGCTTGTAACTTGTAAAT
>JAPSKD010000290.1 GCA_031177865.1 Bacillus sp. (in: firmicutes) | reverse complement strand
TCACTGTCTTTGATATAAAAAGTATTACGGTTATTGTAATAAATTTCCCGTCAGTATGCAAGTAAACATTCACCAAAATCAGTATGTCCTATAGTATTTATTTTTAAACAAATAAAAACCGGACTCATCATGAGACTGGCAAATTTTTATCTAATAATTTTTTTCTTGATTTTAAAATACGATCATACAATAAGGTTGTTACAATCGCGATAAAGAATAAGCCAATTAATACAAGGAATAGTGCTGACATACTGTAAAAATCGACGAGCATTCCACCAAGTAAAGGTCCAATCATTCTTCCCCCGGTAGCAGTACTATTAACAATTCCTTGATAAAATCCTTCGCGCCCTTTTGGTGCTAGGCCAAAGGCAATTGTAGGTACTGCCGGCCAAATAAACATTTCCCCAATGGTTAAAATAATCATCGCTACTAGAAATCCTGAAAATGCGCTTGCATTTCCTGCTATAAGGAATGAAACAATAAAAATAGCAATACCGATGAGGATTTGTACCTTTAGGGTGGCAGCAAGACGCTTAAGCAAACCATTTAATAATGGCTGACCAAGAACAATTAATGCACCGTTTATCGTCCATAATAGGCTGTATTGCGATAATGATATATTAATTTCCTGAGTATAAGAAGCAATCGTTGTCATCCATTGAACGTAGCCAACCCAGCATAGCAAATAACCTGAACATAAAATCAATAAAGCAAAAAGATTTTTTCTTTCCTTTTCAAGTGCTGTATCCTGAAGGTTATTCGCTTGTTTGGCCAAACCAGTTGAAATCCCTTTATAGCCAAAAATAGCGATTAGTAAAAAGATAATATACATAACGGTGTTAGCAAGGAAGATTAATTCAAATGAGTAATCAGCAAGAATGCCGCCAATTGCGGCTCCGACCGCTACCCCAAGGTTTTGAGCAATATAAACAGCATTAAAGGCTTTACGTCCACCTTCCTTCCAAACCATTCCCGCCATCGCATACATGGCTGGGAAAGTGACTCCACTTCCAAATCCAATAATGGTAAGGAAAACAATATATTCCGGCCAGCCATGCCAGAAAGTTAACCCAACTAGGGCTGAAAGGGATATACCTATTCCTAGAAGAATAGATTTGTAGCCGCCTATTTTATCAAATAGACTTCCGCCATAAAGATTTCCAATAACGCTTGCAGCTGAATTCAGCATTAAAACAACACCTGCAATCGATAAAGACTTTCCTAAGTGGTCGTGAATATAGATGGTATTTAAAGGCCATAAAAAAGAAGAGCCTGTTACATTCACTGCCATCCCAATAATTAATAGCCATAAGGCACGTGGCATAAAAAAGCTCCTTTACAATAACAATAACAAGTTCCAAAAATATATTTTAGACCCATTCAAGATTCCTGACAATCTTTTTCTTTAAGCTGTTTAAATATAATCTTGTATTATTGGATAATATTACATAAAGCAAAAGTATAGTTTTTTAAAATAACAATGCTATCACCAAAAAGTAAAAGCCCTTCAATAAAAAGGGCTTTGGCTTTGGTACTTATCTCTTTTTCTTTTTTGCTAGGTCAGCGGCTGTAGGTTTATTTTTAACTGCTACTTTTTCTACTGTAATTTCTACATGGACATGTTTGTCATCAACGTGATTAACACCAGTGACTTTCCCTTTACGACCTTTAATGGTAACCGGTTCACCGATGGCTGGAACACTTCCAAGAAGCTGATTTAATATCTCTACTTTGTTTTCAAAAAAGTGGACAACATACATGGCGCCTCACCTATTTCATAATGGATTTTCTTATAAAATATTAAATTTCCCTCCATTTTAGACCAATACCAAATAAGTTTTATTGACAGCGAGACGTAAATTATTCACGATAACTACAGAAAACACTGTTCCTCAAATAGAAACAGTGTTTTCTACAACTTTATTTATGGACTCTTTCCAAACATCTCTTAATCCTTCTTAGCGGGACGATTAGGAAAATGGTTTAAAGGGTCTATTTTTTTACTACTGGCACTACTAGCTGCTGAGCAGGGAAGTAGCTGTTTACGGCATGATCCTTCTTCTTCTCGTTTACAGATTCAGCTTGGACAGCTGTTTTCACTTTTTCAATTTCAGAATTAAGTTCTTCAATGCTTACACCTTTTTTTACTAGCTCTTCCGTTGCTAGGCGAATGGCATTGTTTGATTGTACAACAGATTCTCTTAATGAATCCATTGAACCTTGCGGATTGTGGAAGCCTGAAGAGTTTTCAGCTGCAATAATATCCCAGAACCATTGACCCTTACGTACAAATTCTTGAGCTTGCTTAATCTTGTCTTGGCTTACTCCAGACGTAATCATCTTATTAATATAATAGTGAGCTGTGGTTGAGATATCCTGAGCTTCATGTAAGGCACTAACGTTTGCATCTTGGATTTCAATAACCCGATCTTTTAGCTTGTCTAAATCTCTATCACCATGACATTGGCCGCAAGATGTATCCATTGTTTTAAGCGGTGAAGTCCAATAATGTGAAGTGATTTTTCTTTTTCCATCAACACGTTCATAAGGCATATGACAGTCTGCACAGGACACATTAGCCTTACCATGGGTACCGCTAGCATGTGTTTCATATTCAGGGTGCTGTGATTTTAACATCGGAGCACTAGAAATGTTATGAACCCAATCTTTTTCAAAGCCATTTTCTTTCGCAATCGTATTATAATATTCATACATATCTTCAGGCTTAAAACCATTATCCCAAGGGAAAGTTACTTCGCTGTTGTCTGCCGCGAAGTGGTATTCTACATGGCACTGACCGCAAACATAGCTGCGCATATCGTTCTTAGTTGGATTTGAAGTATCAATTCCTTGAGCTTCTAAAGCTTTATAAAAACTTGGACGTGTAACACGTAAGTCCATTGTTTCGGGGTCATGACAGTCAGAACATCCAATTGGTGAGTGCCCCATTGCTTCCCCTTTTGGCCAAATTTCTTGATTAAAATTGGCTCCCCAATAATCGTCGCCCATTTCTTCAATCATTTGAGGGACTGCAGTTGATTTACAAGTATAACAAGAACCAACAGACTTATCGGTAATACGTTTAACATCCCTTACATCTTCCAAAGCATATACGTGACCACGGTCTTCATTATATTCAGTGGCAAATCCATAACCATTAAATAGTACTGGAAGTAATGGTTCTTTATCAGGGTCGTACTTACTGCGCTTTACGGATCCATTGTATTTTGTATCTTCCATTTTTTCATTTTTCATATAGCTATTATATTGAAGTGGAAATAACTCTTTAAAAGCTTCATTGCTTATTTCATCCTTATAAAGGCCTGTTTTTCCCGTCGCTTCCTTAGCACTTGTCATCTTTTCACTTGCACCATCATTGGAATTTGTGCAGCCAGTAATGATGAGAACAATTACTAGTAGAAGGAGATATGCCCCATAACGGAACCTATTCATTCTTAAAATCCTCCCTTATTTTTTAATAGTTCACCGGACTTAGGCGGTTGATCATAACTATCATCTTTGAAGTCGCTTCCATGTGGTACTGTCTGGTGACATGACATACAGTTTTCTTTTGCGTCATGTGAGACATTATCAACAGTGCTCTTATGACACTCTGCACAGTTTTTATTAATAACTCTCAATGTTCGTGTTGTCGCATAAATTCTATCTGGTATATCCTCAGTACCCAGGGTGTTATAAAAAATATGTGTGATCCCTGCGCGTCCCTTAAAAAATAATTTCCCTACCTCACTTTTGTGTGGTAAATGGCAATCGTTACACTGCAATTCTGCATGAGTAGAATCCACAAATGATGTATATACAGACTTCATTGTATGACAGTTTTGACAAAAACCGGGTGAATCTAAGTAAGCCATTGTTTTAACTGTCCCGAATGAAAAGAGTACGCCAGCGAGTAGAGCACCTAAAATTAATACCCTTTTATCAATTGCCAGCAATTTTTCAAGCCCTCTTTTTAACATTCTTTCACCTCCCATAATATAGAACTTTCTCTCTAATTTATTGAATAAAGTACGTGAGCACTTTATTACCGAAAGGAATGGTCTTGCACGCTATCTCTTTTCTCGTTTCCTTTTCATTAAGATGGCAAATGCACCTGCAGCAAGTAAGCCTATTCCACTAACTGCTGCGATTGAAAGGATAACTGGAATTTTTTTATTTTCCAAAGTGTCCATTGGTTGTTGTTCTTGCTTCTCCATCATCTCGACCGTAGGCGTCTTTTCTTCTCGTTCGTACGTAAGGGTAAAAACTTTCTCTTCTCCGGCTTTTAATCCTTGAATGAAATAGGAGTGAACTCCTTCTTCGTCAATATGAGTGTTTTTCTTTTCTGCTGCTGGGTTAAGTTTTACCTTTTTTGCCTTTAGAGGTTCTATAAACGAAACATTAAACAAACCTATATCCGTAAAGCTTTTAAAATGGTATGACATTGTTTTCTTTTCTTTTTCAACCTTTATAGTATCGATATAAAATTCAACCACGAATTTATAAACATCATTTGGTTGTATCTCTTCACTTGTTGCCCAAGAAATGGTTCCTTTTTCTCGGTCGATTATGTACTCAATTTCATACACCTTTGATAAATCACTTGAATAATCAGCCACATAGCCAATCCTAAAATTCTTTTCTTCCATAGGGAGCGGCAGTTTAATTTGTCCCTTTTGCGGCTGTTCTGAAAGATTCCGCATAGTTCCTTGATAGCCAATCAATAATGGGGGATGTTCTTTCTTATCATCATTGGGATGGTAAGCAAATTCTGGCATTATCTTGATTGAAAGTTCCTCCATTGTCAAAACGTTTTGATTCTCTTCTCCGGCAATATTCGACGGGTTCAATAACAATAAAAAGCACAGGAGTATATTTATGTTAAGCAGTAATTTTTTCATCGTACTTACTTCCTTTCAATTTGTGAACTTTTTGTGAATGCATTCACAAGAATCATCAAGATTAATCACGAGAAGTCGAATTCATAACTTATTATCCCATGAAGCCCAAACCCATTCTGTGACCAAAATCACAAAAAGATATTGAGTTATTTCTAATTTGTGAACGGCGATTTTACCTTATTTTCACGGTGGTATTAGGGGTTTTCATCATAAAAAGGACCTTCAACATACGTTGAAGGTCTGAAGCGAATGATTAAGATGATTGGTCCTTTTCTTGGTGAAACTTTGACTTCACAGGCTGACCACCTGATTTTTCATATTTCTTTTTAGATTGTTTAATAAGATCAACATCCTGACCAAGCTCAAGATCCTGATTGTTATTCCCATTTCGAGTTTTTTGTTCAGGGTTTTGTTGTTTAGATCGCTTTTTCAAGAAAGATCTCCTCCTCTAAATGCTTGACCCTCTAAAATCATATTATTTTGAAGCTGTTGAATTTGAAGTCTCATCCGATGGAGTTGATCCCGCTGCTGCCCATTAGCACTATGAGCCATTTTTGCAATATCTTGATAGGTTTGTTCAAGCTGTTGTAAGGCGTTCGTATAATCATCATTGTTGTAATGCTCTTGAAGGCTGCTTTCTTTTAATTGATCCTGTGCATAGCGAATAACATCCTCACATTGCTGGATTAACGCATCCATTGAAGCACGAGTAGCCATCTAAGGACCCCCTTCTATTTGGTAAAACACTTCCCTCAATGAGTCAAAGTGCTTCATATCTTATTTTGTTCTCTCTCCCTTTTCCTATAACGTGATAATTACTGGTAAACAATTCAGTTGGATAAGCGGTTATTTTCGTGATAAAATTGACTTTATGCTTAAAAAACTAAGGAGGTTTCTGAATTGACTCAGACCAACCCTTTTCCATATGCTACTGACGATAAACGTTACCATACCTGGAATTATCACTTACGCCAGCAATTTGGCCATAAAGTTTTTAAAGTGGCTTTAGATGGCGGCTTTGACTGCCCAAACCGTGACGGTACGGTTGCACACGGAGGCTGTACTTTTTGCAGTGCTGCGGGATCAGGCGATTTTGCAGGTGACCGAGCGGATGATTTAGAGACACAATTCCTTGAAATTAAGGAAAAAATGCATACGAAATGGAAAGATGGCAAATATATGGCCTACTTTCAAGCCTATACCAATACACATGCACCTGTTGAGGTTCTTCGCGAAAAATTCGAAAAGGTTCTCAAACAGGAGGGTGTAGTCGGCTTATCGATTGCAACTCGTCCAGATTGCCTCCCAGATGATGTCGTTGAATATTTAGCTGAATTGAACCAAAGAACGTATTTATGGGTCGAGCTTGGCTTGCAAACGGTACATGAACGTACTGCATTACTAATCAATCGTGCCCATGATTTTCAGTGTTATGTTGAAGGTGTAAATAAACTTAGAAAACACGGCATCCGA
>JAPSKD010000289.1 GCA_031177865.1 Bacillus sp. (in: firmicutes) | reverse complement strand
GTGTAGTAAATATTTTTAGATTACCCATTTTTTAAATTGCTTACTTATATAAATATTTCCTTTAAAATTATTTATAATAATTATAATTTAATATTTACTTTTAATTAATACGTGTTATAATTAATACAGATAAGAATTTAGGAGGAATGAACATATGATACAAACAATGACACTCGAACAAGTGATGAACCAACAACTTGCAAACTGGAATGTGTTATACACAAAATTACATCGTTTCCACTGGTATGTAAAAGGGCCACACTTTTTCACTTTACATGCGAAATTCGAGGAACTATATGAAGAGGCAGCAGCAACGATTGATGAATTAGCTGAACGGTTATTAATAACAGGTGGAAAGCCGATTTCAACATTAACAGAATACATCCAATATGCTTCAATTGAAGAAACTACTGAGACGCTATCAGCAGAAGAAATGGTACAAACTGTGGTAAATGATTTCTCCCAGCTTATCTCTGAATTAAAGGAAGCTAAAGTGGTTGCCGAACAGGGGAATGATGAGGTAACGAGTGATATGTTCACGGAATTAATTGAAAAACTAAGCAAACATAATTGGATGTTAACATCCTTTCTTCAAGCGTAAAAAGGACAAGGCACACAGCCTTGTCCTTTTTACTTTACATGGTAATTACCAAGTAATTACTTGGTAATTACTTGGTAATTCCTTAGCATCTCTATCTCTTCATCCGTTAGTTCTCTGTACTCCCCTAATTCAAGAGTCTCGTCTAAAGGTAATGGTCCCATTGAAATCCGTTTCAGGTAAACGACTTTCTTTCCAACTGCTTCAAACATTCTTTTCACTTGATGGAACTTGCCCTCGGTTATGGTCAGCTCGATGTCCGATCGTATACCAGACTTCAAAATTTTCAGTTCACCTGGTTTTGTTTCATATCCATCATCAAGTGTAACTCCCTCTGCAAAAGCTTTTATGTCTTCTTCGGTTACTTCCCTGTCTATCACTGCAAAATAAGTCTTGGGTACATGCTTTTTAGGTGAGAGAAGGCGATGGGCCAATTGACCATCATTGGTAATCAATAATAAGCCTTCGGTATCCTTGTCCAATCTTCCGACTGGAAACGGCTCATATACCTGGTCCTCTAGTTCCAATAAATCGATAACGGTTTCCCCAACACTGTCCTCTGTTGCTGACAGTACTCCTTGAGGCTTGTTCATCATTAAATAGATAAATTCTTTATATTCAATTACTTCACCATTTAAAGTAACACTTTGTTTATTTGTATCAACATGCTGTTTTGGATCTTTCACGACCACATCGTCAACTTTAACAGCCCCGCTTTTTAAAAGCTGCTTTACTTCTTTTCGGCTGCCATACCCTAAATTGGCTAGCATTTTATCGATTCTCAAGGTAATCCTCCTCTTTTTTAGGAGTTTAATTGGTCAATCTTAATTTCCGCTTTATTCGGTCAACCCTGTCACCAAATAGTCTGTTTACAAGTCCAGATTTTAATCCTAGGTAAAAATAGATAACAGCTCCAACACCTGCACAAGCAACGATAATTACTAGTGATTGGAACTTTGATTCCGGAGTTAAAACTAACAATAGCAGCTGATAAACGACTTCGGTCCCAGCCCACATGATTCCAGCAAAGATGACAATTAACAAACTCCTTCTCCATACAAATAAAAATGGATATTTTGCATAATTTTTTATAACAAGTAATTGAATCAATATAGCTCCGATATATCCAAGTGCCGTTGCGTATACCGCGCCCTTTGTCTCAAACATAGTAATTAGAGAAATATTTAGAGACAATTTAATGAGTAATCCCACTAACAAACTTAATACTGTCCATCGTTGTTCATTGATTCCCTGCAGAATTGAACTAGTGACTAAAAATAAAGAAAATAGAATACCAACTGGTGCATAGGCTCTTAGTACTTCAAATCCAAGCTCTTTATGCTCATAAAATATAGTGTAGATCGGCTCTGCTAATAGAGAAAGTCCAATTGCTGCCGGCAGTGTTAAGAACAATAAGACTTGAAAGGTTTGATTTAATTGCTGCTTTAACGCTTTCCGATCACTTTCTACAAATGCCTTTGTGATACTTGGAACAAGAGCCAATGAGAACCCTGTCGCAAGAGATACAGGGATAATCACAATTTTATGCGATTCAAAATTTAAGATGGAGAATGCTGCCTCCGCCGCCTTATAGCTGTTACCTATATCCTGCATGGCACGTGTAAAGGTCACTTGATCAATCGCTTGAAATAATGGATTGGCAATTCCAACAAATACAAATGGAGCTGCGTAAATGATAATTTCTTTATAAATTTCCTTTAACGATACCTGTACTGTCCCTTTATCTTGTTGCAGGAGCTGATCTAAATACGGTTTCCGTTTATACCAGTACCAAAATAAAACCATCAAACTTCCAATTGCCCCAACAAACGCTGCAAAGGTTGCCACACTAACAGCCGTTACAATGCTTCCATTTAAGACGTTTATAACGATAAAGGCCCCTGCGAGTGTGAAGGTAATCCGGACAATCTGTTCCACCACTTGGGAAACTGCGGATGGTCCCATTGATTGATGTCCTTGAAAAAATCCTCTAATTAAACTCATAAACGGTATAACAATCAATGCAAAACTAACCGCACGGATAACCGTGATGATATCATGTACTCTTGATTCGATATCATCTTTTTCTGCTATGATCATGTCAGCTATAAGCGGTGCTGACAAATACAAAATTAAGAATGAAGCTATACCCGTCAATAGCATCATAACTAGTCCAGATTTGAACAATCTCCGCCCAACTGCATATTCTTCAAGTGCATTATACTTTGAGATGAATTTTGAAACAGCAAGCGGCACACCAGCTGTGGCTATACTAATAAAGATGGTGTAGGGTATGTAAGAATATTGGTACAACGCTGTTCCTTCTGAGTCTACAATTTGATAAAAGGGTATGACATATAATAAGCCAAGTACCTTGGAAATAATGGTACCCAATGTTAAAATAAATGTTCCTCTTATAAGCTTTGACGACATAAAATTAGGATCCCTTCCCAGTGAAGAAAAAGTTTGTGTGCATATGAGCAAACTTTTGGTAAACACAATTTTGCACACTATTAGTAGTTTACATCTCTTTTTGCTGCGATGCCACTAACAGCCGTGCTAAATTTCGTAAAAATAACGGCCTATCCGTTTTCTTTTCAATCAGAGTGTTTATAATGGAGTAATGCGCAGGTCTCATACTATATAAGGTTATTCATTTTAAACGAATATACATGAAGTTGGTGGAAGTATGAATTATGATGTAATTGTTATTGGTGGCGGTCCTTCTGGCTTAATGGCTGCAATTGCCGCTGGCGAAAAAGGAGCAAAGGTTCTATTAATTGATAAAGGAGACAAGCTGGGCAGGAAGCTGGCCATATCCGGCGGCGGCCGCTGTAATGTTACAAATCGCCTTCCCGTCGAGGAAATCATCAAGCATTTGCCGGGTAACGGGAAATTTTTATACAGTGCTTTTTCAATTTTTAGTAATGAAGATATTATCAAGTTCTTTGAAAAATTAGGTATTGCCCTAAAGGAAGAGGACCATGGGCGGATGTTCCCTGTTTCTAATAAAGCGCAATCAGTGGTCGATGCCCTTTTGGCCCAATTAGAAAAGCTTAAGGTGAAGGTATACACCAATAGCCCGGTTGCAGATGTTGTTTATAAAGAAGGTCATGTTTCTTCTGTCAAATTAAAAAATGGTACCCAAATAGAAGCGAAATCTGTTGTCATAGCAGTCGGCGGTAAATCGGTTCCTCATACTGGCTCAACTGGAGATGGTTATGCCTGGGCCGAAAAAGCTGGGCATACTATTACGGAACTGTTTCCTACTGAGGTGCCTGTCACCTCAAATGAACCCTTTATCAAAGATAAATCACTCCAGGGTCTGTCATTACGGGATATTGAGTTAAGTGTACTGAATCCAAAAGGGAAAGCGATTATCACTCACAGGATGGATATGATTTTTACCCATTTTGGGCTTAGTGGTCCAGCAGTCCTTCGCTGCAGTCAATTTGTGGTGAAGGCAATGAAAAAATGGAAGTTAACCGAGGCGACCATGAGTTTAGATGTGATACCAGCTAAAAAAGAAGAAGAGTTTTTTCAAGAAATTGTGAAACTCGTAAAAAGCGAACCAAAAAAAAGCATTAAAAACACCTTAAAAGGTCTGGTACCTGAACGATATCTTTTGTTTCTGCTGGAGCGGAATGAAATTGATCCTTTAGAACAGGGGGCAACAATTTCAAATGAAAAAATTCGTACCTTTGTGAAAAGCTGCAAACAATTCTTGATTAAAGTAAATGGGACCTTACCGTTGGAAAAAGCATTCGTAACTGGGGGCGGCGTCTCCGTGAAAGAAATTGAACCGCAAACAATGGCTTCAAAAATGATGGAGGGTCTCTACTTTTGCGGTGAGATTCTTGATGTCCATGGCTATACCGGCGGCTATAACATCACTTCAGCGTTAGTCACCGGGAGACTTGCGGGAACCAATGCTGCTCTATCTGCTAAAAAACAATATCAGGCATGATGATTTTATTGTCTAGCTACAGCGCCTAGGGGCTCTCAGGTCTAAGCCAATCCGTCCAGAAGGTTAAAAAGCAACCTTCCGCCCGGCTCGTCTTATGCCTGTCGCCCCTGGGAAAAAATGAACTGCTTTTTTCCTTGAGCAAGGCGCTTCCGCTTTTCCAGTCATGCCTGATAGATAATCATCGCTGAGAAACAATAGATTTGTTCTTCCTCTTCATCCTCAGTAATGGCTGCAACATTGTATTTGATATCTAGTAATTTCTTTTCATCTAACCCTTTTAAAAAACGGTTCATTTCTTTTTCTAAATCCTTTTCATGCTCACGGTCGAACAACTTTACTTGTATCAAAGAAATCTCCCTTTCCTATTTTCTATCATTTATTCCCCTTTTTTCAGAATTTTATAATAAGTGATTGAAGATTGGATTGTTACCCAAATTAAGGCCCATCTTCTTTTCGGTCACAATCGTCAAAGACTCGGCAAAAAAAAAAAAAACGATTCCGCTTTGGAATCGTTACTTTGTTTCACCTGTCCACTCAAGCATTCCGCCAATCATATTGCGAACCTTGTATCCTTGGTCCTTAAGATAGTAGCAGACATTTTCGCTTCTTCGGCTAGAACGGCAAATAAAGATATATTCTTTATCTTTGTCAAAATAGTCAAGGTTAGCTGGAATTTCGCCCATTCTGATATGTTTGGCACCCGGTATCATTCCTTGCGCTACCTCTTCATCTTCCCTAACATCTACAAGCTCAAGTTTTTCCCCTTCTTCGAGCTTTTTCTTTAATTCTTCTGGCGTAATAATCTGAATTTCTTCCATCTATCTCACCCCTATATTAGATTTCCCCTGTATAACAGGGGGAACTAGTATTTGTCCAGCTTCAGCGCCTAGGGGCTCTCAGGTCATAAGCCCCTGTACGAGGCGCTTCCGCTTTTCTTTTAATTAGCTACGATATTAACAAGTTTACCAGGAACGGTGATAACTTTACGAATGGTTTTCCCTTCAATTTGTTCCTTTACTCTTTCATCGTCCATGGCAATTCCCTCTATTGCTTCTTTGCTGGCCTCTGTTGGAACTAGTAATTTAGTCTTTACCTTCCCGTTCACTTGGATCACAATTTCAACTTCATCATCCACTAATTTAGCTTCATCATATGCCGGCCAAGTTTCATATGCAATTGTACCGCTAGACCCTAGCTTTTCCCAAAGTTCTTCAGCCACATGCGGGGCTACTGGGGCAAGCATTTTTACAAAGCCTTCCATATAGTGCTTTGGTAGAACAGTTGCTTTATATGCTTCGTTAATAAATACCATCATTTGTGAAATCGCCGTATTAAATCTCAAGCCCTCATAATCCTCGGTTACCTTTTTCACTGTTTGGTGGTACACCTTTTCTAAATTAGAGGCTTCTTCATTCTCTTGAATTTTTGGATTTAATTCTCCATTCTCCTCCACCATCAAACGCCAAATTCTATCAAGGAAACGTCGAGATCCATCAAGGCCATTTGTAGACCAAGCAATAGAAGCATCAAGAGGTCCCATGAACATTTCATATAAACGAAGTGTATCAGCACCATGACTGTCAACGATATCATCAGGGTTTACAACATTTCCTTTTGACTTACTCATTTTCTCATTGTTTTCACCTAGAATCATTCCTTGGTTGAAAAGCTTTTGGAATGGTTCTTTTGTTGATACAACCCCGATATCATAAAGGACTTTGTGCCAGAAACGAGCGTATAATAAGTGAAGGACAGCGTGTTCTGCTCCACCAATGTAAACATCTACTGGAAGCCAGTGTTCTAATTTTTCT